>CAZZXL010000030.1:0-21539 GCA_964658035.1 uncultured Acetobacteraceae bacterium
AGTGCCACCTTCACACGGTGGAAGTCGCAGGTTCGAATCCTGCAGCGCCCACCATCGCGTTGATGCTCTTCGCTCCCAATAAACCCTCCTTTCATTCAGCTGCCGGCGACCACGCCATCGAGGGCGTCAGCCTTCTTGTTTCTCCCGAAACCCCGAAAATTCTCCTTTGGCAAAGCAGGTCCTCTTTTTTGATGAGGCGAGCAAGCCTGCGGAGTAACCGAAATTTAACGTAGAGACGGCTCCTGCTGTTGCAGCATTGCGATGAACACCTCCCTTAGAAGTGAAGTGTCGAGCGCCCGCGCCTGACACGACAACTTCCCATCGTTGGCTGGCCATTTACGACACGCAAAATGAAAAGGATCTCGCAATGAATATGAACTGGCGCAAAGGCTGTGCCGCACTCGCGTTAATCGCGGTGATGCAGCCCGGCTTTCTCATCGCAGAGGATGCTGGAACCGTTTCTGAAAAAACGCTTGTGCTCGCCCCAAGGTCGAGCGATGAAGTTGCAAAACATGTTTTGCAACCCGAGGCAGAAGCAAGGCTTACCGACGCGCAGAAGCTGGAGCTGCTCCGCAAGAAAGTAAAGTATGTTTTCGTTCTCTTCCAGGAGAACCGTTCCTTTGATTTCTACTTCGGCACTTATCCCGGAGCAAACGGCCTGTTCTCGCAGCCAGCTTCAAAGACCCCGGGCTTCGATCAGCCAATCGTCAACATAGATGGAACTGTCTCTACCATCTCGCCCTTCAAGATTCCGACGACTGTAACGGCGACCAATACCGGAGCTAGTGTGCCGATTTACCCGGCGGACACCGCTTCCGTCGACCACTCGCATGCCGGCATTGATAATGACCTGGATGTGGATGCGAAGAACATTCCACACAATGATCGTTACGCACTGAACGCAGAAGGCCTGACCACGTTAAACGGTGCGATCGTAAGCTCCACCACTCACCTGGCGCCGACGACGCATCCGACGCTGGCGCAAAAGCAGACCGCTGAACTGGTGCTGGGTCACGTGGACTGCGATCAGGCCCCGATCCTATGGAACTATGCAGACCGCTTTACGCTGTTCGACAACTTTTTTGACACCGTGATCGGACCTTCAACGCCGAACGCTCTGGGCATGTTCTCCGGCCAGTCCGGCAAGACGCAGTGGGTCGAGCATCCTGAGCAGAGCAGCCTTTATGTCAACAACGGCTCGGCACTGCCGGTCGTCGCTGATCCTCAGCCGTTCTGGGGCTCCTCGCTGGATGTGTTTACCCCGGCCAAAGAAAAGCAGCCGGTCGATAATCCTGGCGGCGTTAGTGCCAATCCTGCGTCGAACCTGACGTACGCTTCGCTTGGCCTGTCGTTCATGGGTTCAAAGATCTATGACACAACTGCCTATGACAACAATGTGGGCGCCGACCTGGCTGATGTCCAGAGCGACATCGAGAAAATTGCCGGCGACAAGAACAAGCCGGTGAACTGGGCGTGGTACCAGGAAGGCTATGACCACGAGCCTACCGATCCGCGCGGGACTGATACCCACTACGATTACATTGCTCACCACAACGCGCCGCAGTACTTCGGCTACGAAGCAAACAATCCGGTCGAGACGAAGGCGCATTTGAAGGGCCTGGGTGATTTCTTCTCAGCGGTAAAGGCGAAGAGTCTGCCCACAGCCGGCGGCGTGTTCTACGTACGCGGCGGCTACGGCAACCTGGATGGACTGAAGCCACTTGATCCGAATCCGACAGTGCAGGCGGATTTCGCCGGCAACGACGATCACCCCGGCTACTCCGATCTGCAGATCAGCTCGGCCCTGGTGGCGGATGAAGTGAATGCGATTGCCAGCAGTCCCTACTGGAAAGACAGCGCAATCATCATCACCTATGACGAAACGGATGGCGAGTATGACCATACGCAGCCGATCGTCCGCTCACAGGATCCGGAAGGCAATCCCCTGGATCAGGGTCCGCGCATTCCGACGATCGTGATCTCGCCGTACTCTGTTGCGCATGCGGTCTCGCATGAGCGGACGGAGCACAGCTCGATCATCAAGTTTATCGATAAGCTGTATAACCTGACGCCTTTGGCCGACCTGCCGGATGAAGCGGCCGCCCGCAAGCTGGGAGAGAAGGAACTTGGACAGAAGAACCTGGGCCCGGCCGATGATGGTGTTGCCGGAGTAGGGAATCTGTTCAGCGCCTTCGATAACAATCGTCTGCTTGGCAAGGAAGCTCCGCTTGAAGCTGCTTACGCCATGATCCCGACCAGCCAGACCACGGTCCTGCCGCAGTTCGAAGGGGAAGGATGCCGGATCCTTGGCATCACGCCGACGGATACTGGCAGGGATGGAACCGTGATCGATCCTGCGCCAGCCGACTTTAACCCACGGCCCAGCACCAATCCCGGCATTCCTACTTCAGGAACATGGACTCCCTAGTTCGCTGACTTCGTTCATTGCTTGCGAAGGAATAAAGTTTCAAACGTTGTACTAAGTCAGGGCGCGGCAACCACCGCCCCTGACTTATTTATTGTGTATCAGTCAGTCGGAGAGTTTCTTCATGAGTCATTGTTACCTCAGGGCAGTGCTTCTGCTAACCGTTTCACTGCTACCCATCTATGCAACAGGAGCCGCGATGCCGACGTCGCAGGCGGTGCTTGAAACAGTCAAGGCCACCGGCACGCTTACCTGCGGGGTGATTCGCGAAGAAGAGGATTACTCCAAGGCCGATACGCATGGAAACCGCGCGGCCCTTGATCGCGATCTCTGCAAGGCATTAGCAGCCGCAGTGCTCGGCGAGAAGGGCAAAGTGATTTTTGCGACCTATCCCGACGAGCCGACCGCCATTAAGGCTTTGAATGATGGCAAGATCGAAGTGGTCGCCAGTGCGACTCCCAGCTTCACGAACACGAGTGTCTTTCACGTAGGATTTTCGCCTGTCGTTTTCTTTGACGGGCAGGGTTTCCTGGTCAATCAAGCTTCCGGCATTACAGATGTAAAGCAGCTTGAGAGTAAGAAGGTCTGCTTTATCGACGAGACTACGAACGCTGTCTATCTGCCGCTTTATGGCTCGCGTGAAAAGATCAAGTTCTTTCCCTTTCCTTTTGAAGAACAGGGAGAAATGGAAGCGGCGATGTATACCGCGAACTGTGCCGCCATGACGACGGATATCACGCAGCTTGCGAATACGCGTGCGCGTTTCAATGGCCGCGCTAAGGAGTTTGCCCTGCTGCCGCAGGTAATTACCAAAGATCCGCTGGCGGTTGCGTATCGCTCAGACGATGCACCATGGGCGGCCGTTGTGAACTGGACCATTGCTGCGCTGATCCAGGCAGAAGAGAGCCGCGTGACTGCCGCGAATGTTGACCAGCAGCGGGAACAGACTGCTGATCCGGCAATACAGCTTTACTTCAGCAGAAGCAGCGGCATGGGAACGACGCTCGGCCTGGATGCTGACTGGGCTGTGCGTGCAGTGAAGAGTGCAGGCAACTACGGTGAGATGTATGAGCGGGACCTGGGAAGCGGCTCGCCCTTGCAGATTCCACGAGGGCTGAATGCGTTGTGGAGTCAGGGCGGCTTGATCTACGCGCCGGTTGCCAAGCGGTAAGCACGCGGGAAACGGCAATGAAAAAGGGACCCGGCGAAGGGGTCCCTTTTTTTGATTTGCGAAATGCTATTTTTCCAACTGCGCAGTGACTTCAGGCAAAGCGGTCGTGCCTTCCAGTCTGACCGATGCCAGGTCACTTGGAGACAGGCCGAGAGCTTCGAGGATGGTGGGTGCGATCTGCATAGTCGCGACATCTGTCGTGACGGTCCTGCCGGTGAAGCCCGGATTTTCAAGCAGCATCATCACGTTGGTATCGTCGTGGCCGAAGCCGCCGTGGTCTTCAATGGTCGTGGCGCTTCCGGTATACGTGACGCCGACATTCGGGGTGACGATGATGTCCGGGGTGCGCGGGTCCTGGCCTGGATCAAGCCCGCCGATGCCATAATTTGGAGCGAGTGTCGGTCCATACAGAATTTCGCCCAGGCCGATCTTCGCAGCATTCTTTTCAAGCACGTCGACCGCCGCATCCACGCTCGCGCCCTTCTTCAGCCACAGTACGGAAACATCATCTTCGGTGGCACCGATCCCGTTCGGATTCAGCGGTGACTCGGAGAAGGGAATGGCATTGCCCAGCAGCGTTGCCGGCGTGTTGTTTCCATTGCCCACATAGCGCGTGGGATCAATGGGCGATTCACCATGCTTGGCGGTAACGATGAGCAGGGTGTCGTCGTAGATGCCGGCATCTTTCAGCGCGTTGACGATCTCGCCGATCGACGTGTCGACATACTCAATTTCGTTGAGGAGTTCTTCGCTGGGCAGAGCCGCTGCGTTCCGGTACCCGCCCCGGCCGACGCTGGGCTCATAGAGCGCCTGGCCGACGAAGACTGACTGGTAGTTCATGCCGAAAAGTACGGGTACCTTCGCGGGTGCGCCATCATGCGTCTTGCCGCCAATCTGGTTAAGCAATGCCCGCACATGCAGTTCGTCGTAGCACTGGATGTTCTTGAAACTGTGTGTCCATTCCGAGAGGTCACCGGTGGTGTCGCGGATGGTGGCGCAGGAATCGCCGTCTACCGTGACGACGCCCGGGAGCGCTACGACAGCTGAATCGACTTCCGGCGTATAGAGGTCATTCACGCTATGGCCGGTGCCAGGTCCATTGATAAATGCGTAGGAAGGATGCTTGTCGATCCATGCGGTGTAGCCGCCGGCAGCATGCACCACGCCGAAGATGGTGTTGGTGCGGATGAAGTTCCACGGGTACACGGGAGCGCAGCCGGTAGCTGGGTTGCGGGAAAGCTTGAGCGGGTCAATGGACCGCTCGCTGCCCTCTGTCAACCCTGCGCCGGTGGCGCCGCCATTCAACTTGGTGTCATCCAGGTCGATGCCCTGGTCGTTGTCTATCGTGGTGCCGTTGGGGACGGTGTAGGGCGTGCAGGAGCCGGCAGCGAGACCGGTACCGGTAGTTTTTGCGGGCGCATCCAGCGAACGATCAAAGGCTACGTCGTAGTAGATGCCGGTCGTCTTCGGCGTGCCTCCGGTGATGAGCGCAGCCATGCCGGGGAAAGAATCAGATGGTTTGGGCGTGGTGGTGCCGGTGTAGTTGATGGCAGTACGGCTGAGTGCGGCCATGTTCGGGCAATAGGGATCGCCGCCGTTGACGCCGGCAATGCCATGGCTGCAGTTGTAGAAGTCGACTGCGTGCATGCCGTCGATACTCAGCAGCACAACGTGCTTGATGTTTTTCGATCCGACCCGGCTTTCGCCGGACGCAGGTGCGGACTGCATCGTCAGCATGAGAGTGCATGCTGCGGTTGCTGCCGCCAACAGGTTTTGCTTCGTCTTCATGAGTGGCCTCACCGCGAGTATTTGCCATGGCGGCAGCGGCAAGTGTTACGCACACGTGAAATTCCGGCGAATGATTTGGTATGTCAAAACCTGTGCGGGGAAAGAGAAGCAGTCGATCGGCGAAGCAACTCGAGGGCGACCCGCCAATGCGTCTGCTCTATGCTGTCCAGCTATCATCGTGTTGATCCATACGGTAGAAAAGGTATTGCATGATCACTGAAGTTAATGCTGTCAACTTCTGCCAGAACGCCGCAGACTTAATCTGCACCACAAGATGTTCTGTCGGCGCCGCTGCGCGTTGAACGAGCCAAGGCCAACCGAACACAGCCGTGCATCCAACGGCCTGTAAGCCAGTCATCCGCGACGGTCACGCCTCCCGTGGCGAAACGTCACCGCCGTGAACGGTCTGCCGGTATACTTCACAAAGCATGTACAAACGCATTCTGCTCAAACTTTCCGGTGAGGCTCTCGCCGCCGGCCGTGGCTTCGGTGTGGACGTTGACGTCACCCGCGCCATTTCAGAAGAAATCGCGGAAGTCCTGAAGATGGGCATTGAAGTTGCCCTGGTCGTCGGCGGCGGTAACTTCTTTCGTGGCGTCGCTGAACAGGCCAAGGACATGGACCGCGTCGCGGCTGATCATATGGGCATGCTCGGCACCGTCATCAATTCACTGGCGCTGCAGGATTCGCTCGAAAAGGCCGGCGTGCACAGCCGCGTCATGTCTGCTATTGAGATGAACCAGGTAGCCGAGCCCTATATCCGCCGCCGCGCCATCCGTCACCTGGAAAAAGGCCGCGTCGTGATCTTCGCAGCGGGCACCGGCAATCCCTTTTTCTCAACCGACACGGCAGCCTCCCTGCGCGCCATGGAGATCAAGGCCGATGTGCTGATGAAGGCCACCAAGGTCGATGGCATCTACGATTCTGATCCTGTCACCAACAAGGACGCCATCAAGTTTGAAGAGTTGACGTACATGGACATTCTGCAGAAGAGCCTGAAGGTCATGGACATGACCGCTGTCAGCCTGTGCAAGGACAATGCCATGCCGATGATCATCTTCAACATGAATACGCCAGGGAACATTGTGCGTGTCGCCGCCGGCGAAAAGATCGGCTCGCTCGTCACAGGTTAGGCGTGAATTCGGCGGGACTGCGGAAGAGTGTGAAGTTGATCGAGCCGGCCGGGGCCAAACTGCTCGGGCCGCCGCTCCCAAATGCGCTTCCGATCATCATCCCGACCAAAGCGCAGCGCAGCGGAGGGACCTGCATTTGCCATCTTCGATTCTCATCCTCGATCGTGCAGCGCGATAAACCCCGGTGAAGCCCTCTTCCATCGCAAAAACGCATGCACCGCTGGCCGTACCGGAGATGGACGGCATCCAGACACCGGCGCAGCGCAAGTCCATGCTGCCGGCACTGACCGGCATGCGCGCCATCGCCGCGCTCAACATTGTCTTCTTCCACTTCTCTGACCCGAAAAACTTCGGCCCCTTGGCGCCAGTTGTCGATAACGGCTATGTCTCGGTCAGCTTTTTTCTGTTGTTGTCAGGCTTTGTGCTTTCGTATAACTACCGCGAGCGCGCCGACGCGGGCAAAATGGATGCGCGCAAATTCTGGGTAGCGCGTTTTTCACGCATATATCCCGTGTACATCTTCAGCCTGGTTGTCTCGCTGGGTATGTTGATGGATGAGTATCACGCGCAGACCCGTGGGCACTTTATCACCGGCATGGTGTTGACGCCGCTGCTGCTGCAGGGCTGGGACCCGATGCTCTCCACCTTCTGGAACACGCCGGCGTGGACACTGACGACCGACCTCCTCTTTTACGCACTCTTCCCCATGCTTATTACCTGGGGCGCACTGCGAGATCGGCTCGCCACGCTGCGGGGCACACTGTTCTGCCTTGGCGGCTTCTGGATGCTCGGGCTGATCCTGCCGACGGTGTACTTCATCCTGAAGCCTGATGGCGAACCGGTCATTGGCCGCTACTCGGCCGGCTTCTGGCTGCGCGCGCTGAAATTCGGCCCGATCCAGCATGTGCCGTCCTTCCTGTTTGGCATGGCACTGGCGAGCCTCAACAACCTGCTGCCGGACAAGAGTCGCAAGCGTGTTGTCCTCGGACTACTTGGCTTTGCATCGGTCTATACCATCCTGTATTTTGGCGACCGCATGCCCTACGTGTATCTGCATGATGGTTTGCTGATGCCACTTTTCGCCGCGATCGTGATTGGACTGGCAGGGAGCAATCTGCTGACCCGCATCTTCAGCATCTGGCCGCTGCTGATCATCGGCGACGCCAGCTACTGCCTGTATATCCTGCACTTCAATCTCTGGAACCTGATCCACAATTCCAAAATTCTCGACCGCACCGGTCTGGCGAAGTTCGACCCATGGCTTTCCTATGCGCTGCTGGTGGCTGCCGCGCTGCTCACGGTGCGACTCATCGAGCGTCCAGGCCAGGCCTGGATCAAGCGACGGCTGCAGTTCTAGAGGGTGTAGAACGATCAAAGCCCGCCGGAGTGGCGGGCTTTGATCGTTTCTACGGAAGCTGCTTAGTACTGCGGCAGCACCTCGGTGGGATGTTGACCATGGGTTACGGCTGCCATTGAGGTCGGCTGACCGACTGCCGGGTAGGGATCATTCTGCAAAGCTCCCAGGACGCCGGTATTTGCATTCAACGTCGTGCCGTAGATGGTGTTGTCGATGAAGCCCGCGCTATACAGATACTTGCCGCCGTTTGGCTCAACGATCACGTAGGTTGGACCGGTACTGACGCCATAGCTGCCGCTGCCCGAGATAGAGCTTGGCACACCGGTGGACTGGTTGATGGCGTAAGCGCTCAGGGTGCCGCCGCTGGCGTTGTAATTGGCTACATAGATATACAGGCCGCGCGGGTCGACCGTTACAGCATCCGGATAGGCTCCAGTGGCAAACGGGCCATTGTTGAGCGCTGTCAGGGAGCCATTGGAGGCGGTACCGAAAGCAAGGAGCTGGTTGACCGTCAGGTCAGTGACGTAGACATAGCGGTCAGTGGGATCGCTGGCGATAGCTACCGGCGTCGTCCCGGCCAGAAAGGGTGATCCTGGCACGGTTGTAAGCGCGCCGGACGAGTTGACGGCGAAGGCAGAAATCTGACCGCTGTCCGCAGTGCAGGCGCCTGAAGCGGTATAGGTGACGCTGTTGGTACCACTATTGGCAAACTTGGGCGGCTGTCCGGCGGGATCATTCACCACATACACTTCGCCGCCATTCGCCAGCACCGTCAGGTCGACCGGGTTATTGCAGGTTGGATAGCTGACCGGCTTCCCCAGGCTGCCATCCGTAGCAATGGGATAAGCGACCACAGCGCCCGGCCCGGGCGTAGTCGCGCTGAAACCAGCCTGGAAGGCGTCCGTAACGTAAAGGTACGTTCCGGCAGTATTGATTTTGACCGACGTCGGACTGTTGCCCGGGGTGGTGTAGCTGTTCGCCTGCTTCAGGGTGGCGTCCGAGCCGATGGAATAGGAAACAATGGTGTTATCGTCGTGATTCACGACGTACAGGAATTCCTCATTGGGAGAGGTCGCCAGCGATACCGGGTTCTTGCCCGTGGTGTAGGGCGACCCGGAAGCCTGGGTGAGCACGCCGGACTTGCTGTCCACCAGGTAAACGCTGATCTGCCCCGGGCTGTTCTTCGAATTGGAGACGAAGAGGTAATCGAGAGTACTGGTCTGGCCGCAGGCTGCGATTCCCAACACCAGCCCCGCTGATACTGCGCCGGCCCATACCGCCTGGCCGATAGATCTAAACTTCATGTGCTTCCTTCGTCCTCGCGTTCCGATGGTCCGTCCAGCGTAGGGGCTGCGCTCGCAGCAGTTCTGTAATGATTGGAAATCCTGCCTCATTGTAAAAGCTGCCCCGGCTTTCGGCCAGAGCGCTCCCCCTGCCCGCCACAACAGGTCAATTGGTCAGTGCCTTGCCATGAACGATGGCAGCAATGGCAGTCGGATACCCGGCTGAGGCGAAAGGCGTATGCTCTACGGCAGAAAGCGTCCCTGACTGTGAATTGATCAGCGTGGCATACACCGTGCTGTCGATAAAGTCAGAGGTATAAAGATACTTGCGCGCAGACGGCTCGATGAAGACGTAGGTCGGCGCAGTGGACACGCCAAAGGTCCCGCCGCCCGCGGTAGCCGTCGGCAGGCCCGTGGCGTCGAGCACAAAACTGCTGACATTGTTCGCGTCGTAGTTGGCGACATACAGGTATTGCCCGGCTGCGTCGATGGTAAGAGCATCAGGTCCGCCGCCGCCTACGATCGGCAACGTGGCAACTTCACTCAGACCATTGTTGGCGATCACCTTAAACGTAATCAGGTTGTCAGGAACCAGGTCCGTGACGTAAACATCGCTGCTGTTTGGACTGCTGGCAATGGCGACGGGTGTGCTTCCAGCCGCGAAAGGTGAGCCGGCAACCTGGACCAGTCCGCCCGATGAGCCAACGGTAAAGGCTGAGATCTGGCCGGTGTCCGCGGAGCACGCTCCGGTGGCTGCGTACGTGATTGTCGACGTCCCATTGGCGCCCACGAAGGTAGATGCCACCGTATCGGCAAGCTTGGGCGGCTGGCTTGCCGGATCGTTTACGACAAACACCCCACTGTTGTTCGGCAGCA
This sequence comes from uncultured Acetobacteraceae bacterium, assembly GCA_964658035.1. GTDB lineage: Bacteria > Acidobacteriota > Terriglobia > Terriglobales > Acidobacteriaceae. Next base: position 10,034 of record CAZZXL010000030.1, read on the forward strand.
CCGTCAGGTCAACCGGGTTGTTGCAGACAGGATAGTAACCGGTGCTGGTAGCTGCATCCGCAACTGGCGTGCCGAGGGTGCCATCGGAGTTGATTGGATACACCACCAGCGCGCCGGGGCCGGGAAGGGTCGCGCTGAAACCCGGCTGGAAGGCATCCAGGACATAAAGATACGTACCGGCGGCATTGATCTTCATTGAAGTCGGACCGCTGCCGGGAGTGTTGTAGGTATTCTCCGGATAGAGCTTCGCGTCAGTACCGATGCCGAACTTTACGATGGTATTGTCGTCGTGATTCAACGCGTACAGGAACTGCTGGTTCGGCGAAGTCACGAGCGACACAGGGTTCCGTCCGCCATTGGTCTGGCCGGATGGATAGGGCGAATCGAGGATCTGCTTGAGTGAGCCGGATTCACTGTCGACCAGGTAGACATTGATCTGCCCGGGATTGTTCTTCGCATTCGCGACGAAGAGGTAGTCAATGGTGTTGTCCTGGCCGCAGGCTGCCACTCCAAGAACCAGGCCCACCGATACTGCGCCGGCCCAAGCTGCCTGGCCGATATTTCTCAACTTCATGTGCTTCCTTCGTCCGTGCGTTCCGGTGATCTCGGCATGCTGGCGGGTGCTGCGCTTGCAGCAGTTCTGTGTAATGGCGAAAACCTGCCCCATTGTAAAAGCTGCGTTTGGCAATCGGCTGGAACTGCGAAGTAGCCAACTGCCTTGCCGCTGCTGAAGGTGCCTGCCGGTTTGAGGAAAGAGGCTACAATCGCAACCTCTTTCCATGACCGGTCTCGTGTTCTTAGAATGTGGTGCCGCTGGCCACGCACCAGGTGGGATTGCCCGGCACGTTCGTGATGGTGGCGCCCTTGGTCAAGGGAGTGAGCGCACCGGCCTGCGTGTTGATGATTTTTCCGACGATGTTGCTGTCGTTGTAGTTGGCTGTATAGATGTACTGATTCGATGGGTCTTCAAGAATGCACTTGGGACCGGCGCCGGCGCCGCTGTTGATCGCGCCGCCTTCAGTCCCGGTAATGGTTTGAAGCGTTCCAGTTGTGGCGTTGATGTTGTAGGACGAAATGTTGCTCGCTGCGCTGGTATTAGCCTGGTTAAGACCGGCATTCGCGACATACAGGAACTTGTTCTGGCTATCGGCTGTCAGAACAGTCGGATTCACTGAGGCTGTGTAGCCGATAGCGCTTTGCAGCTGTGCGCCGCCGACGACCGAATTCAAGCTGCCGCTGGTGCCGATGGTGTAGATGTAGATCGCACCGTTATACAGCGGGGAAGCCGAATCGTTGGGCAAGCCGGCATCCAGCAGGTACAGGTACGAACCGCCCGAGTTCAGGTAAACCGCGTTCGTTGCGCCGGTAGGAAATTCAGAGTTCTGCGTCGCCAGCAGCTGGCCGGTCGTGCCTAAGCTGTAGACATTCACGTAAGAGGCATTCGCCGTGCTGCCCGTATTGCGGTCAAGCGTAAACAGGTAGGAGTTGAACACCTTGAACCAGACCGGGTCCTGGCCCACCGGGAAAAACTCCAGCTGCGAACCGTTGTTGTCCTTCACCTGCTGATTCAGAACAGTCGAAAGCCGGCCGGTGTTGGCATTGATCGAAGAAACTTCAACCGCACCGCCGGCCTGGAGCGCCGTCGGTACATTCGAGGTATTCGGTGCATTCTGATCGAGCACGTAGAGATACGAGCCGGTGCTGTCGGTCGAAATGGTCACTGGGTGGGAAAGGGTGCTCAGCGTGGAATAGCTCGCCTGGAAGGTCAGTAAGCCTTGTCCGCCGATGGTGAAAAGAGAAATGTTACCCGCGGTTGCGGCCGTGCCCGAAGCGCAGGGATACTTGGCATGCGGATAAGCGGTTGCATCCGCGCAGCCTGCATTCAGCACGTAAAGAAACTTGCCGCCCTGGGCCACGATGGCATCAATCGGATTGACGCCGCCTGAGCCGATGGCGGTACCCTGCTCGGTCAAATTGCCCGTGTTGTTGTCAATCTTGTAGGCAGCCACCTGGTTGTACTGGTGACCTGTTACATAGAAATAACCAACGGTGTGGCTCTGGACGCACGACGTAAGACCAAAGCTGGAACCAATACCGACTGCGGCGGCCAGAACAACCTGGCTCAACTTCCTCAACTTCATGCGTTTCCTTCATCCTGAACCGCAGTCGCCGGCGGTCATGGGGCTGCGTTTGCAGCAAAACTCTAAAGGGGAAATAACTTCCCCCTGACGATTGTAAAAGCTAGGGCCACTTTCGGCTAGGGCCCGGCATCATAACTGGCCCCAAACTGCGCAGACAAAAGGCCCGGCTTGAGCCGGGCCTTTGCTGACCGTCTCTTACGTTACGTTACCAGACGCGGCAGGAGTTCGCCGGATACATTGGCGTTCCCTGCTTGCAGCTGAAGGCTTTGCCGAACTCGTCGAAGTTCTGCACCGACCCGTTGGTGCGAAACTTGCCAGGCGAATGCGGATCGACTTTTGCCGAAACCCGGAGCGATTGCTCCGTCTGGTTACTGCACCAGACCTGCGCAAACGTGATGAAGAAACGCTGCTGCGGGGTATAGCCGTCGATCTTGGCATCGGTATACGGCGCTTTCTTGCCCTCTGCCTGCAGCGTGTTCATCAACGCCAGGTAAGCGATGCGCAGACCCCCATTGTCGGCGGTGTTCTCGCCGAGAGTCAGCTTGCCGTTCAGGTTCTGGCCCGGGGCTGACTCGAAACCGCTGTACTCCTTTACCTCGCAATCGGTCCGCTCGGTAAAGGCCTTACGGTCTGCCGGCGTCTGCCACTCGCGTAAATTGCCCTTGCCGTCGTACTGGCTGCCTTCATCGTCAAAGCCATGGGTCATTTCATGGCCGATCACTACGCCGATGCCGCCAAAGTTTACTGCCGGGTCTTTGCTGTAGTCATAGAACGGCGGCTGCAGAATGCCGGCAGGGAAGTTGATATCGTTCATCGCCGGATCGTAGTAGGCATTGACCGTTGGCGGCGTCATGCCCCACTCTGTTTCGTCGACCGGCTGGCCCAGTTTGTCGAACTCGTGTTTTTCCGCGAAGTAGTTGGCCGAATCGACATTGGCAAGCAACGTATCCGGCGACACCTTTACGGTCGAGTAGTCTCGCCAATGGTCGGGGTAACCAATCTTGTTACGAAACAGTGCGAGTTTCGCTTCGGCTTCCTTCTTGGTAGCGTCTGACATCCAAGGCAGTTGCTGGATATCTTCGCCCAGCGCTGTATCGAGCGCCGCCACCAGCTTCTGCATGCTGGCCTTGTCCTGCGGGGGGAAGTTCTTCTTGACCCAGTCCTGCCCGACGGCCTCGCCCAGGGCGTGATCGGTCAGCCGCGTGCACCGCTTCCATCGCGGGGTAATCTGCTTCTGCCCGGAAAGTTCTTCGCTGTAGAAATGAAAGTTTTCGTCGACGAAATTCGACGACAGGTACGGAGCGGAGTCGTGCAGCGCATGCCAGCGCAGATAGCTCTTCCAGGCCGCAAGGTCCTGCGACTGGATCTGTTCGCTCACTGCCTTGAAGAATTCGGGTGTTGAGACATTCAGCGTAGTGAACGGCCGAATGCCGACGTGGTTGAAGTAGGCTGGCCAGTCGAAGTTGGGCGCCAGCGTCTTGAACTGGTCGACCGTCATTACGTGATAAACATTCTTCGGATCGCGCAGGTCGACACGGGGGGTGGATGCCTTGGCGAAAGCCGTCTCGATGGTCATGACGCTTTTTGCTTCCGCCGCGGCCTTCTCCGGCGCATCGCCCGCCAGCTGGAACATGGCAGTGATGTGGGCTACATACTGCTCGCGGATCTTCTGTTGTCGCGCGTCCTGCGCGAGGTAGTAGTCGCGGTCAGGAAGGCCAAGTCCACCCTGCCCGATACCGGCAATCTGCTTGGAAGAATCGAGCTGGTCCTGCTCTACGCCGAACTCGAAGAAGTCGGGTGCAGACGCAGTCTGGGTGACCATCAGCCTGGCCATCAGTCCAGCCATGTCCCCCTTGCTGCTTAGCTGGTCGATGGCTGTCAGTACCGGTTCGAGCGGCTTGATGCCCTGTTCATCCGCCAGCGATTTGTTCATGCAGGCCCCGAAGAAGTCGCCGAACTTGGCTTCGAGTGGCGTACGGTTCGCGCTCGGCTTCGAGGCGGCTTCAAGCTCCTTGTACTCCAGCCACTGGTTGCGCTCAGCCAGCTGGTTGAAGGTACCCCAGCGGGTCTGGTCGCCCGGTATGGGATTGTTCTTTACCCAGTTGCCGCAGGCGTACTGGTAGAAATCGGTGCATGGGTCCGCGGAGCGATCAATCGAGGTGACATCAAAACTGGTGAGCGGCTTTGGCTCTGCGGGAGCACTGGTGTCGGGGGTGTCGGCGAGAATTTTCGGCTGGGGGAGGGAGCTTTGCGCTATGGCAATACCCGTACCCAGTAAAGCAATGGCGGCTAGTTGAAAGGGACGCATGGATCTCCTGAACGATACTCAGCGGCCACAGCATTCGTACAGGGAAGGTTGCGCATCCGTCTGGTAAGCAGGGCATTGCTGCCTGCACTTCAATAAGTACCACGTACTCGCCGGACGGGCACAGGGTCGGCGACGCAAGTGACGGTCCCGCGATACCGAAAACTGATCCTGAAGCAGATCGAGCGCAACCAAACCGGCCAGCTTGTCCTGTCCCTCGCGCCGACAGGCGCTTACGCCCGTACGGCCAGTACCTAGAAGACTTTGACGTGGAAGGTCAGGTATTTCTTGGGATTTTCGCGAATGGCCGTCACCAGGCCGCGCGTTTCAGTCAGCATCTGATCGCTGTTGTTGTACAGGGAAGGATTGCGGACCAGTTGACCAAGCGTGCCCTCGCCGCTATCGACGCGGTTCAGGATGGAGTCCAGACGGGTAACGGTGTCCTGTAGCTTCTGCGCGAACTGTGGGTCTTTGGCCATGACGCCGAGGGCCCCCTGGCCTGCGTTGATCTGCGAAATAAGCTGGTTAGCCTGGGCGACCGTATTGTTCAGATTGTTGTAGAGGGCTTCATCTTTCAGCAGCTTGCCCGCTGTTCCCTGGCCGGCATCAAGCTGATCGGCAATGTGGCTCAAACGCGCGACGGTATCATTCGCATTCTTGTAAAGAGTGTCGTCGGAGATTAATTTGCCAATCGAACCTTTACCGCTGCTGATCTGATCGACCAGACCACCGAGCTGATTCACTGCCGTCACCGCTTTGTTGTAAAGGTCAGGATTATTGATCAATTGGCCGATCGAACCTTTGCCCGTGTTCAGGGCATCGACCAGGTTATCGACTTTGGCGAGAATGGTATTCAACTGCTCGATAGTGCCTTGGCTGGACTTGATGACGTCGGACAGGTTCGGCGTTTCGTTCGTCCCGAATTCGTCATTGTTCTTCGCCTCGGGTCCGGTAGCATGCTTGCTGTCCAGGTCCACCACCGTATCGCCCAGTACACCGACCGTACTTAGACTGGCCTTGGTGTCCTGGTGCAACGCCGTAAGGTACTTGCGGCTAAGCTTCATCGTCACTTCGACCGGCGTCAGCTTGCGATCAGGCACAATTCTGATGCCCTTGACGTTACCTATCGTCACGCCTTCAAGAGTTACCGGCGCGCCGACCTTCAAGCCAGAGGAGTTTTCAAAGTAGGAGCGGATGGTGAGCTTGCCCGTGAACAATCCGCCCGTGTCGCCGGACATCAGGAAAACCAGTGCCGTAAGCGCCAGAAGCGCGGCCAGCACAAGGACACCAACTTTTAACTGCGACCAGCGCACTTCCTGTTGACTAGGCACACATCTCCTTCAAACACTGAACTACCCTGCACAGCGCCTCTTCCAAAACCCCGGAACAAGCCGGTACCAGTAACCCAAACCAGAGTAACAAAGAGTAGCAAGTACTCTTCAGCACCTGGTGCTGTCACCGTTCGGACAGCCAATCCAGATGAACAATGCCGCCTTCTCTTTGTAGAGCTAGAGAGCCAGCATGTTTCTCCGGAGAAGGATCCGCGCGCGGAAAGCATCCTGGCGGTACAAATACGTGATCGTTCTCCCTAGGATGTTCATCGTCCTTCAATCGTTGCAGAAATTCGCAATGCGCGGCCTCTTGTTTTCAGAAGCTTAGAGCAAATTACCTAAAGGGGTAGAGCGAAGATACGATGAACACGGGCCTTTTCGCCAGGAAAAGGCCAACCTGGATCCATCCAGAAACACCACAGCATCAGGTAATTTGCCCCAGGGCCACCGGTTAGTTGCCGTTCTCCATGATCACCATCGCCATGGCCAGCTGGGACGTATGGGTTAAGGAAAGGCTGATGTTCTGCACTCCCAGGTGATGGGCCCAGGCGGCGGCCCGGCCGGAGAGTGTGAGTGTGGGTGCGTAGCCCGGTTGCCGCTGTATTTCGATCTCCTGCCACATCACCCCGCGGCCAATCCCTGTGCCAAGTGCTTTGGCAGCGGCTTCCTTCGCGGCAAAGCGGGCAGCGAAACTTTCCGCAGCACGTACTTTGCGTGATTGGCAGTAGGCAATTTCGCCCGCAGTGTAGATGTGGTGTAAAAAGCGATCACCAAAGCGTTCGAGGGAATGGCGGATCCGCGCTATCTCGGTAAGGTCGATGCCGCTGCCGACGATCATGTCAGTCCTGTCTGGTAGGTTATTACCCGTGATCACGCACTTCGGCTATGGGCTGACGCGGTTGGCTGAAGCTGCATCCGCTTTTCGCATCTGCCGAATGAGGTTCACCCCCTCATTTTGACTTACCACCGTCACTCTCGTCTCGACGTACCCGTCCGATGAGTGGAGTATGCACCATAGCGGTGATTCCCATCCCGATGCTCAACCGATGGAACAGCTTGCTGGACTGCAGCTGCGCGCCTTCAGCATCGATGATCAACAGGACCTGCTCCGTTCCTTGCCACTGGTCCTGGTGACGGCAGGGGGATGGCTGTTGAAGCACCGCCGGCCCTCGCCGGGAATCCTGCAGGTGATCTTCGAGTTCGAACGGTCCGCCGCCCTGGAAATTTATGTCATGCTGGTTTCGCTTGGTCTGGAGCTGACGGCCAATTCACACCAGGCCATCACTAGTTTCTGCCAGCGAACCATAGACCTGCCCCAGGCACAGCGCCTGCTGGTAGCTTTCTGCGAACTGGAGATCCGCGACCTGGCCGACGAAGCCTCATCGCCTGAGCAATTGTTCGGCGCTGCTGCTATCGCCTGAGAGTGGGGCTGCGCTCTCCGGGCGAGGTTTGCTTGTTCAATCAATTTCAAACGTGGATCCCCAACCCCTCCGCTGTCTCCCGCAGGCGCTTGTCGTTTGTCCAAAGCCTGGTAGCCGGATGGATGAGCACAGACGCCACCAGCCAGGCATCCGTCAGACCGATGCCCCGGTTGTACAACTGCCGCGCCTCGACCATGTGCCGGACCTCCGTGAGACTCGCAACCCCCAGCCTTGGCAAGTGGTCGAGCAGTGCCAGCGTTTGATCCCGCTGCGGCAGAGAACCCAGCGCCAGTTCCCCGACAACAAAGGGATGCATGACGATGTTGCGGTTCAACAGGTGCTGGCTCAAGGCAGAAACTCCTGAACGAAAGTGCTCGATCCAGACAGAAGTGTCCGCCAGGATCAATCGCTGCCGCCCTGCTGGAGCAAATTACCTGGTGTTTCTGGCGGATACAGGCTGGCCTTTTCCTGGCGAAAAGGCCGTGTTCATCGTATCTTCGCTCTACCCCTTCAGGTAATTTGCTCTAAGCTTCCACCAACCCATAGCGGCGCTGCCAGGCGTCCTTCAGGCGATTCCAGACCCGGGTCTTTTCTTCAAGGGAAGCTTCTTCGTCGGCGCGGGCGACAAAGCGTGATGACTCGGCCTTCGCCAGTTCCAGCAGTGCGCGGTCGCGGACCAGGCTGGCTACCCGGAACTCCGGCAGCCCGGCCTGTTTGGTCCCGAAAAATTCTCCCGGGCCGCGCATCGCGAGGTCCAGCTCCGCCAGGTCAAAGCCGTTCTGCGTGCGGACCATGGCGTCCAGCCGCTCTTCCGCCTGCTGCGAAGGTCGGCCGCCGGTCATCAGGATGCAGTAGCTCCTGGCCGCACCGCGCCCCACCCGCCCGCGCAACTGGTGCATCTGCGCCAGGCCAAAACGCTCGGCATGTTCGATGACCATCACCGCGGCATTCGGTACGTCGACGCCGACTTCAATGACCGTCGTCGCGATCAGGACGTCAATCTCACCCCGCTGAAAGCGTCGCATGATGATCTCTTTTTCATCCGCATCCAGGCGGCCATGCAGCAGGCCGAGCTTCAATCCGGCGAGCGCGCCCTGCTGCAACTCCTCGTACATGGTGGTCGCTGCCTTGAGGGTGGGTTTCTCGAAAAGATTGACGGTTGATTTCTTTACAGCTTTCTTCGGAACGCCTTTCCTTCCAGCCGTCTTTGCCGCTGTCTTGCCCGCCGTCTTCTTGCCGGCCGGCTGCTCGCTTGCTACCGACTCGTCGGGAGGGAAGTCGAGTTCCGGCTCGTCTTCCTTCGGCCCCTCGATCACCGGGTAGACGACGTAGGCCTGCAGTCCTCGCTTGATCTGCTTGCGCACAAAGGTCCACACTTCGTCTGCGCGCTCGTCTGGAATACGCCTGGTCACGATGGGTGTACGGCCTGGTGGCAGTTCATCGAGCACGCTCAGATCGAGGTCGCCATAGAGCGAAAGCGCCAGCGTACGCGGGATCGGCGTGGCCGTCATCACCAGGACATCCGGTTCACCGTGCCCCGGCTTCTTCATCAACCGGAAGCGCTGCATCACCCCGAAGCGATGCTGCTCGTCGACCACCACCAGGCCGAGCTTGTCGAACTCCACTTTTTCTTCGATCAATGCGTGCGTACCGATCACCAGGTCAGCCTCGCCGCGCGCGATCTTACCCCGCGTTGATCGCTTCCGGTCTTCGTCCAGCGACCCGGTCAACAGTACGATCCGGTAATTCTTCGAAGACTTTTCCAGCAGTTTGCGCGCCCCGACAAAGTGTTGCGAAGCCAGAATCTCCGTCGGCGCCATGAGCGCAGCCTGGTAGCCGTTTTCAATCGCGACCAGCATGGCCTGCAGCGCCACGATGGTCTTGCCGGAGCCGACATCGCCCTGCAGCAGGCGGCGCATCGGCCCGGTCTTCTTCATGTCATCGACTATCTCGCCCAGCGTGCGCTTTTGCGCCGCCGTGGGATGAAATGGCAGCACTTCGCGAATGGCCCCGCGTACCTTCGCGTCTGTTGTGAACGCGATGCCCTGGCGGTCTTTCATCTTGCGACGCTTTAATTCAAGACCGAGCTCGAGATAAAAGAATTCTTCGAAGATGAGTCTCCGATGCCCAAAGGTTCCGGAGGACTGCAGCAGGGTCATCGGTGTTCCGGCGACTGGGAAATGCGCCTGCCGGATGGCGTCTTCGCGCGGCGGTAGCGCCAGGCGAGAGAGCAGCCGCTGGGGCAGCGTCTCTGGAATGCGGCCCTTCAATTCTTCAAGCAGGCCGTAGATCACGCGTCGCTGCCAGCGCGAGGCCAGCTGGCTGCCGCCCAGCGATTCATAGACCGGCGTAATGCGGCCGACTTCGAGCAATTGCAGCGGGTCGCCTGTCTCCAGTTCCCCGGGCAGGATTTCAAACTGGGGCTGGATCATCTTGAACTTGCCCAGCCGCGAAGTCGATGCCTCCGCCTTGCCATACAAGGCCAGCATCTGGCCGACTTTGAACCTGTCCTTGAGATAAGTGCCGTGGAACCACATGCATTTCAGCGTCTGCGTGCCCTGGCCGATAGTCATCTCGAAAATCGGCATACTGCGGGTCCGCAGCAGCGTGCATCCGCGCACTTCGCCGATGACGCTCGCCATTTCTCCCGCCTTTAGTTCAGAAAAAGGCAGCGGGTTCATGCGGTCTTCGTAGCGGAAGGGCAGGTGATAAAGGAGGTCTTCGACGGTCAGGATGCCTTTTTCAGCAAGCGATCCGGCAAAGCGCGGCCCGATTCCCTTGACGAACTGCACCGATGTTTCCAGTTCCAGCACAGATGCGATCGTACCAGCCCTGGTCTCAGCCCGAAGGGGCCATGAGGGTAAGGACCGGAAGTGCCATCCGTCGTGCGTGCCTGACTACAACTTTCTATGCACGCCTCACAGTACAGTGGGTAAACTGCTCGAGAGAGACGGAGGCACGCCCGTGTCGCTTACTGCAATTGCGCCAGTTGCTTACGCCGCACCACCCAGTTCTGCAGTGTCGATCGTGGAAGTCGATCGCGTATCCAAGGCCTATGGCAAGAAGATTGCCGTAGAAAGTTTGTCACTCACCATTGAAGCCGGCAGTATGTTCGGGCTCCTCGGACCAAATGGTGCAGGCAAGACCTCGACCATTCGCATGATCGTTGGGATCACGATGCCGGATTCCGGGCAGGTCCGCTTGTTCGGTAAGCCGTTCTCACGCGATCTGCTGGGCCGGCTTGGCTATCTGCCGGAAGAACGCGGCCTCTACAAAAAAATGAACGTGCTCGACCAGCTGGTCTTCATGGGTGAGATTCGCGGACTCAGTGCAGCAGTCGCGAAGACACGGGCACAGTACTGGTGCGAGCGGCTGTCCATTCTCGACGCCATGGATAAGAAGACGGAAGAATTGTCCAAGGGCATGCAGCAGAAGATCCAGTTCATCGCGACTCTGCTGCATGAACCCGACTTTCTGATCATGGACGAGCCTTTTTCCGGCCTTGATCCAGTAAACACAGTACTGCTGCAGGACACCCTGCTCGATCTTCGCAAAGAGGGCAAAGCGATCCTGTTTTCAACCCACCGGATGGACCAGGTAGAAAAGCTGTGCGATTCCATCTGCCTGGTGAATGGCGGTAAAGCAGTGCTGCAGGGAAAGATGCGCGACGTAAAGGGTCGCTACCCACGGAACCGCATGCTGCTCGAGTTTCAGGGCAATCCGGTCTTCCTGACCGATCCCCTGGTGACTGCCTCGGCCGACGAAATCAGGAATTTCGGCAACCATGTCGAATTGAAATTGAATGCCCAGGCCGATCCCCAGGCCCTCCTGCAACACTTCACGCAGAGTGCGCAGGTACTCCGCTATGAGTTGGTCGAGCCTTCGCTCGAAGAAATATTTATTCAGACTGTCGGAGGCAGATCCGATGCATAGCGCCCTGCTGATTGCCCGACGAGAATACCTGGAACGGGTCCGCTCTAAAGCTTTTCGGATCAGTACGGTAGTGATACCGCTCATCTTCGCCGGCATTTTCAGTGTTGGTGCATTTTCCGCCATGCATATGGGTGGAGATTCGCGCATCGTCGTTGCTTCGAATGATGTCCAGCTGGCCGACGGGGTGCGGGATGAACTGGTCCAGTCCGACAAGCCGCCGACGCAAATCGATGTGCTCGCCCCGGCTACGCAGTCCGACATTGTTTCCCTGGTGCAGCGTGTGGACAGCAAGCAGATCGATGCCTACCTGTGGCTGCAGGTAAGCGCGGGTGATCCGCAGCCGAGCGTCGTTTATGCTTCGCGTTCCTCGACCGA
>CAZZXL010000030.1:21549-34881 GCA_964658035.1 uncultured Acetobacteraceae bacterium
ATCAGACCAGGTCGGCTGCGTGCGCGACTTTCGGCTGCAGAATGGCGACCGCATCCGGGATGCCATCAGCCATGCCCTGCTGCGCGACCGATTGCAGCAGCGCGGCATGCCGGCGCCTGAAGTCAGCAAGCTTCTGCGGACCATCGAAATCCGGCGGCTGCAGGTCAAGGATGGCAGCGCTTCCGAGTCCAATGGCCAGCAGCGTTTCTGGGCAGCCTACGGCATGATGTTTCTGCTCTACTTTTCAGTGTCGTTCTACGGATTGAACGTGGGCCGCTCGGTGGTTGAGGAGAAGACTTCGCGCATTTTCGAGATCCTGCTTTCAAGCGTCAAAGCCGAATCGCTCATGGTTGGCAAACTGCTCGGTGTGGGCGCCGCCGCGCTCACGCAGCTTGGCATCTGGTTCGGGCTGGTCGCGTTTTACGCCGGCTCGCAAATGGCCGCGCAGGCGGGCATCCACGGCATCGCCTCGCTCGGTATCCAGCCTCTGCAGATCGTTTTCTTCCTGGTTTACTTTGTACTCGGCTTCCTCTTCTACAGTGCGCTCAGCGCCGGGCTGGGCGCGACCATGTCCACCGAGCAGGAGATGAACCAGTTCCAGGTCATCATCATGCTGCCCCTGATTGTCGCCTTTACGTTGTTCAGCTACGTGCTCGGCAGTCCCAGTTCAGCGTTGTCAGTAGGACTCTCACTGTTCCCGCCCTGTACGCCGCTCATCATGTGCCTGCGCATGGGCGTGCAGATGCCGCCGATGTGGCAATTGCTGCTGTCCGTGGTGCTGATGGTCGTCGCAATCTACGCAGTGTTGTGGATTGCTTCGCGCATCTACCGCATCGGCATCCTCATGTACGGCAAACGGCCCAACCTGCCGGAGATGATGCGCTGGATGCGGTATAGCTGAGCTCCCGACTCTTTTCGTCAGCCCAGTCGCGATGCGTGAATCTGGACCCGCCCTCGGGCTTGGCACTCGCGAGACATGGGTTCGGAACAAAGCAAAAGGGCCGGAATCATCCGGCCCTTCTCAATACACCAAAAACTAAGCAGCTTTCTTCATCACCACGGCCTTCACGCGAGCGTTCAAGCGGCTCTTGTAGCGCGAAGCAGTGTTCTTATGCAGAATGCCCTTCTGCACACTCTTGTCGAGAAAGGACGTGGTGCTGCGATACTGAACAGTGACCGCCTCGGCGTCACCCTTCACCAGCGCCTCGCGCATGGCACGCAGGCTTCCACGAACCTTGCTCTTGTTGGCACGGTTCACGATGGTCTTGCGTTCAGTCTGACGGGCGCGCTTCAGCGAGGATACGTGGTTCGCCATAAATGTTTATGCTCTTTTCGTAAGGAAATGGTGTGCCGGCGGCCTAATGAGTGAGACACGCACCCGCATCATCTGCAAAACGTTAGTGTAGGCGATTTGCCCTGAAAGGTCAATGAGTACTGAGCAATGGCGCTCCTGATAAACAAACGTGCCTGATGAGCCAGGACCTCATTCTCGCGCATAGGCACAGCTCAAATCATCGCAGCGAACTCGAAAAGAGTAGCGTCTGCGGCTGCTTCTACTGTTCCGCCATCTTCCTTCCCGCCTTCTGACATTACTGAATGGACAGCCGATGGGCAGACCGCTCTATGTCCTGAGTGTCCCGTAGATTCAGTGATCGGCTCAGAATCGGGTTACCAAATGACTCGCTACTTTCTCGAGCGTATGCACGACCACTGGTTTTAGCTAAGTTGCTCAGCCAGCTCGCTTCACCAGCGCCTTTACCGCCGAATCTAGGTCAATTGTCCCTTTCACATGCTCCGTCCCGGGCGCGCCAAAGTCGATCCACCTGGAGTTAAAGCTGTCGACCATTTCGATATACGCGCCGGAACGATCTGCTGGAATCCCGTACTGTGCCAGGGTATCGACCCACGTCTCGCGCGGTACGGCAACGCCGGTCACCGGTCGGTCAAGGGCCTTTGCCAGGGCTGCTGCGACGTCATTTGCAGAGTAGTAAGCCGGGCCGGAAATCTCGATGAACCGCTTCCCCTCCCAGCTCTGTAGCAGGGTTTCAGCGCCGATCCGGCCGATGTCGTCCGTCGCCACCAGCGGGTAAGGGTGCTCGAGCGGCTGGTAGAACGCAAAGTACATGCCAGTCGCCCGGGCAGCCGGAATACTGAGCAGGACATTTTCCATGAACGATCCAGCGCGCAGGAACGCGCTCGGGATGCCAGTGCTGCCGAGTTCCTCCTCAGACAGATGAGCAGTGGTAATAAGTCCTGTGCCCGAGCTCTTTTCTCCGCCAATTGAAGACAGATAGACGGCCCGGGGCGGCCGGGCAGCGATGACGGCCTTCTTGATCGCAGCAATCCGGGCGACGCTGGCTGGAAAGCCGGGCTCGGGTGCTACATCGGGCGGTATCATGCCAAAAACACCTTCGACGCCCGTGAAGGCGGGGGTGAGGCGTTCATCGTAATCGGCCGCTACAATCTCAACGCCCTTGTCTTTCCAGCCCTGAGCCTTCGCTTCGTCGCGGACGAGGCCGCGAACTTTCCTGCCATGCTGAAGGAGTGTGTTTGCGACCGCGCCGCCAACGTTGCCGGTAATCCCCATCACTGCGAACATGCGAGCTGTCCCTTTCTGATTGACTCCACTGTTGGATGAGCCGCCCACCGCGACGATGCACCATTCATCGCCGCCTCAACTTCAAACCCCAGCCAGTCAGTCAAGCCACTACCAACTGGGAATAATCCTCTCCCCCCTTAGTCTCTCGAACAGCCGGAAGAAGGATGACGGCGTCCGCTGATACGCAGTAAACCCGAGCGTCCGGCTGCGCGTTACGTCATTCACGCATTCCAGTTCGCGGCCCAGGTCACCATCCGTATGCCACCAGGACGCAAGCCTGTTCACGTCCTTCTCCGCCAACCCGTATTTTGCCGCGATGCCGGCCCACACCGGCCCAATGCCGGCCATTCGCTCCTGCAGTGGCGCCCGGGGACGCGGCGGCCCCTCCGCCTTCACGCCAAACCATGCAGCCAGTTGCGGCCACAGCCAGCGCCAACGGAAAATGTCGCCGTTGACCGTATTGAATGCCTGGTTATGCGCCGCAGGCGTCAGCGCGGCCCATTGCAGTTGCTCGGCCAGCAGGCGCGCATCCGTCACATCCGTGAGAGCATTCCACTGGATTTCTGAACCGGGGAAGACAAACGGCTGACCTGTCTCCCGGCAGATGGTCGCATAGACTGCCAGCGTCACGCCCATGTTCATTGCATTGCCCAGGGCATAGCCGATCATGCTGTGCGGCCGATGCACATTCCAGTCAAAGCCCATCCGCCGGGCCGCAGCAAACAGCACATCTTCCTGTGTGTAATAGAAATTCAAGCCCGGCAGTCGCGGATTGTCCTCACGGAAGGGGGTCTCGGCAGAGACCTGTCCATACGCCTCAAACGGCCCCAGGTATTGCTTGGTACCGGTAACCAGCGAAGCGTGCAGAAGAGGCATCTTATCGAGCGCCGCAAACAGGTTCTCGACCATCGCCCCGTTTACTTTCACGTTCTCGGCTTCTGTCTCCTGGCGAAGCCACGTGGTGATAAAGACATGCGTGATCGATAGCCCCTGGACAGCGCTTCGTACGGATTCCACGTCCAGCAGGTCCGCAGCAAGCGGCCGGATACCCGCGCGTATGCCTGGCCTGCGAGCCATTCCGTATACCGCCCAGCCGTGTTCACCCAGGTGGGCCGCCAGGTTGCCGCCGGCAATGCCGGTCGATCCTACCACCAGGGCCGTTTTGCCGGAGCCTGCGTTACTGCCTTCTTCTGTCCAATCTATGCCTGCCATGCCGGATAAGATGCTGGGGAAGCTCGCTCCGCTTTCGCAGGCTGCACTAGAAAGAATGCGACTGGCCATAAGCGGCAAGGTGAAGAGGAACGGGCCGTAAACACGCGAGCGCCGTGGTAGGCGAGATAAGAAACTGCAACTGTACGCTCTAAGCTCGTATTCCGGACGAGCTTTCCACAAAACCCGAAGAATTCATGAAATAGCCGTTGACGCGCCCGGACCATCGCGCTAATCTTTGCCCATCCTCGGGCGAACCCAACGCGCAGGCACAGGTTGGACAGCTGCAACAGCTGCCCGCCAAAAGCATCTAATCAGCGTGCAACCAGTATCCTGCCGCCCCTCCCGCGTCTCCACCCCTACCGCAAAACACATGCCGCTCCCCAAGGAGCCGGCAGGAGGTTACCTGTCCGCTTGATGAAGAAAGCGATCGAAATCACGCCCAACATTGAGCCCCTGTTCGGGACCCGCGATGAAAACCTCAGACTCCTCGAAGACACCCTGCGCGTGCGGATCGATCTTCGTTCCGATGCCCTGCACGTGGAGGGGTCACCCGAAGGCGTGGCGCGCGTCGAGAAAATCTTCAGCGACTACGAACAGCTCCGCAAAGCCGGCGTCACTCTCCAGAACGGAGAATTGCACAGCATGCTGAAACTAGTCACCGCCGACCCTGACGTTCACCTGAAGAGCCTGGCAGAAGCCGGAAAACAGCGCTCCGCGGGCATCAAGCGCATGGTGCAACCGCGCTCGCTTAACCAGCGGCGTTACGTGGAAATGATTGAGCAGAATGACATGACCTTCGGCGTAGGGCCGGCCGGTACCGGCAAGACCTATCTCGCCGTAGCCATGGCCGCCAGTGCGCTGCTGGCCAAAAAGGTCAGCCGCATCATTCTCGTCCGTCCGGCAGTGGAAGCCGGCGAGCGTCTCGGCTTCCTGCCGGGCACGCTGCAGGAGAAGGTCGATCCCTACCTTCGTCCGCTGTACGACGCGCTCTACGACCTGCTGGAACAGGACCGTGTCGACAAGATGCTGGAACGCAATGTGATTGAAGTTGCGCCGCTCGCCTTCATGCGCGGCCGCACCCTCAACGAAGCGTTCATCATCATGGACGAAGCGCAGAACACGACCAGCGAACAGATGAAGATGTTCCTCACCCGCCTGGGCAACAACTCCAAAGCCGTCATCACCGGCGACGTGACGCAGATCGATCTGCCAAACGGTAAATCGGGGCTGGTCGAAGCTATCAAGGTATTGAAGGGGGTGGACGGCATTTCCTTCTGCCACTTTGAAGATGGCGACGTCGTGCGCCACCACCTGGTGCAACGGGTCATCCGGGCGTATGACAGCTTCCACAAGGGTCAACCTGATCTACCACTGAACCTGCCCAATTCCGACCGCAACCGCACTCCTGCCAAGCCGCAATAATCTGTGCCAGAAGTGTCAAAAAGGAGGGAATTTATCCTCCTTTTTGGCACTTTTGGCACCTTTTCAGGCTGATTTCATCACGCATTTCCCCTTGTTGCAGTCCTCAAAGGTGTCCTCGTCCACCAGTTTTGTCATCCTGACCCAAGCGTCAGGGAGTCGAAAAGGCCTCACTCTCGGAGTTGACCCGGTGCCATCGCACTTTCCTCTGCAATCCTGAAGCTCTCAACCCTTAAACTAGGAACAGCGTGAGCAGCAGGCACAATCCGTGGGCGGAGAAGATCCCCTCATGATCGTCACTGATTTTGCGGAGGGCGACCATCCACCGGCACTCCCGGCGGCACGCACCCTTGAGCGTTTTCTGTCGGTTGCTGCGGCTGCAATTCCGCTGCGTGGCCAGGTGAGCGTACTCATCACGGGTGACAAGTTCATCCGAAAACTGAACCGGCAGTACCGCGGCAAGAACAAGCCGACGGATGTGCTTTCTTTTTCTGCGGCGGCACCGGTGCAGGGTCGCAAAGGCAAGATCGCGGGTGACCTTGCAATCTCAGTCGATACGGCAGCCCGGCAGGCGCTGCTGCTTGGACATCCACTGGCAACAGAATTGAAAGTATTGATGCTGCATGGATTGCTGCACCTTGCCGGCTTCGATCATGAAGCGGACAAGGGTGAAATGGCCGCGCGCGAGTTAAAGCTGCGCCGCAAACTGCGCCTGCCATGCAGCCTGATCGAACGTACAGAAGACACCGCGCCTCCACCGAAGAGGGTGCCCAGTCCCGGCAAAGCCATTGTTGGCAATCGCGGCCCCGCCATGAAGGTGATCGCGAAATCCCACGTCTCAAGAGCGAGACGCGGGGCACCCAGGGTGGAGCCTGCCGCAGCCGTGTCTTCCACAAGAGTGGTCGCGAAAAAGGCGACTGCGAAGAAAACGTCAGCGGGAAAGGTCGGTAGCCGATGACCTGGATCGATTTTCTGCTCATCCTGATCCTGCTGCCTGTCCATACACTGGCCTCGTACGTAGACCGGCTTTATTCCGAGATGGGCAAATTTCTTGCCCGCGAGTTTCAGGACAACATTGACTACTGGGAGAAGAATATTGAGCCGCGCCTGGGTTTCAGCCGCGACCGGATTTCGCTTTCAGCGGCGGTGCTGGCAGAAGTAAGTTTTGGCTGCATTGCTCTGGTTTTTGGTGCCATGTTGTTTGAAGGCGCGCGTTCTGTCCGCGCCGGCTACATGTGGCCGCGGCCTGCTTTCCCGGAATTGGTGCAGGCGGTGCTGGGTGTCATCCTGGTGGCAACTATTTTCAGCCGGCTGCTGCCGTTCATTCTCTTCTCGCGGACCCGGGGTCACTGGGCCTCCGGCTTGCGCGTTCCGCTGAAGGTCCTTTTTTACCTGGTACTGCCCATCACGGTATTTCTCGGTTTCCTGCTGTCTATCGCGGCCCTGGCTGAGCCGACGGCGAGTGAAGAAGAAGAGCATGCGTCCGAGGCCGTCGACGCGTTGATCGAAGCCGGTGAAGAGGAGGGGATTCTTGAAGAGAGTGACCGCGACCTGATCCGGTCGGCAGTCGAGTTCGGCGATAAGATTGTGCGCGAAGTCATGACGCCGCGACCCTCGATGTTCGCAGTGCCGATCGACACAACACTTGAGGCATTTCTCGTCCGGATCAAAGAACATCCTTACTCGCGCGTCCCGGTGTACGAGGGTTCGCTTGACCACATCAGCGGTATTGCTTTCGCGCATGACCTGCTGCAGATTGCCGACGCCGACGCCGGCCAGCGGACGGTCGAAACCATTCAGCGGCCTGCGCTTTTCGTGCCGGAAACCAAGCATGTGAACGAATTGCTGCGCGAGATGCAGCGCGACAAGCAGCACATGGCAGTCGCGATCGATGAATATGGCGGGGTGGCCGGCCTGGTGACGATCGAAGACCTGCTCGAAGAAATCGTCGGCGCGATTACGGACGAACACGAAGTTGACCATCCATCCGATGGCGCCGTACAGGAGTCAGACGGTGTGTGGGTGGTGCCGGGCACGTATGAAATCGACGAACTGGACGGCTTGTTGAAGGACAAGTTCGAACTGGCCGACGAAGACTATGAAGCGACCACCGTGGCTGGCCTGGTGAGCGAAGTAGCCGGGAGGATCCCGATGGCGGGCGAAGTGGTCGAGGTGCACGATGTGCGCTTCGAAGTACTGGCTTCGACCGACCGACGGATTGATCGGCTCCGCATTTCTGCTTCCGCGACTGAACGAGCGGAGTAGGTACTACGCGTACGGCCTGTCGCGCGTGGCGTATGGCGGGTTGCGCCTGTCGCGCGTGGCGCCTGTAACGACCCGGTCAGGCGGTTATGGCCAGGACTTGAAAACGCAGGTCCCTCCACTTCGCTGCTCTCCGGTCGGGATAACATTTTTTTTTGCTTCTTTAATGCGCTTCGGGTAATACGCTTCAGGATGACAATCCTTCAGGCTGCTTCACTCCGCTATGCTCCGATGGGGAGGACCCTTCCTGGTTTGGCGGCTGGCATCGCGAAAGCGACAGCGGAGCCTCAAACGGTGCCCAGCGCTTTCGTACGGTAACCTTGGAACAGAGTGATAGACGCGACCCGCGAGGCAGCAGGCGCTACGGAGATTACGTGCGGTCAGGTTTTGTATCGATTATCGGGCGTCCCAATGCGGGCAAGTCCACTTTGCTGAACGCTCTTACCGGTGAAAAGGTAGCCATTGTTACCAGCAAGCCACAGACCACGCGCACGCGCATCCAGGGTGTCGTTGAAGTGCCGCAAGGCAAGTACCCCGAGGCGCAGATTGTGTTTGTCGATACGCCCGGGGTGCATAAACCTTCAAGCGCCCTCGACAAGCAGATGATGCATGAAGTGCACGAGGCTCTCGAGCAGCGCGATGCGGTCATCCTGCTGATTGATGCGACGCGCGAACAGCGGCTGCCGGATGCGGGCGAGAAGCCGACAGAGAACTCCGATGAAGATGCAGCGAAACATACCAGGTTAGGCCGCGATGCCAGTGAAGACGAGATGGTGCTGGCGCTGATCCGCAAATTGGATTGCCCGGTGCTTCTGTGTATCAACAAGATCGATCTCATCAAGCGTGAAGATCTGCTGCCACTTATTCAGCAACTGAGCGCATTACATAAGTTCGCCGCAGTGATCCCAATCTCAGCGCGTAAGAAAGATGGTCTGGACCGGCTGCTGGAAGCAATCGTCGAGCACCTGCCGGAAGGCGAGCGCTACTTTCCGCCGGAGCAGTTTACTGACCAGCCGGAGCGCTTCCTGGTGGCGGAGTTGATCCGTGAACGCATCCTGATGGAGACGGGTGAAGAGGTCCCGTATGCCTCTGCTGTCGTGATCGAGCGCTACGAAGAATCTGCTGCCAACGAACGTCCGCGCAAAGACGGCAAGCTGCCGGTGACAAAGATTTCCGCCGCAATTTATTGTGAGCGCGACGGGCAGAAAGCCATCCTGATCGGCAAGGGTGGAGCAAAGCTGAAGAGCATCGGCGCCTCAGCCCGTAAGGAGATCGAGTCGCTGCTCGGAACGCGGGTCTTTTTGCAGCTTTACATTATTGTCGAAGAAAACTGGCGCGATTCCCGAGGGTTTGTGAATACGCTGGACTGGCGACGGCAGCTGGATGAGATTGCACAGCATGGCGAGAAGAAAGCGAAGGATGAGCCGCAGACCTTCGGCAAAATCAAGAGCTAGACCGAGTTGCTGCAGGTGGAGAGAGAAGGACGGGTTGCGGCCGGCTTTTTCAGACGAGAGAAGTCCAGTTGCAAGATCTCAGACACCAGAGCAACGGGAAGTTGCTCCTAGATGGGAACGCGGTCGATCGGCACAATGAACTGGATTCCGGGCACGTGCAGATCGTGCAGCCGGTTATCGTTCGTGATGAACAGGTCTACCTTTGCAGCTGCTGCGCATGCCAACTGGATCACATCCGGAGGTTTGAGCGTTGGATTGAGTCGCAACCGGGCATAATTCCTGGCGGCTTCCACATCAAAAGGAAGAATGCTGGCGGCAGCTTTCAGCGCGGCTTCATACTTTCGTCCGATTTCTCCATCGCCTTCCTGGAGTGGCTTTACGAGGATTTCTCCAAGGGTCATGGTGGAAGTAATGAGTTGGTCCCCTCGTTTGAGCATGCGCTCACGCAAAGCCCGGGCTAACGGTCCCAGTTTGTCGCTTGCTTCGAAGAAGTAAATAAAGATGTTGGTGTCCCAGAAGACCCGGCTCAATCCCAGCCCTCGCGCAGACGCGCCACATACTGGTCCGCAGGTTCATCCGCCCACAGTTCCTTACCCGAACCATACAGGGCGAGAAGTGGATCTTCAGGGGTCGCGAGTTTTTGGGCCAGCTTGCTCCACGTCCGGTACCAGCCCAGCAGATACTCGTATCTCTCCGGCAGATCCTGCACTTGCGGGGTCATCTTGCCCTCACGCCTGTCCTGGTGCATCGCATCCCCCAGGCGAAACAGGCGGCGATGCTTTGGCCGTGTTTCGGTGAGCATCCGGTAGGTGTTTGGACTGGCGGGCAGCGTGGCAACACAGTGTTGCTGCGCATGCTGGCGTACGCCGGGACGCAATTCTTCAGTGAGGCCTTCCGCCTGAGCTCGTTCGACTATCTGGGCAATACTGAAGTCGGCACGACCTGGATTTTCCATTTGAAGCAGGGCAGTCGCAATCCAAACTTCGTCAGCTACCTTCACGTCAATTGCAACAAGGGTGCTCATGGCTGAATGCTCCTGTTGATCGGGTGTGCGTATGGTTAGATTACGTATTTACGTAGGTTAAGTCAAATGAATTGTGGGTCACTCGCGCACGGCTATGCCTAGTGCCTTCATTTTGCGATAGAGATGGCTTCGCTCAAGCCCCAGTGACTCGGCGGCACGGCTCATATTGCCGTGGCACTCATCGACTTTCTTGAGGATGTAATCGCGCTCGTAGGCATCTCGTGCCTGTTGCAGGGTACGGAAGGATTCGCCGCGTCGGCCCGTTTCCCGATGCACCAGCATGGGCAGGTGCTTGCGCTCAATGCGCAGGGCCTGAGGATTCAACAGCATTACCCGCTCAATGATGTTTTTCAGTTCGCGCACATTGCCCGGCCACTGGTATTGCTGCAGCAGGGTGACGGCATCGTCGGTAATCTCGAGGCGCGGCCGACCGTACTCCCGGCCCAGTTCTTTTAGAAACTCTCGCGCGAGCAGCGGAATATCTTCTTTGCGGTCGCGCAGGGGCGGCATGAAAAACGGGATGACGTTCAATCGATAGAAGAGGTCTTCGCGGAAATTGCCGCGTGCAATTTCTTCTTCGATGTCCTTGTTGGTCGAAGCGATGATGCGTACGTCGACGCTGACAGACTGCGTTGCCCCAACGGGAGTGAGGCGCTGTTCGTCGATGGCGAGCAGCACTTTGGCCTGCGTTTTCAGGCTCATATCGCCTACTTCATCCAGAAACAGGGTCCCGCCGTTGGCGCGCTCAAAGGTGCCCCGCTTCTCATGCGGGCCGCCGGGTACGGCACCGTGGCGGTAGCCAAAGAGTTCTGTCTCGATGTGGTCTTCAGGAATGGCGGCGCAGTTCAGGTGTACGAAGATGCTGTCTTTGCGCAGGCTCTGGGCGTGAATGGCGCGTGCGATCAGTTCCTTGCCTGAGCCGGACTCGCCGAAGATCAGTACGCGGCCATTGGTTGGGGCCATCAACTTGATCTGCTGGCGCAAGGCCTTTACCGGTACGCTTTCGCCGGTGACCGGGGTCTCGGGTGCGAGCTGGCGTTTAAATTCATCGTTCTGGGCGCGCAGTCGCCTGGCTTCCATCGCGTTATTGATGAGGATCAGCGTGCGGTCCATGGACAGCGGCTTTTCGAGGAAGTCATACGCGCCGAGCTTGGTCGCGCGCACGGCAGTTTCGATGGTGCCATGACCGGAAATGATGATGATTTCCGGCTTCTCGCCGATGTCGAGCGACTGCATCTCCTGCAGCACTTCAAGACCATCACGGTCGGGCAGCCAGATATCCAGCAGAACGATGTCATACGAGGCATCGCGCAGCAGCAGCATGGTCTCTTCTGCGGAGCCGGTCGTGGTAACGGAGAAGCCTTCTTCTTTCAGGATTTCCGCAAGAGATTCGCGGATTTCGGCTTCATCATCAACGATAAGAATATGGTTCAAATGCGCACCTTGACGCCAACCATGGGGGCGGCCGACGGATTTGACTCAGTGTCGAGTGCGTGGGTAGTCTCTTGAGCGGGTGCTGCGAAAGCGAGTCTGTCGGCCAGGGGCAGTTCGATAATGAAGCGTGCGCCGGCAGGAACATTTTGTTCTGCCCGGATAAAGCCGCCGTGCTCCTGCACGATCTTCGCGGTAATGGCCAGGCCCAGGCCGCTGCCGCGCTGCTTGGTCGAGAAATAAGGCAGGAAAAGCCGCTCCCGCGCTTCGCCGGTAAGTCCCGGGCCGGTGTCAGAGATGGCAATCTCCGCCATTAAGCCGTCAGCCAGTATGCAGGTTTCTATGGTGAGCTCGCGCAGCAGGCTGGTCTGCATGGCTTCGGCTGCGTTATCAATCAGGTTAACCAGGGCGCGCGCAAGCACGGTAGCATCCGCCGCAATCATGACCGGTTCCAAAGACAGATGTTCGATGATGCGGATGCGATCGAACCTGCCCGCGAACGAATCAATTGCACCGCGGGCTACTTTATTCAGGTCCACTGCACGAATCTGTGGAACAGGGAACTGGGCAAGCGCAGCAAAGTGGTCAACCAGTCCGCGCATGGTTTCGACGGAGTTTAGGATCACCTCACTGCAGCGGCGGATGATGGCAGGGGATTCGGGGGTATTCCTCTCCAGGTGCCGCTGAATTCTGCCGGCAGAGAGCGCGATCGGCGTAAGGGGGTTCTTGATTTCGTGCGCCACCCGCTGTGCCGCTTCCTTCCAGGCGACCTGCCGTTGGGCGCGAAGACTTTCGGTCACGTCTTCAAGGACCATAATGTAACCGCGACGGTGCTGTTCCAGTTCGAGCAGCGCAACGGTTACCGACATGTGCAGCTCCTGGCTGCCTTTGCGCAGATCGAAATCTCCCTGTGCCATGCCCATGCGCTGGCAGCGCCGGATCATCCGCCACAGGTCTTCGCGCTGTTCATGGGGGAAGAGAGTTTCGAGCGGAGGCTTCTCATCCTCTTCCGGGTTGGCACCGGGCTGAGCTTCTGGGTTAGTGGGATCAACCATGGTCAGCAGCCGCGCGACGGCGCGATTGGCCTGCACGACGCGCAATTCGTCGTTCAGTGTGATGACGCCGGTGGGGATGGTCTGCAGGATGGTTTCGAGTTCGGTGCGCCGTTCCTGCAGGCTCCGGTTCGCTTGCGATAACTGCGCAGTCGAGCTTTCGGCAATGGCGCGTGAGGTTTCGAGATCGGCTGCCATGGCGTTGAACGAGCGCACCAGTTCGCCCAGCTCCTGCACTGTACCGGAGGCGATGCGGTGACTGTATTCCCCGGCGGCGATGGCTCCCATGGCGTCTGCCAGTGCTTCGACCGGGCGGGTGATTCGCTTCGAGAGGAAGAGAGCGAGCCAGCTGCTGATGAAGAAGACCAGCACGGTGAGCAGCAGGATAATCAGCAGGTATTGTCCGCGGACCCGGTTGCGGCTGCGGAAGAGGGTCCAGTAATCGAGCGCACCGCGGCGCAGGCCAAAGACGGTTTTGCTGAAGCCGGCGGGAAGGGGCAGGCCGACAACGATGGTGTAGTCGCCGGCAACGGGTGAGGCTGCGGTGATGTATTCACTATTTCTGATCGCCAGGATAGGCTCGTCACTGCGGCGCGAGGCTTCGAGGGCTACATCTTCAAGGGGCTGGCCGCCTTGAAGAAAGGTGCCGCCGGCCGCGGCAGTTTCCGTTGCCGTTGCCGGCGTTCCTGCTGCACCAGGCGCTGGGTGGCTGGCGGTCTTCCTGCGTCGCCAGAAGGATGGAGTGGAGGCGGGCTGCACCGGCGTCAGCTCCTGATCATCGCTGCCCCAAGCCTGCACGGCAACATGGTCTGCGCCGGTTGGCGTCTGGAAGCTGGCCACCGCCTGCTGCCCCTTGTACACCAGGACGAATCCACCTTC
>CAZZXL010000031.1:0-22929 GCA_964658035.1 uncultured Acetobacteraceae bacterium
CAGATGCCCGGGTGCCCCAAGTGTCGCTTCTGAGACATGGGATCAGAGCCCTATCTGCACTGATTCTGTGAGCAGCACCGCGGCAGACTTCTTGTACACCGGCGACAGTTCCCGCAGCCGCCGCACGGCCTGCGGTACCACTTCCAGCGCGAAGTCTATATCCGAGGCAGTGGTTGATTTGTCGATACTAAAGCGCAGACTCGCCCTGGCGCGCGCCGCCGGAATAGCCATCGCCGAGAGCACGTGCGAAGGCTCTGCAGCCCCGGAGGCGCACGCCGAGCCGCCCGATACCGCCAGGCCCTTCAGGTCCAGCGAGATCACCAGCGCTTCGCCCTCCAGGTGGTCAAACCAGATGTTCGTGGTATTCGGCACCCGCTCGACTTCGCCACTATTCACGCCGCATTCGTCAACCAGCGCCAGGATGCCCTGCTCCAGCCGGTCCCGTAGCGCGCACATCTTCGCCGCAGCGCCGCTCGACAGCCCGGCCAGGGCCATCTCTGCTGCCTTGCCAAGCGCGACGATGCCTGGCAGATTCTCTGTCCCCGCCCGCCGCTGCCGTTCATGGGTTCCACCGAAAAACAGCGGCTCCAGCTGAGTTCCGCGGCGCACGAATAATGCACCCACGCCCTGGGGCGCATACATCTTGTGGCCGGAGATGGTCAGCAGGTCACACCCAATGGCCGCGACATCAATCGTCAGTTTACCGGCAGTCTGGACGGCGTCCGTGTGGAACCAGACGTCTGCTTCCTGCGCGATTTTGCCAATCTCGGCGACTGGCTGCACTGCGCCTGTCTCATTATTCGCCATCATCACGCTGATCATGCTGGTCTCAGGACGCAGCGCCGCGCGCACATCATCCGGAGAAACCACGCCCTGCGCATCCACCGGCAGAAAGGTGACGCTGACACCGCGGTCGCGCAACCGCTCGGCCGCATGCAGCACAGCGTGATGCTCCGTAGAACTGGTGATCAGGTGGTCGCCGGGCTTGACCAGACCGAATAGCGCCAGGTTGTCGCCTTCCGTTCCGCCGCTGGTAAACACGATCTCAGACGCCCGGCAATGGAAGAGGGCTGCGACCTGCTCACGTGCGTTTTCGACCGCGCCCCGCGCCCGCTGGCCAAAGTAGTGGATAGACGAAGCGTTGCCGAACTGCTCGGTGAAATACGGCTGCATCGCCGCAAACACTTCCGGTGCGAGTGGCGTAGTCGCATTCGAATCCATGTAGACGCGGCGCATGTGCTTTCTCCTGCTCTTATTCTACTTCGCGCCGTGCTTCTGATACGCTCAATCCCGCGACGGGCTTTCCCGTTTTGGAGATACGACGATGAAAAAGCAGATCCTGTGTAGTGCGTTCCTTTGTGGGGCGCTCCTGACCGTGACCAACATGTATGCGCAGGAGCCGGGCAGCATGCCCGAAACGTCAGCCGGTGCCATGAAGTCATCCACCACTACGCCGGCCAAGGTCTACGGCGACCTGTTCAAGCAGGTCCAGGAAGAGATCATCAGCGCGGCCGAAGCGATGCCCGCCGAGAAATACGACTTCGCACCTCCCGCCAGCGCAGGGACCTTTACCGGCGTCCGTACCTTCGGCGGCCAGGTGCAGCACCTCATCAGTGCCAACTATGGATTCTTCGCCGGCTTCGGCATGCCCGTCCCCGTGACACGCGACCAGGTCAAAGCCCTCAAGACCAAAGATCAGCTGGTACAGGCACTCAAGGATTCTTTCGCCTTCGCCGACAAAGCAGTCGCCACCATTACGCCTGAAAACGCCTTCGTCGTGATGGGCAAGGGTGAAGAAGCAAGCACCCGCGCCGGCGCCGCCACGTTCTGCCTCGCCCATGCCAACGATCACTACGGCCAGATGGTCGAATACCTCCGCATGAACGGCATTGTTCCACCAGCCAGCGCCAAGAAGTAAGGTCTGCAACTCAAGCGCACGCCGGTGCATTTGCACCGGCGGTGTAGCCTTGTTTATGTAAGACGACAGATGATCGAGGTAATTCGATGAGCAGACGGACACCGGAAGCAAAGCCTAACGATGAGACGCCGCTCGAAGGTCTCGCCTCGATCTGCAGTATCCTGGCCATCGGCGTCTTTGCGCTCACCTTCATCTTTCAAAACTTTCTGATTCCTTCGTCCTCCATGGCCAGTACGCTGCTGGTCGGCGACCACGTCCTGGTCGAGCGTGTGAATCTGGCCTCCAGCCCCATGCCTTTCATGCCCCATCGAGACGTCAAGCGAGGAGACGTCATCGTCTTCTTCAACCCGGTGGCGGATGCGAACGGCGAGCACATCCACCTCGTGAAACGAGTCATCGGCATACCTGGCGACCGGCTTCATCTGCGGAATGGGATTGTTTACCTCAACGGTGTCGCGCAGACAGAATCCTATGCGGCGAAAACTACCTATGCGACTTACGATCCGTATGTCGACGATTTTCCTCTCATCAGTCCCAGAGACCAACGCGGAGTAACTCCGGAGTGGGCAGATCAGATGCCTGGTTATCTGCAGGGCGACGACCTGGTGATCCCGCCGGGCAAGTATTTTGCGATGGGCGACAATCGCGACTACAGTCGCGACAGCCGCTACTGGGGATTCGTTCCCCGCGAGAATATTGTCGGCCGGCCGCTGCTGGTGTACTGGTCGATCGACATGCCCGAATCCAGTGACGAGCACCCGCCGCTTGCCGATCAGGTGTCGTCCACGATGCACGAAGCCCTCCATTTCTTCGACCAGACGCGGTGGAGCCGGACCCTTCATCGAATTGAGTAGGTGCGCCGGCGTCTGAGCTACCTTCGACGCTCCCTGGTCATCGGACTTTAACTTACCGCAACGCTGATCAGGTTTCTTTCCCACCCTGCCAAGGTGACGAAACCAGCCAGAATGTCGCATGATGGATGCGCGTTCTAAATGCGCTCGCGAACGCAGGGAGAATCAATGGGCTATACACGACGTGAACTGCTGGCTGGCATTGGCGTCGCCAGCCTCGGGACGTTGCTACCAAAGACGCTGCGGGGCCAATCCGCCATGACGGGCGCATGCCCGTTTCGGCTGGCCGTCATCAACGACGAGATTGACCAAGACTTTGAAAAAGCGTGCAAAATTGCTTCACAGGATTTCGGTCTGCAGTGGATTGAACTCCGCGGCATGTGGAATAAGAACATTACCGAGTTGACGCCGCAGCAGGTTCAAGACGCAAAGAAAATTCTGGCTGAGCACAAACTGCGCGTGACGGACATCGCCAGCCCCCTCTTCAAAACAGACTGGCCCGGTGCGCCGCGTTCGCCGCAAAGTGAAAAGCGCGACCAGTTCAACGCAGATTTCGATGCCCACGCCCAGGACAAACTACTGGAACACTGCATCGACCTGGCTCATGCCTTCGGTACGGATCGCATTCGCTGCTTCGACTACTGGCGACTGACTGACCAGGCGCCGTATCGTGCCGCCATCAACGCGAAGTTGCGCGAGGCAGCCGACCGTTGTGCGAAAGATAAGCTCATCCTGCTGCTCGAAAATGAAATGTCCTGCAATACGGCGACAGGCGAAGAGTCAGCAGCCGTGCTCGCAGCAGTGCCGAACAAGAATTTCATGCTCAACTGGGACCCCGGCAACGCCGCTGCACTCTTCAGCAAGCCGTTCCCTGAAGGTTATGACCTGCTGGCGAAAGAACGCATCGGTCACTGCCATTGCAAAGATGTGACGTACCCATCGGAGCACAAATACGAGTGGGCGCCTGTCGGCAGTGGTGTGGTGGATTGGGTCGGCCAGTTCAAGGCGCTCAAGCGGGATGGCTTTCACCACGCGCTCAGTCTTGAAACGCATTGGCGTGGCGCCGGTACGCCGGAAGCTTCGACCCGCATCAGCATGGATGGATTGAAAAAAACGCTAGTCAAGGCCGGCATCAACTGCTGATGCACTGCCCATTCAAGAGAATCAGGAAAAGACTATGACGATTACGCGACGTGAATTTATCGATACCCTCGCCGTCGGCACTGCAGGGCTTGCCGTTGCTTCGACGGCAAAGAGCTATGCACAGATCATGGGTTCAAATGACCGGCTCAACTTCGCTGTCATGGGACTGAACAGCCGTGCCTATGCTCACTTGTCTTCGCTGCAGGCAAACAAGAAGTCGGCGCGCATTACGCATGTCTGTGATGTTGACAGCACCACCCTGAAAAAGTTTGCCGACGCCACGCAGAAGGCCATGGGTGAAGCACCGGCGACCGATACCGACTTCCGCAAGATCCTGCAGCAGAAGGATGTCGATGCCATCACCATTGCGACCCCTGACCACTGGCATACACCGATGGCGATCCTCGGACTGCAGGCGGGCAAGCATGTCTATGTTGAGAAGCCCTGCAGCCATAATCCAGCTGAAGGTGCGATGCTGGTCGAGGCACAGAAAAAGTATCAGAAACTGGTACAGATGGGCACGCAGCAGCGTTCGTCCCCGCACACCATCGAGATTGTCGACAAGATTCACAACGGCCTGATCGGCCGTCCTTACTACGCGAAGGCCTGGTATGTGAATACGCGCAAGTCGATTGGCTTCGGTAAAGACGCGCCCGTTCCCCCGCAGCTCGATTGGGACCTGTGGCAGGGTCCCGCGCCGCGCCAGCCTTACAAGGACAATGTGCAGCCCTACAACTGGCACTGGTTCAACATCTGGGGCACCGGCGAGGCTCTGAACAATGGCACGCACGAAGTCGATGTGTGCCGCTGGGCGATGGATGTCGAATTTCCGGAAAGTGTGACGGCCTCCGGCGGCCGTTACCATTTCAAGGATGACTGGCAGTTCTACGACACCCTGGTCACAAGCTTTCGGTACCCTGACAAGCTGATCGACTGGGAGGGCAAGTGCTGCCAGGGGATGCGGTTCTACAATCGCGAGCGCGGGTCCGCAGTGATGGGCACGACCGGGACGGTAATTGTCGATCGCGACGGCTACGAGATCTACGACCTGAAGGGCAAGAAGACCAGCGAATTTGCTACCGGCAAAGACACGTCCTCGTCCGACCTGGTCGGTGCCGACTCAATGACGGACGCGCACTTCGCTAACTTCATCAACGGCATCCGCAAAGGCGAGAAGCTCAATGCGCCTGTTAGCGTCGGCAACGTTTCGGTCACGACTCTGCAGTTGTCGAACATCGCCTATGCCGTGAAGCGCGAACTCCGGACTGATCCAGCCTCCGGCAAAATCCAGAATGACGCGGAGGCGATGAAGCTATGGGGACGAGACTACGAGAAGGGCTGGGCACCGCATATCTAGTCCGGGCCTGCCTAGTCCCCTGGACCGGATAGTCCCTCGGCCTGGATACCGAAGTAATCTCCTGCCGCGGGAGATCTGCAAAATGGGAACGTGATCTGGCCTTGCTCCTGCTCTGCGCATCTCAACGCACGAATCAGGATGGGACCATGAAGACTCTGAGCATTGCAACTCTCACTACACTTCTAATTCTTGCGGGCTGTCATCAGCAAGCGCCACCGCCGCCGCCCGTCAAGCCAGTGGTGAAAGAAATTAAACAGGCTCCGCCAACGCCGATCGACGCCAAGCGTGTTGAACTTGGCGGTACCACGTGGGATCCGGCATGGGACCGCATCGTTGAAGAAGCACTGCCGCCGCAGCTGCTATCAGCAAGCGTGGCGCGCGACGTACGGTCGTTCTGCCCGCGTTTTAACAACATGAGCAATGGGGACAAGCGTGCGTACTGGGCATACTTCTTCCAGGCGCTATCCGGCGCAGAGGCCGGCCTGGAACCGACCACAAACGTTCGTCATACTGAACCTGAAGTAGCCGTGAAGGACAAGGTGACCAAGCGCATGGTGCGCAGCGAAGGCTTGCTGCAACTCACCTACATGGATGCCAAACGTTACGGTTGTAATTTCGATTGGGAAAAGGACCGGCAGCTGCCCGAGAAAGACCCTGCCAAGACAATTCTCCAGCCGCGGAATAACCTGGAGTGCGGCGTAAAGATTCTCGAGACCCAGTTGATTGACCAGCATAGACCCTTGCTCAGTCGCTCCAGTTACTGGTCGACGCTGCAGCCGGGGCGGCCAAGTTACCGCGTATTTGCCAAGCAGATGGCCAATGTTCCTTCTGCCTGCCGCGTAGCTCCCTCATCGTCAACTGCTGCCAGTAAGGAGGAAGCCGGCAACAGCCAACCGGCGACCGTAAAGAGTACCTCCGCAACTTCTAAGCAACAGTAGCCACCCAGTAAAAAGGGCCTGCAGACAATTGCCTGCAGGCCTTCGCATTAGGATGCCGTCCTACTTGCGATCTTCTACGGGGGTGTAGGGCGAAGGGTACTCCGGTCCGATGTAATCCGCCCGCGGACGGATCAGCCGATTGTCATCATGCTGTTCGATCACGTGCGCAGCCCAGCCGGCGATGCGGCTCACTGCGAAGATTGGCGTAAAGAGATCGATGTCGATGCCCAGGGTCGTGTATGTAGAGGCGGAATAGAAATCGACGTTCGCGTTGAGTTTCTTCTCCTGCTTGATATACAACTCGATCGCGCGTGACATGTCGAACCACTTGGAATTGCCGGAAGACTTACCGAGCTCTTCGCTCATGCGACGAAGGTGCGTAGCGCGCGGGTCTTCAGTCTTATAAACACGATGGCCGAAGCCGGAAACCTTCTCCTTGTTCGCCAGCATTTTCTTTACATGCTCGACTGCATCTTCGCCGGATTTGTCGACGCCCTGCAGCATCCGCATCACAGCTTCATTCGCGCCGCCGTGCAGTGGTCCCTTCAGCGCGCCGATGGCACCGGTGATGGCAGAGTGCATGTCCGCCAGCGTGGCGGCAATCACACGTGCGGCGAAGGTGGAAGCATTCAGTTCATGATCGGCATGCAGGATGAGGGCGATGTCGAGCGTCTTGGTTGCTGTTTCTGAAGGCTTCTCGCCGGTCAGCATCCACAGGAAATTGCCTGCGTGGGAGAGCGATTTGTCTGCTTCAACAACAGGCTTGCCCTTGCGGATGCGATCGTAATTTGCTACGACCATGGCAATCTGAGAAGTAAGCCGGAAGGCCTTCCGCACGTTAGCGTCATGCGCGTTGCTGGCCTCGTCCTCGTCATACACGGAGAGCCGGGAAACGGCCGTGCGCAGGACTTCCATCGGCGTGGCATCTTTGGGAAAACCGCCAAGCAGTTCGTTCATCTGCGGATGCATGACGCGCGCCTCCGCCAGATGTTTGCGGAACTCTGCAAGCTCGGCAGTGTTCGGCAATTTCCCGTGCCAGAGAAGATAAGTGGTCTGCTCGAAGTCCGACTTGCCGGCAAGTTCATGGATGTCAATCCCGCGATAGGAAAGAACGCCCGCCTCACCGTCAATCCAGCAGATGCCGGAGCTTGCGGCCACAATTCCTTCGAGTCCCTTGGCTGGTGCTGCTGTCGCCATAGTCTTACTTCTCCTTCTACTCGTTTATGCTCTGCGCCACCGCAGTGGCGAAGCTGAAGCTGTCAGCGCTGAACTCCTGTTATAGCGCAGTGCTGGTTTCCTTGTCATGGGAACAGGGATTGGATGCGTCCACATCGGACGGCGTCATCATCCGTCTCGGGCTGAATACTGTAAGGTCAATCGCTGGATTTTCTCCGCTTAAAAGCTGTCCCACCAGGTACGCGGTGCCTGGTGCCAGCAGGATCCCATTACGATAGTGGCCGGTCGCAAAAAGCACTTTCCCCCCTGCCGCATTCTCGTCGAGTGACCCTAGAATCGGCAACGAGTCAGGGGTCGCGGGCCGGATGCCGGTCCAGATTTCCTCGACCTGGTCGCGGGTCACGCCGGCGATCGGCCACCACAACTGTGCTGCTTCTTTCAGCAGCCATTCGGTCGCGTCCTCGTGAATGGTGCGATCAAAGCCCGCATCCTCTACCGTCGCGCCCACGATCAGGCTGCCGTTTGCACGGGGCACAATGTAGATGGTCGGCGAGCGCAGCACCGTCGTCAGTACTGTACCCGCGGGTTGGCGAACGCGAAGCATTTGCCCCTTTCTCGGCAGGATCCAGCCGGAGGGCAGTAAGTGCAGTCCAGCGGATGTGCCGGCCGCTGCTCCCCACGCACCCATCGTCACAATCATCGCGTCCGCTTCGTAGCTGCCGCTCGCGGTCGTGATCGTGAGTGGGCCATCTGTTTCCGCAGACCTCGAGGATTCCAATACCGGCGTGCCTTCGAGCAGTTCAATCCCCGCCGCATGGACAGCCGCTGCGAGTGCCCGGCAAAGGTCCCGCGGATCAAGCGACTCCTCTTCGAGCCACAGCCCACTCTGAACCGGCCCAACCTGGAGGCCGGGGATGCGCCGCCTTGCCTCGTCAGAGGTAATCAATTGGCCAAATGCTGCAACGGGCAATCCTGCCCAGCCGTCATCGAGTTGCAAGGTTTGCGTCGTTCGCAGCGGCACCGGTAGTCCGGACAACTCTTCCAGCCGGGCAAGAAACGCGGGGTAGAGGGCGCGGCTGAACTTAGAGAACTCACTGAGCTCCGGTGGATTTTCCGGGTCTTCTGCCGCCAGCATGCCGGCAGCGGCCCAGGAGGCTTCGCGTAGTGCCTTGCCACGTTCGAGCACTGTTACCTGCCAGCCGCGTCCGGCGAGTTCAAGCGCCGTCGCCAACCCAATAACGCCTGCTCCGGCAATGACGACACGCTGCATTCTTCCAGTCTAAGGCGTCTGTGCCATCGGGGGGTCACCTTCTGCGTAATCCATTTTGGCGTGACCCTGCCGCGGGGCCTCCGTGTGCAGCTAAACGTGAGAACCGTCAAGATGCACAATCATTCCGTTATCAAACGTCACGTTCACGGCGAACTTCTTGCGCTGCTCCCACTGGGCCTTGTTCATCGAGTAGTTAAAGACCAGCATGCCCTCGGCTGTCTGTCCCGGCGGAATTACCGTGTTCCGGAGCAAGGGCTCCGTGCGCAGCGGCGACAACTGCGGGTAGGCGCCGAACAAACGGTTTGCGTCAGTCTGACTGGCAGCGAGACTAGTAGCTTCAGTTGCATCCGGCATCGTCACGTCTCCCTGCAGCTCGAGGATGGTCAGCGGCGCAGTGCTGACATTGTGAACATGAATCTGCGCAAAAACGATCAACTGATCGTAACTTTCGTTCTGCCCAGCCATCCCCTGCTGGTCATTGCCACCACTCATAGCATTGTGGATTGGATAAAGAGTAATGCGTGCAACGTCCCCATTGGCAAACGGCTTGCGTTGGCCAAAATAGAACCAGGCGGCCACCAGGGCTCCGGCCAGGATGGCAGCTGCCAGGATGCGCATCACAACCCGAACAAAGCTCTTGGGCGGGTCAACCTGCGCCAGGTTTGGCGCATATCCTTGCGGCTGTGCGGGAGGTGGAGGACTGCTCAAGGAATCGGGCATCGTAGTGGCATTTTAACCGGGGAGTGAGGACGCACCCAAAATTCCCACCCCGGCGTTGCCCTAAGTGCATCTAATTGTGTGCAAAGTTTGCTGCAGAAGAGACTGCGTGCGAAAAGCCGGTTCGAGCACCCGCAGCGCGATACCCAGGATTTCGGACGGCTGGATCGACAGAATACAGCGCTTCTTCTCGACAGTGCAGGTGACCAGTCCGCAGGGCGAGCAATCCGTCCGGTGATAAAGCGGATGATGCTGCGGGCCATTACGATAGCTGCTGGGAAACCAGATGCCGGCTGGGTTGCGCGCGGAAAAGATAGCTACGCAGGGTGTCCCCATGGCGGCGGCGATGTGCATGGGTCCACTGTCGGGACCAAGGTACATTGCTGCATGGACAAGGATGGCCGCTGCCTGTCGTGGGTTGGTGCTCCCGGAAATGTTGAACGCCCGACCCTTCCAGGAGCGGGCAAGTTTCGCATTACGCTCGAAGTCGGAGGCGGCTCCCATCAGCAGCAAGCCAAGATTAGGCAGTCTGCCCGACAGCTGGGCAAGCAGGGCCGCCCAGTTTGGATCTTCCCAGTCATTTGCCTGCGCTTTGCATCCTGGTGCGCAGACGATGTATGGATTCCCCGCAAATGAAGCAGCCGTTTCTTCGCCATAGGAGAGTTCTTCGCGGGTTAGCTGCAGGTCCCAGCTTGCCGGGTCGTCCAGCCGGGCATCGCCCATCGACTTCAGGCTTCGCGCCAGGCGATGGGCTTCCGATTCCTGAAGGCCCGAGTAGGCGTCTTTAAGGTTCAGGGCAAGCTTCCCGGCCGGCAGGCCATATATGCTGCGAATGCCGCATAGCCGAAAGAAGCGAACATCGCGATCAAGGGCTGCTTCTCCACGCGGCGCGGCCAGGTAGACCAGTACATCCGGCTTGTACTGGCGCAGGGTGAGCATGAGCCGGCCGAGCACGAACAGGTTCCTTGTCTGAACCGGGTAATCAAAATAGCGATGTACCAGCGTGGAACTGCCAAGCACCGTGGCCGCCGCGGGGGCAGTGGCGTTGATGGGTATGTTCGTGAGCAGGGCCCGCTCGGCATCGGGAAAGCTGCGGGCGACCAGGTGCAGGCAAGGCAGCGCGATGACCGTATCGCCCAGGCTGCCGAGACGGTAGATCAGCACGCGCCTCGCGATGGGAAGAAGCGCATACCCCTTCTCGCTTGCATTTGCGAGGCTTGGGCGGTTCTCGTCGGCGAGCAGGGAACCGGCCGTGTCCATGTGGCCTGGAGATTGAGAGGTGATCGTCGGATGCAAGGATAGATACCGATCTGCGGGTTGTCGGACGAGTTGATTCACAGGTCAGCAGCGCTCGTCGCGGGCCGCACGCGGAGTGCTACCATCATACCTGCGCGCGCATGCCTCTCTTTCATTCAGCGTTCCGTTCTAACACTTCTCCCCTGCCTCTGCTTACAGCAGCCCTCGCGTTTTGCGACAGGACGGAAGCTGCCGGAGTAGTACTAACGTTGAGACACCTGGTCAGCCAATCCCACAAGCTTGCCTTTTTACAACGAAAGACCTGGTACAGCCTCTCCCATCAGGAAAACAGGCTAGCGCGCTTAAACTGTACGGGCAGGATGGCATGAGCCTTCTGCGTGTCTCGCGACCCCTGCGGCTCGCCTACTTCGTCAGCCATCCGATCCAATACCAGGCACCGTTGCTGCGATATATCGCGCAACTGCCGGACTTGGACCTTAACGTTTTTTTTTCGAGTGACCATTCTGTACGCGAGTTCGTGGATGAAGGCTTCAAGGTCAAGGTCGAGTGGGATGTCCCGCTGCTCGATGGCTACAAGTATGAATTCCTGCCGCATCTGGCCGGGCCGGACGGACTGGGATTTGCCCGGCCTTTCAGCTACGGCATCTTTGATCGAATGAGCGCAGGAGGCTTCGATGCCGTCTGGGTGCACGGCTATCACACCATCAACGCACTGCGGGCGATCCTCTCGGCCAGCATGCTTGACATACCGGTACTGCTCCGTGCTGAATCGACTTTGCATGACCGCGAGCGTTCCGGGTTGAAAATGCTGGCCAAGGATACGTTCTTCCATGTGCTGCGGCGACATGTGAACGGAGTGCTGGCGATTGGCATCGCGAACGCTGCGTACTGGCGCCGGTACATGGGGCAGGAGGTGCCGATCTACGCCATGCCCTACGCTGTCGACAACGCTTTTTTCCAGAAGAAAGCCATTGAAGCTGGACTTAGCCGGGAAGCCTTGCGCAGGGAACTGGGATTTGCCCCCGATCTACCGATCGTGCTGTTCGCCTCGAAACTGCAGACGCGCAAACGCTGTGGCGATCTGCTTCAAGCATGGCTGGGTATGCGCGGCGCGGGCGGGTCTGCCGGCCTGGTCATCATCGGCGATGGGGAAGAACGCGCCCAGCTTGAAGCAGAGGCCGGTCGTTCAGCATTTGCGAAGGACATCCGCTTTCTCGGCTTCAAGAACCAGACTGAGCTCCCAGCCTATTTCTACCTCTGCGACGTCTTTGTACTGCCATCCGTCCATGAACCCTGGGGGTTAGTGGTAAACGAGGTCATGAATGCCGGCCGGGCGGTCATTGTCTCCGATGACGTTGGCTGCCAACCGGACCTGGTCAAGGATGGGGTCAACGGAAAAGTGTATCCGGCAGGCAATATTGCCGCACTCACCCAGGCTTTGCAGCAGGTATTGCAAACGCCCGGGCAGGCCCAGGCCATGGGGGTGGCCGGTCTGGCAACGATCACCCGGCACGGATTTGAGGCAGATGTTGCGGGGTTGCGCGAAGCGCTGGCAGACCTGGTGCCATGGTATTCAGGCCGCAATGCCGAGGCATTCTCATGATCTCCGTCCTGATCCTGACGAAGGACGAAGAAGAGGACCTGCCGGGCTGTCTCGCCTCGGTGGCATGGTCAGACGACGTGCACGTGTTTGATTCGTTCAGCAGCGACCAGACAATGGCGATCGCGGAAGGTTGTGGAGCCCGGGTAGACCAGCGAAAGTTCGATGACTATGCATCCCATCGCAATGCGGCTTTGCTTCGCTGCAGCTTCAAGTATCCCTGGGTGTTTCTGCTGGATGCAGACGAACGAGTGACGCCTGGGCTGGCGGCCGAGATGCAGCGTGTGGCGCCTGGCGCCCCATCCTCTGTAGCAGGGTACAAGGTCCGCCGAAGGGATTTTCTCTGGGGCCGCTGGCTCAAACATGCGCAGATTTCTCCCTTTTATATCCGCCTGGTACGCCCCGAAGCAGCGCAATACACCCGTGCCATTAACGAAGTACTGGAGGTGGCTGGGGATGTGCGAGAGCTGGATGAGCCCCTCGATCACTATCCGTTCTCAAAGGGCATGGCGCACTGGCTGCACAAACACAACACCTACTCGACCATGGAAGCGGAGTTGATCGCACGTAACCAGGGCCTGCAGGCGCCATCCTGGAGAACAGCGTTACGTTCCAAGAATTTCCACGAGCGCAGAATGCATCAGAAGGCCCTGTTTTACAAATTACCCGGTCGGCCCTTGATCAAATGGTTTTACATGATGATGGTACGGCGTGCTTTCCTGGATGGTGGCCCAGGAGTCGTATATGCAACATTGCAGGCTTTTTACGAATATATGATTGTGCTGAAAACGCATGAACTGCGATTAGGGGCTCCCCGGGAAGGATCCACGCTTGATGCCCCGCGCCCCAGCTCCGCATCAAAGAAGTGACTGCATCACAATGGCTGGATTAGAAGGTTGCGTCAGAATGACTGCGTCAGCTGTGTCAGAATGACTGCGTCAATGGAGAAGAACGCTTCATGCCCTTGAAGGATCGCCGCGCACGCAAGATGGCCCGCCGTTTGTCGAAGTACAGCAGCGTGATGTTTGGCTGTGGTCTGTTCCTGCTGGCAGTCGCGAGCGTTCGTCATGCCGACGCTCAGAGGATCTCGGCTGTGAGCAGCGGACGGGTAAGCGACGCTGCACCAAGCATGCGTGCCGGCACCATCGCGCGAGTGCCGGGAGGCGAGAGGGCCGGGTCGTTTGCCACAGCAGACACTACCTCACGACTCGCCACCGGGAAGTCAGCCGGGTATGGAAACAAATTGACCCTGGGCTCAATCGGCGAAATGGCGCCGATTGGGGGACCAGCAAGCTTCGGCTTGAGCCGGGACTTCCCTGACACTGATTTTGTTGCGACCATGCCCAAGCCGAGTTTCTATGTAGAGACGCCCGGCGCAAGTGTTGAGTCGAAGAATGGCTTTGGCCTGACCCTGTCAGTTGCCGGGAATGGCGCCTATGGCAATGCCTATGCCGGCGCTGGCAGTCATGTCTCTGTCGGGAGTCACGCCGCTTCGCACCTGAAAAGCGCAGACACTATCCTGAATCCTTTCACCCGTGCTCCCAGTAGGGGTTTCGGGAGTATGCCGTCAACTAGCGTCGGCTCACTGAAGTAACAGCATTACCTCTCAGTGGGTGAGAGCAGCCAGTGGGCACATCGGAAAGCTGCTAGAAGGCCACAAGGATGAACGCCCGAAGCCTTTCAAGCTTCATCAACGCAAGTGCAAGGAAGCATTGAGCCTCTTACCAGGCAAACACCTAGCATGACGAGCTACGCCGCTAGAGCGAATTACCTGGTGCTATGGTGTTTCTGGCTGATACAGGTTGACCTTTTCTTGGTGAAAAGGCCCGTGTTCATCGTATCTTCTGCTCTACGCCTTCAGGTAATTTGCCCTGACGCAAAAAGGGGATTGCGCACTACCGATCTGTGCCGTGTGATGGTGCGGATGCCGAGTTGAGATACAGCATCCACACTGCTGTTCGAACCCGGTGCCGTACAGGCATATTTCTCCAGCGCTGCCTTAACTCTCTGTCGCACTGAGCAACGCGCTATCAAACCTGATACAACTGCTTGAGATATCCATACATGAGGTCAATAGGAACATCCCGGTATGCCCGCCTTGGTTGACGGCCCGCAATACGCTCCACCGCTGAGCTTCGAGAGCGAAACGCCATTGTCGGGGCCTCGTACTTCCGGCGAAGGCCTGTCTCTGAACGACATCTGGCGGATTGTGCTGAAGCGCAAGTGGGTGATCCTCGCGTTAACGATCATCGGCGCCGTCCTGGGCAGCGTGTATTCATCGACGCGGGTCCGTATGTATGAAGCAGCCGCTACAGTCGATATCAATCCCACGGCGACCAATCTCGGACTCAGTGACCTGGTAGAAGAAAGCCTTTCATCTGCGGATGAGCGCATGCCGACCGAAATAGCTCACATGCAGAGCAATGAGGTTGTCTTCCGCACGATTAAAGAACTGGCCCACGACCACAAAGGGCCCTTTCCCCATGCTTTTGACAAGATGCCGGAGTCGGCAACTATCGATTCGTTTCCGCCGGCAGATGTGCAGGGAATGATCGGCTCCGTCAAGGGTGGTCTTAGGATGGCGACGCTGCCCAGCACCAACATCGTGCAGGTCAGCTTTGACAGTACCGATCCTCTCGTGGCACGCGATGTTGTCAACACGCTGGTGACCGTCTATTTCGATCAGAATCTTAAAGACCACATGCACGGCACCGACCGGGTAGGAAAACTGGTGGCCGGGGAGATGGAGCAGATGCGCCGCGAAGCTGCCGACGCGCAGGCGAAGCTCGCCCAGTTCCAGAAAGATCACGGACTGGTCGGTGGCGAACAAAATGACAGCCTGGTCGTTGATCGTCTACGCACGGAAAACAGTCAGCTGAGCCAGCTTGAGGCCGAGCGGATTATCAAAGAAGCCAAGCTGCGGATCCTGAAGTCGGATGATCCTGAACTGGTTGCTACGATCGGTCCCAGCGCTACCTTGAACGGATTGCGCATTCAGCAGTTGACTCTACAGTCCCAATACAGCCAGTACACCACCAAGTTCGGGCCTAAATATCCGCGCGTGCAGGAGCTGCAGCAGGAAATCGTAGCCGTTCAGAAGCAGATTGACGCGGAAATGGTGAACGTTAAGCGCCGCGTGCAGGACGATTACCAGACGACCCTGAACACAGAAGAACTGGTGCGCGCCAAGATCGATGCAGAGATGCAGAACGTCTTTACGCTGAACAGCAGCGCTGCCCAGTACGCGGTGCTGCGGCAGGAAGCCGAGTCGAGCCGGGAGCTGTACGAAGCGCTGCAGCTGAAGTTGAAGGAATCGAGCATTGCTGCCGGTTTAAACACTGCTTCCGCCAGCGTGATTGACCAGGCGATGACGCCTCTCGGGCCGATCAATGCCGGGGCGTCTACCAATACGATCATTTCGGGTGCCATGGGGTGCGTACTGGG
The DNA here is from genome assembly GCA_964658035.1 of uncultured Acetobacteraceae bacterium. Lineage (GTDB taxonomy): Bacteria > Acidobacteriota > Terriglobia > Terriglobales > Acidobacteriaceae. The sequence continues at coordinate 15,672 of CAZZXL010000031.1, forward strand.
CCTTCTGCTGGCCTTCGTTCTTGATTCGCTGGATGACACGTTGCGGACAACGGACGACGTGGAGTCGACCTCCGGCCTGCTTTCTCTGGGTGCGATCCCTCATTTCCAGTCGACCCAGAAGCAGGCGGCTGCCATGGCAGATGGTGTAAAGACGGAGAGGCCTGACAAAGTACGCCTCATTTCACTGGCCGCTCCAAGTTCGCAGGCCGCTGAAGCGTATCGAGCGCTACGCAGTTCCATCCTGCTGAGTGCCATCGACAATCCTCTTCGGCTGCTGGTGGTCACAAGTGCGTTCATGTCGGAAGGCAAGTCGACTCTTTCGGCGAACCTGGGCGTTATGCTTGCCCAGCGCGGCGAACGGGTCCTGATCGTGGATGCTGACCTACGCCGCAGTACGCTGCACCTGTTGTTCGGATTGCCGCGGCCTGAACAGGGCTTGACCAACCTGCTAAGCCGCCAGACTGGCGATTCAGCGTTTCTTCATCCTGTACCGGAGATGCCAAACCTTACCTATCTGCCGGCCGGTGTCGTGCCGCCCAATCCTTCTGAACTGCTCGCTTCGCACCGCATGGCAGAGATGATGCGCCAGTGGCAGCAGGAATATGACCGCGTACTGATCGATACAGCGCCCATTCTCGCTGTCTCGGATTCACTTGCCCCCGCTGCGCGTGCCGACGCCGTCCTCCTGGTGGTGCGTGCCGGCGTTACCCGGAAGAAAGCGCTGGTACGTGCCCGCGAATTGCTGCGTCGGGCCAACGCCAGCGTGCTGGGCGCAGTCGTAAATGATATCGACCTGCGCGCTGATAGTTATTACGGCTATTCCGGAGGCTACACCTACGGCTATGGCTACACCGCTGAGACGACGAAGGACGACGAGCGTGTCTAGAACGTTTCCGAGGCTGCTCTGCTTTTTCCGTCGTTGTATCGGCCATGCTCAGCCGATATTGCCCACGCCAACTACGCTGAGGGTTCGAGTCCTCCTGGCTTCGACGCTGGGCGTTTCCATGCTCACTGCTTCGGCACAGATGACGGAGGGCGTTGGTGCTCCACCTACTGTGCCGCAAACCGGCGGTGCGCTAGCTGGCGACGCCAATAGCCAGGGAGTTGGTCCGTCGTCGGCACCCCTGCCGTCGGGAGTTGAAAACAGCTCTTCCGCCCCCATAGGACAGGCAGCCGCGGGTCCGGGTAGCGCAGCAGATCAGAACGGTGCTTTCGGCAGTAGTCAGAACGGCGGCGCGGGCGTGCAAGGCCGTTCTTCCATGCCGGCTGCTCCTGCCTCACTGCAGATCTCGTTAGGCGACCTGCTGGAGATTTCTGTTTTTGACACGCCGGAAATGTCGAGCCGCCTGCGCGTGAATAATCATGGAGACATTTTGCTGCCGCTTGCCGGCCTGGTGCACGTTCAGGATCTGACGGCGCCGCAGGCGGCTCAGGCCATCGCCCGCAAGTTCGTCGAGGCCCAGCTTCTACTGGCTCCGCAGGTGACGGTCTTCATTGCCGAGTACGCAACCCAGGGCGTGACCATGGCTGGCGAAATCCGTTTGCCGGGGGTTTATCCCCTGCTTGGACCGCGCACATTGCTGGACATGGTGACCATGGCGGGCGGTCTGGGCGAGTCGGCAAGCAAGACGATCAGCATTATTCATCGGAGCGACCCGAGCAAGGTAGTGACGGTCCGGATGAATGTGTCTGTGCAGACACCCGAGACCTTCGCTGCCGAGAGTTATCCCATCCAGTCGGGCGACACGATCTTTGTTGCGCGTTCGGGCGTGATGTATGTTGTGGGCGATCTGAAAGCGCCAGGTGGCTTTCAGGTAGAACATAACGAGCGACTGACCCTGCTCGATGCCGTCGCCCTGGCGGGCGGTCCTACGGGCACGTCAAAGCTTTGGGATGCGCGGCTGATCCGCAAGGGCGAACATGGACGGGAAGAGATCCAGGTCGATCTGAAGAAGATTCTCTACGGCACCGGGCCGGACATGCTGCTACAGGATGGAGATATCCTGTTTGTACCAATCAGCCAGCGGAAGGTCTACACCAGCGTGGTAATCAACGCGATCATCAGTTCTGCCACGCAGTACGCGCTGTACAAGGAAACTACGAATAACTGACACTCGTGATCATCATGACGCATACGAAAAGCTTCACGAAGATTCTGTTGTTCGGGAAGACCGGACAAGTGGGCACACAGTTTGCGCAGGCAGGTACAGGGCTGGGTGACATTGTCGCCGTGGATCGGGCCGGATGTGATCTTGCCAGCGAGAGCTCCGTCCGTGAGTTTGTACTCGCAACCAATCCCGACGCCATTGTCAACGCAGCCGCTTATACCGCGGTCGATAAGGCTGAAAGTGACGATGCTGCCTGCTTTGCGGTGAATGCGCAGGCGCCCGGCGCCATGGCGGCTGCTGCGCATGAGCTTGGCATTCCGCTGGTGCACTTTTCCACCGACTATGTGTTCGACGGGCAGAAAAGCATGCCCTATGTTGAGAGTGATCCTACTGGCCCTCTGGGGGTCTATGGACGCTCCAAGCTGGAAGGTGAACAGCGTATCCTCGCCGCCGGAGCTGAAGCTGTCATTCTGAGGACCAGCTGGGTTTATGGGGCGGAGGGGCAGAATTTCCTGCGCACCATGCTGCGGTTTGGGGCTACGCGCCCCGAATTGCGCATCGTTGCCGACCAGGTAGGCAGCCCGACTTCATCGCGCGCGATTGCTGCAGCGGCGGTCCGCATTCTTGGCGCAGGACCCTTACCGGCTGGTGTTTTTCATATGACCGCCGGCGGTTCAACTTCTTGGTTCGGCTTTGCAGAACGCATCTTCGCGCTTTCTGAGCTTCCCTCCAGGCCGAAGCTCTTGCCAATTACCACGGAGGAATACCCAACACCGGCACAGCGTCCCAGAAACTCTGTTCTAGCGAACGACAAATTTGCGACCACTTTCGGGTTCCGCCTGGCGTCGTGGGAAGAGTCCCTGCCGATAGAGATGGCCAAGATCAACCAAGCTTCCGCCTCCAGCCAGTAGATCTCTAACACTTTGGGAGTAATCCGATTCAGAAAATAGCAACGAACCTGCCCGACGTCTTTGTAATCGAACCCCGCGTGTTTCCCGACAGCCGCGGGTTCTTCTTCGAAAGTTTTAACGAAAAAACCATGGCGGACCTTGGGATCGGCGACCACTTCGTCCAGGACAATCACTCAAAGTCCGAGAAGGGTGTACTGCGCGGTCTGCATTACCAACTCGTGCAGCCCCAGGGAAAGCTGGTCCGCGTAAGCCAGGGAGAAATCTTTGATGTGGCGGTCGATCTGCGGCGCAGTTCCGCGCACTTTGGCAAGTGGGCCGGCGTCCACCTAAGTGCAGAAAACAAGCGCATGCTCTGGGTGCCCAAAGGCTTTGCGCATGGTTTCCTGGTGCTTTCAGACGAGGCGGAGCTGCTTTATAAAGCGAGCGACTTTTATGCGCCAAAAGGGGAGCGGACATTGCTGTGGAGCGATCCTGAAGTCGGCATTGAATGGCCGGGGATGAATGACGCCGGGTTCAAGCCCAAACTGTCTTCGAAAGACGAGACGGGCAGCCACCTGCGTGACGCAGATACCTTCAAATAATGGCGCAGGAACAGCACAGAATTTATCAGCGTCTGCAGTAATCATCGGTGGGCTGGTAGCCTGACTTAGCGGTTGCATTTCCTGAGTTGCGGAGGATGGATTCATGGTGTGGGCAAGCCGAGCGGCAAGAGAAGACCGCGAGCGAGTAGCGCAGCAAGTGCTCCTGGTGACAGGTGGTGCGGGCTTTATCGGGTCGAACTTTGTACTGGCGCGCATTGCTGCCGGCGACCAGGTGATCAATCTCGATAAGCTGACGTATGCGGGCAATCCAGGAAACCTGAAGTCGATCGAGGGCAATGCCAAGTACACTTTCGTCCATGGCGGCATTGAGGATACGGCGCTTGTATCCGGATTACTCGATCGCTATAAGCCCAAAGCAATTGTCCACTTCGCTGCAGAGAGCCATGTAGACCGCTCCATCCTAGGGCCTGAGGCCTTTATTCTGACAAACGTCGTCGGAACCTTTCGTCTGCTTGAAACTGCGCGTCACTTCTGGAATGCTCTCACCGGAAAAGCGAAGGAAAACTTCCGCTTTCTACATGTCTCGACCGATGAAGTGTATGGCTCGCTCAGCAACGACGATCCGGCTTTTCTCGAAACGACAGCCTATCAGCCGAACTCCCCCTACTCCGCTTCAAAAGCGAGCAGCGACCACCTCGTGCGCGCCTATCATCACACATATGGACTGCCGACGCTAACGACCAATTGCTCAAACAACTACGGTCCCTTCCAGTTTCCGGAAAAACTGATCCCGCTGATGATCCTGAACCTGTTGAATGGCAAACCCTTACCCGTGTACGGAGACGGGCTGAACGTTCGCGACTGGCTCTACGTAGGCGACCACTGCTCGGCAATTGCCACTGTATTGCTGGCGGGGCGGGTGGGCGAAGTCTACAACGTCGGCGGATTGAGCGAAAAGAAGAACATCGATGTAGTCCACACCCTATGCGCGATCATGGACGAACTCCATCCACAAGGTGCACCTCATAACAAGCTCATCACATATGTCAAAGATCGCCCGGGGCACGATCGTCGCTATGCAGTTGACTGTACGAAGCTGCAGACGGAGCTTGGATGGCAGCCGGCGGAGAGCTTTGAAGGCGGTATTCGAAAGACCGTCGAATGGTACCTGGCCAACCTTTTATGGGCCCAGGAAATCACCAGCGGAAATTACCGCAAGTGGATTGAACAGAACTACGCTGCGCGACATTAGCATCAATCAGTTCGCGGCTTGGTTTGAAGTATCACTTAATGGTCAGTGCAGCAGATGCGCTGAGAAAAGAGAGCGATGCGAGGCATAATTCTGGCTGGTGGATCCGGCACACGGCTCTACCCGGTGACTCTGGCCGTCAGTAAGCAACTGGTGCCTATCTACGACAAGCCCATGATCTATTTCCCGCTCACAACGTTGATGCTGGCGGGCATTCGCGAAGTACTGGTGATTTCAACTCCGGCAGACCTTCCACGCTTTCGCGATCTGCTGGGTGACGGCGAGCGTTGGGGCTTGCGTATCGAATATGCAGAACAACCCAAGCCTGAGGGACTGGCGCAGGCATTCCTGATCGGCGACACCTTCGCCAAAGACGAGCCGTGCGCCCTGGTGCTTGGAGACAACATCTTCCATGGCCATGACATGGCCCAGATGATGCAGGAGGCTGCCAAAGTTAAGGACGGCGCTGTTGTGTTCGCCTACCCGGTACAGGACCCAACCGCATACGGTGTCGTCGAGTTCAATGCCGAAGGTAAGGCAATTTCTCTCGAAGAAAAGCCGGAGAAGCCGAAGTCCCGCTACGCCGTTACCGGCTTATATTTTTACGATGGGCATGTCGTAGAGTATGCACGAGAGTTGAAGCCGTCGAAACGTGGCGAACTAGAGATCACGGATCTCAACCGGATCTATCTGGAGAAAGGCAACCTGCAGGTCGTCTCTTTTGGACGCGGCATGGCGTGGCTCGACACCGGCACGCACGACTCGATGCTTGAAGCTTCGATGTTTATCTACACCCTTGAGAAGCGGCAGGGACTGAAGATTGCTTGCCCTGAGGAAATCGCCTTCAGGATGGGCTATATCGATGGCAGCCAGTTAGAGAAGCTCGCTGCACCATTACTGAAAAGTGGCTATGGGACCTACCTGTTACGCATCCTGGAAGAGTCGAAGACAGGTCGGCCACTCGGTGAAGGTTAGACGGTTGCAGGGTCAGCCGAACCAGGTACGTACGAACTCGGAGAGTGAAGCGGCTCTATAGGTAGCCATGGTGCGCGCCTTTGAAGCACCAGGAGACTGGTGCGCACCAACTTCGATGAAGGCCGTTGGCATTCCGATCGCGCTGCCGGCTTCGATGTCGGACAACGAGTCACCCACCATCAGGCTGTTTGCCGGTGACGCTCCGGGGAAAGCGGCAAAAGCCTGAAGAAACATCCCTGTCTTTGGCTTACGGCAGTCACAGGCATTGCGCTCATGCGGACAATAGTAAATTGCATCCACATGCGCACTCTGCCTGGCGAGCAGCTCGCGCAGATGCTCATGAATCTCCGCCAATTGTTCTTCCGAGTACAAACCGACCGCAATGCCGCGCTGGTTGGTGACGATAATTACCTTGATGTCGAGCCGGTTCAGCGTAGCAATCGCTTCAGCAACCCCTTCCAGCATCTCGAACTGAGCGGGCATCGTTACCCACTCGCCCTCCGGCATCTTGCGATTGATGACGCCGTCGCGATCAAGGAAAACGAAGCGGATGACGTTCTGCAGAGATTGAGATTCTTCGCTCACTCCTTTGAGCATCGCAAACAGCGGTGCAGACGACAAGACCGGTCGTGGGACAAGCATGCCAAAGTGCCGATTCAACATCAGCCAGAGTCCTTTTCAGAAAGCCAGAGGTCTTTTTCAGAAGAAATGGCCAGGCCGGCCCTCGCACCAACGCTTTAGCAACAGCAAATTTGCTCTAGGATAAAGCTGGTGAACAATCAGGAAAAGGATGAACCGTTGACCGGCGCACAAAGGACAGGGGCGACTGCCGGGGCGCAAACGGTGCAGGCAGAACCCGGCGCTACCCCGCGCGTTGACCTTGCAAGCTATCAAAAGAATCATGACTGGTCTGTGCTGGTGCGGCGGGCATTGTGGCAGTGCGTCCAGCCGGCGTTCTGGCCGTTGCGCCCACGTGCTCTGAGCGGACTCCGCGTCGCCCTTTTGCGTATGTTCGGCGCCAGTATCGGCAAAAACGTATTGGTGTGTGGCGGCGTCAAGGTCAGCATCCCCTGGCAATTGACGATGGGCGACTATGCGGTGCTCGGCGACTACGTAGACGTCTATAACCTTGCGCCCGTCTTTATTGGCGACCATGCCGTTGTCTCGCAAAAAACCTATCTTTGTACGGCATCGCATGATTACACACGTACAGATTTTCCGCTGTATTCAAAGCCGATCACAGTCGGAGCGCAATGCTGGGTTGCTTCCGGCGTGTTTGTAGGACCGGGCATCACCTTGCACGAAGGATGTGTTGTGGGTGCGAATGCAGTGGTCACGAAAGATGTGGCGGCCTGGATGGTTGCGGCCGGCAATCCCTGCCGCCCCATCAAGCCAAGAGAGCTCAGGTCGCCCGAACGTTAACCTAGCAAGTGGGCTCACCAATTGTGGAACTTACGCTGGTGTGGAACTTAC
>CAZZXL010000031.1:22939-33852 GCA_964658035.1 uncultured Acetobacteraceae bacterium
TCAAGGTAGGCAATCACTTCAGGATCATTCTTGTCCTGGAGCCAAGCGTAGTCATCGGTCAATGGTTTGGGGCCCCGGCCATTGATAGCAGGTACTCTCTTCGCGACTGGGGGCAAAGCACCCATGTTTGGTGCGCTGGTAACAAGCAGAAAAGAGACCTGACGATAACAATCGTCTACGGGAAAGAGCGTCTGGTTATAATAGGGCGAGCCCCAAAAATCTGATTCTGTACGGAGAAAGCAATTGAGCGAACCTGTATCGATCGCAGTTGTTGGTTCTGGCTACGTTGGCCTGGTAGCGGCTGTTTGTTTTGCTGAGATCGGTCACAGCGTCGTGTGTGTCGATAATGATGAACGCAAGATCCAGACTCTCCGGAGTGGCGGCGTTCCTATCCATGAAGACTTCCTGCCGGAACTTCTTGAGCGGCACCGCAATATACGACTGAAGTTTTCAACTGACTTGAAGGCGGCTACGCAGGATGCACAGGCCATCTTCATTGCCGTTGGTACACCGCAGAGTGCGTCAGGAAACGCAGACCTTTCCTACGTAGACGCAGTTGCCAGCGAGATCGCCCGTTCGATCAACAACTACAAGGTTATCGTCGAGAAAAGCACGGTACCGGTTTATACCAACGAGTGGGTGCGTCGCACGATAGAACGCAGTGGCGTGCAGAAGACTGACTTCGACGTAGCGTCGAATCCAGAGTTTCTGCGCGAAGGCACAGCAGTCATCGATTTTCTGCATCCTGACCGCATCGTTGTGGGCGCTGACAGTCCACGTGCGGCAGAACTGCTGCGCGCCATTTATTACCCGCTCACATCCGGCGAGTATTACACCAAGGAAACGAGCTTCCCGGGTTCCAAGTCGAAGGATGATCCACCGCCAATTCTCCTCACTTCTACCAAGGCTGCCGAGCTCATCAAGCATGCTTCGAATGCTTTCCTCGCAATGAAAATTTCGTTCATCAATGCAGTGGCAAATGTCTGCGAAGCGGCCGACGCGAGTGTGCAGGAAGTCGCCCTGGGTATGGGACTGGATAAACGCATCGGCGGACAGTTTCTACGCGCCGGTATCGGTTACGGCGGCTCGTGCTTCCCCAAGGATGTGGCTGCTTTCCGGTATGTCGCCGAACAGCTTGGCGTCGAGTTTAACCTGCTGAAGGAAGTGGAAACGATCAACGCCGAGCAGAAGGTCCGTTACTTCCAGAAGGTTCGCTCTGCCTTGTGGACCTTCCGCGGCAAAAAGCTGGCTGTACTCGGGCTGGCCTTTAAAGGCGGAACCGATGACATTCGCGAATCTCCCGCTTTTGACATCATCAACATGTTGCTTCACGAAGGCTGCTCCGTCCGGGCTTATGACCCAGCCGCTTCTGAGCGCTCCAAGGAAGTGCTGCCACCCAACGACCGTCTCGAATATGTGGACGACGCTTACACGGCAGCTCAGGATGCGGATGCTCTTCTGATCCTGAGCGACTGGAGCGATTTCGGCCAGCTTGATCTGGAGAAGCTCCATTACACCTTGCGCTATCCCATCGTGATCGACGGCCGAAATCTTTACGATCCGGAAGAGATGGCGGCCAAGGGCTTTACCTATATCAGCATTGGACGTCCCGCGGTTCATTCGACTCGCGAGAGCGTCCTGCACCAGGGCACCACCCGCAAGCGGATTGTCTAGCATCCGGTTTACTGGCGCGCGGCTACTTTAAGTCCTGCGCGCCTGCTTACCTCTATCTGGAAAAGAGACTCAGTGAAGGCACAACGCATCCTTGTTACGGGGGCAGCGGGATTCCTCGGCTCCCACTTGACCGACGCATTGCTCGCCGCCGGCCACGAAGTTGTGGGCGCCGACAATCTATGTACCGGTCGACTACAAAATATCGCTCACCTTGCCGATGAACCGCGTTTCACCTTGATCGATCAGGACATCACCGAGCCTTTTGATCCAGGCGCCGTGGGCTTCGTTTTTAACTTTGCCTCTCCAGCCAGTCCCGCGGACTACGATCGGCTGGGGCCGGAAACGCTGAAAGTAGGTTCAGTCGGGACCGTGAATGCGCTCGATGTTGCAAAGAAATACAGCGCCGGTTTCCTGCACGCTTCGACTTCGGAGTGCTACGGCGATCCCCTCGAGCATCCGCAGACGGAGAGTTACTGGGGCCATGTGAATCCGATCGGACCGCGCTCCGTTTACGACGAAGCGAAACGTTTTTCGGAAGCAACGATCATGGCATACCACCGCTATTACAAGGTGGATACGCGCATGGTGCGCATCTTCAATACGTACGGTCCCCGCCTGCAGCCAACCGATGGACGCGTCATTTCAAACCTGATGATGCAGGCCCTCGCCGGCGAAGAACTCACGATTTATGGAGATGGCTCGCAAACGCGCAGTTTCTGTTACGTATCCGATCTGATCGCCGGAATCCTGAAGCTGGCCGCGTCCGGCGAACATCTGCCAACCAACATTGGCAACCCCGTAGAGTGGACGATTGCCGAGTGCGCCCAGGAAGTGATCAGCGTCACCGGATCGAAGAGCGGTATCCGTCACCTGCCGTTGCCGAAGGACGACCCCGCTCGTCGCCGTCCGGACATTACGAAGGCACAGACGCTGCTGGGCTGGGCGCCGAAAGTGAGTCTTCGCCAGGGTCTGGAGTTGTCCCTGGACTACTTCAAGGATGCGCTACAGGCGGCTGATCAAAAGAAGTAGTGGAGAAAGCTCCGCTCTTCAAAGCCTTTACCGCCTACGCGGTATAAAGCCGAAGCATGTGGAGCAAGTTTGACGGTAATGCCATCGTCTTTTTTGCCGATCTTGCCGCTTTTGAGTGCCCACAAGTCGCGCAACCTGTCCTTCTTGACGAGGGTAATGCCAAGCTCGTTCCACGTATAGTGCAGCGTGCTCGCTGCATCGCTGACGTTAAAGAGGGCGACGAACGTGCCGCCGCCGGTCCCGGGCTTTGCCGTCCATACCACAGAATCGGCGGTCTGCACGATGGGATGATTGTCGGTGCTTTGCTGGTCAACGCTGATCACCTGCGGATTCGTCAGCAGGTTAAGCAGGCGAGCATCTAGGTGGTGCAGGTCACCGCCGAGGATCAGTGGTGAACGGGAGATGGACCATAAAGTGATGAGTGTCTGTTGCTCATCATTCGACAGCCCGCTCAACCGTGCCTGCTTATAACCCGGGCGCGGCCCAAGGTAGCCAATCGGCAGCATGTCCGGATCCGGCCGATGGCCGGCAGTGTTGTAGGGTTGCCACTGAGCGATCCGTGCAAACTCATCCTTCAGGCTCTGTGACCACGTTGCGTCAGGCCATGGCGCCCAGTGGTCCCAGAAGTCATCTGAGATACGCCACATCTGTGCGTTGCCAGCAACGTCGCCGGCCTCGTCAATCGGCGTTGGCCCGGGCGAGAGACTTAGCAGGATCTGCCTGCCGGACTTCTCGATCGCCCTGTGCAGCATGTGAATCTCTGCTGCTTTGTACGGCACCGCGATACAGTCGACTTTGAGGAAATCGACACCCCAGCCTGCGTATAGCTTGATCAAGGAATCGTAGTACGCCTGGCCTGCTGCATTATCGCGGATGCCGTAATTGTCTGGGTTCCAGCGGCAGGTATCAGACGTGTCCGCAACCTCGGTTGCATGAAAGTTCGAATCCGCGATCGGCAGATTCTTCGCCACGGCTTCCTTGGGAATGCCGCGGATGATGTGAATGCCGAACTGCAGTTTACGAGCGTGCAGTTGGTCGGCGATCTTCTTGAATCCGATGCCATCTGCCGCGGAAGGAAAGCGGGTTTCATCCGGGATGTAGCGCCCTTGGCCATCAAGCGTATATTGCCACGCTGGTTTGCCATCGCTCAGCGGATTGGCCAGGTACCAGCCTTCATCAACCACTGCGTAGGTCCAGCCATACTGCTGCATCTGCTGATGCAGTATGTCCGTGGTCGACATGAACTCATCTTCAGTAATGCTCAGACCGTAGGAGTCCCAGCTGTTCCATCCCATCGCCGGCGAAGTCGACATGGCAGGCGCCGCGGTGCTCGGAACGGAGCCGGTTCCATGCGTCACCTGGGGAGAAGCGCCCGAGGGTGAAGTAGTTTGAGCGGCATTACCCTGGGTGGTCCCTTGGGGGGGAGCATTCTGAGCGAAACTGGCGCAAGAAAGGGTAAGCAGGGCGCAAAGATTCGCGGCTCGACGAAGAAGTTGGCCTTGCATTGTTGGCATCACCGTGACCTGGAATAGAAGAAATGTCATCATAACGTACTTAGGCGGTCGCCTTCCTTCGCCGCCTGTTCGCCGTATCATCAAGGTAGGTGAGAGGCCAGCGCGGATGATGACGGTTCAGGAGAAGCTCGAGATACTGGCAGATGCCGCCAAGTATGATGCGAGCTGCGCAAGTTCGGGGGCCAAACGCGCCGGTACTGGCAAGGGGATTGGCCACTCCGATGGCATGGGGATCTGCCACAGCTATACGCCGGATGGCCGGTGTGTCTCTCTCCTGAAGATCCTGCTCACCAATTACTGTAACTACGACTGCGCGTTTTGCGTCAACCGGGTTTCGAGTGACATCCGCCGGGCACGCTTCACCCCGGAAGAAGTTGCCAGCCTGACCATCAACTTCTACAAGCGCAACTACATTGAAGGGCTGTTTCTGAGCTCGGGTGTCATTCAATCGCCGGACTACACCATGGAACAACTGGTCCGCGTCGCTCGCCTGCTCCGCGAAACGCATGAATTCGGCGGTTACATTCATCTAAAAGCGATTCCCGGCGCTTCGCAGACCCTGCTGGACGAAGCAGGCAAGTGGGCTGATCGTCTAAGCGCGAACATAGAGTTGCCGACGCAGCAGGACCTGGTACAGCTTGCCCCTGACAAGAAGGCTGAAGTGATCGAGTCGGCGATGGGGCAAATTTTCGAGCGAAAGAACGCTGCCGAAGAAGACAGGAAAAAAGACCGCCGCGCGCCGAAATTTGCGCCTGCCGGTCAAAGTACGCAGATGGTCGTAGGCGCAACGGCGAGCACCGACCAGCAGATACTTAAAACAGCTTCGCATCTCTATGACGATTACAAGCTGCGTCGGATTTACTACTCAGGGTTCAGCCCGTATCCGCGTGCAGACGCACGATTGCCGCTGCAGCCGGTACCGCTGGTACGCGAGCATCGCCTGTACCAGGCAGACTGGCTCATGCGCTACTACGGTTTTCAGGCTTCGGAATTGACGACGGCAGATGAACCAAACCTTGATCTGCAGCGTGATCCAAAGTTGACATGGGCGCTGCGGCATCGCGAATTCTTTCCGGTAGACATCAATGCGGCGACGCGGGAGGCATTGTTACGCGTCCCCGGCATCGGCTATCGCAATGTCGAGAAAGTTTTAAATATCCGCAGATATCATCGCTTAACGCTCGAAGACCTGCGCAAGCTAAACGTGCGTGTCCACCAGGCACGTAATTTCGTCGTCACGGCGGATTCGCTGCCGCTGACCGGCGTAGTCGATGCTCCCCGACTGCAAGAAATGACGACGCCCGCCCCGCAGTTGGAATTGTTTGCTTCGGCAGCCAGCGCAGTTACCGGCGAAGTCTAAATGCGGACGATTGTCATCGAGCCGAACTTCGATGTGTGGCGAGAAACGGCACGCGCCCTGCTGGTTGAAGGGGCAGCGCCGGAACAACTGGAAATCCTGGACACAGAAACGCCCCAGAATCTTGGGCTGGTCTTCGATGAAGAGTGTGCGCCGCCCAGGAAGGTAGAGCCGGGTCAGATTTTTGTGCCTAGGACTTTCCTCGAAGCAGCGCAGTTGGCATCGCGCCATGCGTCGGCAGGCCGATGGCAGTTGCTCTACCGTCTGCTCTGGCGGCTGCAGAAAGAACGCCTGCTGATGCACGTTGACATCGACAACGATGTGGCAGAGTTGAAGCGCTTGGAACAGCAGGTCCGCCGCGATCTTCATAAGATGCATGCGTTCGTCCGCTTCCGGCAGGTAAGTGACGAAGCCGGGAATGAACATTTTATCGCCTGGTATAAGCCCGATCACGACATCCTCGAACTGGCTGCGCCCTTCTTCGAAGAGCGCTTCCCGACCATGCGGTGGTCAATTCTTACGCCGCGCCAATCGGCGCACTGGGAGCCGGAAACAAAGAGACTGACCTGGGCTGATGGTTGCCCGCGCGAGGCGGCCCCGCAGGATGATGAACTCGAAGAACTGTGGCGGAGTTATTACAAATCAGTTTTCAATCCGGCACGTTTGAATCCCAGGGCCATGCGCTCCGAGATGCCGGTGCGGTACTGGCAGAACATGCCGGAGATCGAACTTCTGCCACAATTGATGATGCAGGCAGGAGGCAGGACGGAAGCGATGATCAAGGCACAGAAGGTCGAAACGGCAGAGGCCTACCTTCCCACGCAGCATACGTTGAACTCGTTGTCGCATGCTCTTCCACTATGCAGAGGATGCGAACTGTACTGCCACGCGACGCAGGCCGTGTTCGGCGAAGGTGCTGCCCATGCTGAGTTGATGCTGGTAGGTGAGCAGCCAGGCGATGAAGAAGACCGCAAGGGGAAGCCTTTCGTGGGACCGGCAGGCAAAGTGTTAAACCGTGTGGTCGAAGAACTCGGGCTGTATCGAAAGACAATGTATGTTACGAATGCTGTCAAGCATTTTAAATTCGTAGATCGCGGCACGCGCAGGCTGCACCAGTCGCCTCGTCTAAGTGAGGTAACGGCGTGTCGTCCGTGGCTGCTGGCGGAGTTGGAGGCGGTCAAGCCGAAGGTAGTAGTTTGCCTTGGAGCCACGGCGGCAAAGTCGCTAATGGGCGCAAAGTTTGCACTGATGAAAGATCGCGGCAAGCTCGTCAGCTCGCCCTATGCCGAGCAGGTTGTCGCAACGATTCATCCATCGGCTGTGCTGCGAGCAATGGACCCGCAAGGGTCAGAGCAGTTGTACGATTTCCTTCGGCAAGACCTCTTGTTCGCTCATAAGATTGCCATCGGTAGGGCGAGCTAAGACGAAAGAAGTCGCCGGGTATGACGCGCGATCTGGCCATCTTCATCTGCAGGGATGACTCGCACGCTAATTTTCGACGTGTCTTCCGAAATGACCTTGGCGCTTTTCTGGTTGTTTGCCTGATCGATTCGCAGATCCATAAATGCTAGCTGCGCGCAGACGCGTTCCCGCACGAATGCAGAGTTCTCGCCGATGCCGCCAGTGAAAACCAGAAGATCAAGACCCCCGAGACTTACAGCGTACGAAGCGACAGTCTTCGCTATGCTGCGGGTAAAGATTGCGGTTGCCAGGGTGGCAGCAGCCTCGCCTGCATCGGCGGCCCTGGTCAGCGCGCGCATATCGCTCTCACCATTAGAAAGTGCCTTCAGGCCGGCATCGTGATTGATCATCGATTCAAGCTGGTCGACTGAAAGCCCGCTGCGCATGAGCCAGATGAGGATGCCCGGGTCGAGGTCGCCGGTCCGCGTGCCCATCGGAATGCCGCCAGTCGGCGTAAGGCCCATGCTGGTGTCGATTGACTTGCCGTCGAGGAGGGCTGCAAGGCTCGCCCCGTTGCCCAGATGCGCCACCACTGTGTGTGAAGGAAGTTCATCGCCTAGAGAGCGCACAATGGACTCATACGAGAGCCCGTGGAAGCCGTAGCGCTGGATACCTTGCTGATAGTAGGTTACAGGCAGCGGATAGTGCACCGCAGTCTCTGGTATGGATTTGTGGAAGGCAGTGTCGAAGCAGGCGAACTGCGGAATATCGCCAAATTGTTTTTGCGCAGCTTCGATCATGGCGATGGCCGGTGGATCATGCAAGGGCGCAAAGTGCGTAGCGTCTCTAAGTGTGTTGAGAACCTCTGGCGTGATCCGCTGATGCTCGCGCAGTCTCGGACCACCATGAACAATGCGATGGCCGAGGGCGACCGGTGTTGTGGCGCCTGCGCCTTTCAATGCTTCAAGGGCACTCTTGAAAGCTTCCTCCAGAGTACTTGCGGTTGATTTTTCTTCGACGAGCGATTTGCCGCTCGCGTCCTTCAGCTTCAGCTTGCCTCCGCTGCCGCCTATGCTGTCAATCGCACCGTTGAAGCGAAGCGATTCTTCCTGCCCGCTGAGTTCGTAGACGCCGAATTTCAGCGAGGACGAACCGCTGTTGATGACGAGAATCTGGCCAATCGTGTCAGCGGGCATTCAAGCGCCTTCGCTGCTCTCCCATGTCTCAGGAGCGAGACATGGGGCACCCGGTTCGGTGGCTTGATGGAAATGGCAGCAGATCATTGCGGGCTCCACTTCCAGTCGTTGACTTCAGGCAGATCTTCGCCGTGTTCGGTCACGTAAAGCTTGTGTCTCTCCATGATCTCGCTGAAGCGCTGCCTGGTCTCTTCGAGGATTGGTGCCAGGCGAGGCACGTGCTTGACGGCATCGAGAGCAAGACTGTAGCGATCAAGCTGGTTCAGCACCACCATGTCAAAGGGAGTCGTCGTGGTGCCTTCCTCCTGGAAGCCATGCACATGAAAGCCGGCATGATTCGCCCGGTTGTAGGTAAGCGTGTGGACAAGCGACGGATAGCCGTGGAAGGCGAAGACGACCGGCTTGTCTTTCGTAAACAGGCGATCAAATTCTGCTTCGCCAAGGCCGTGTGGATGTTCTGCCTCAGGCTCGAGCGTGAAAAGATCAACTACGTTGACGACGCGCACTTTCAGATCGGGCGCCCAGCTGCGCAGCACGGTCACAGCAGCCAGGGTTTCGAGCGTCGGCACATCGCCTGCGCAGGCCATCACGACATCCGGGTCATCATCAGCGGCACAATTCGTACATGCCCATTCCCATACGCCGAGACCGGCAATGCAATGTCGCGTTGCCGCACCAATCTCCAGCCAGTTGGGTGCGGGCTGTTTACCGGCGATGATCAGGTTGACATAGTTGCGGCTGCGCAGACAGTGCTCCGTAATCGAAAGCAGGCAATTCGCATCAGGCGCCAGATAGATGCGCACGATGTCGGCCTTCTTGGTGGCGACAACGTCCATGAATCCCGGATCCTGGTGAGAGAAACCGTTATGGTCCTGCCGCCAGACGTGCGAACTCAGCAGGTAATTAAGCGAAGCGATGGGCTTGCGCCAGGGAAGTGTTTTGCATTCTTTCAACCACTTAGCATGCTGATTGAACATCGAATCGATGATGTGAATGAAGGCTTCATAGCAGGAGAAGAAGCCGTGACGGCCGGTCAGTAAATAGCCCTCCAGCCAGCCTTCGCACATGTTTTCGCTCAGCACTTCCATGACACGGCCGTCGACCGAAAGGTTTTCGTCTGCGTTCGGATTGGAATACTCGGCATCCCAGCGCTTGCCGCTAGCCTTGTAAATGGCTTGTAGACGGTTCGAGGCATTTTCATCAGGAGCAAAAACTCGAAAATTCCTCGTTGGCATATTCGACTTCATGACGTCGCAAAGATAGTTGCCTAATATGGCTGTAGCACTGGATTCCTGATCTCCCGGTTTGTCTACCTTCACGGCGTAGTTCTGAAAGTCCGGCAGTGCAAGCGGTGTCAGCAGTGTGCCGCCGTTGGCATGCGGGCTCATACCGATGCGCAGCGCGCCCTTCGGCGCCATGGCAAAAATCTCGTCGCGCAGGGTGCCATTCTCGTCGAAAACTTCATGAACACGGTAGCTCTGCAACCACTCTTCAAGCAGTTTGCGATGCGCATCGTTCGTCCGCACTTCTTCAAGGGGGACCTGGTGGGCGCGCCACGTGCCTTCAATCTGTTTGCCGTCAACGAATTTGGGGCCAGTCCAGCCTTTCGGCGTCCTCGTCACCAGCATCGGCCACACCGGGCGCGTGGCATCGTTGTTCTCGCGGGCGTGCTGCTGGATGGCACGAATCTCGGCATACATGGTGTCGAGGATTTCTGCCATCTGGCGGTGCATGGTGACAGGGTCCTCACCTTCGATGAAGTAAGGCTTATAGCCATAACCCTTGAAGAGGGCTTCCAGTTCTTCATGCGGGATGCGCGCAAGGATCGTCGGGTTCGCGATCTTGTAGCCATTAAGGTGAAGGATAGGCAGCACAGCGCCGTCCGTAATGGGGTTTAGAAATTTGTTGGAATGCCAGCTGGTGGCAGCTGATCCTGTTTCGGCTTCACCGTCGCCGACGACACACGTCACCAGCAGGTCGGGATTGTCAAACGCCGCGCCGTAGGCATGCAGCAGGGAATATCCAAGTTCGCCACCTTCGTGAATCGAGCCGGGCACCTGGGGCGCATCATGACTGGGCACTCCGTAGGGCCAGGAGAACTGGCGGAACAGTCGCTTCACACCGTCTTTATTCCGTTCGATGTTGGGATAGATTTCGGTGTAGGTGCCTTCCAGATAGGTGTTGGCAATGATGCCGGGTGCGCCATGGCCAGGGCCGATTACGCACAGGATCTTCGCCTGGTGATTGCGGATAATCCGGTTCAGATGAAGGTAGATGAAGTTCAGCCCCGGCGTGGTGCCGAAGTGACCAAGCAGGCGCGGCTTGATGTCATCGACTTCCAGCGGCCGATCAAGGAATGGATTTTCCTTGAGGTAGATCTGACCGACGGAGAGATAATTGGCTGCCCGCCAGTAGGCGTCCATCTTGTGAAGTTCGTCATCCTCGAGCGGAATTGTGCGGATTGGATCAGAACTGACTTGCGATGCCATGTATTTTGCCTCCAGGGCGGTACAGTCGAATGGGCGCACTCCCACTGTACTGTCAGGTAGATGCCCAATGTTGTGATGGCGCGCACAATTCACGCGAAGTAAACGTGCAAAGTAAAACCGCTTTGCGAAGACTGGAGCGCGAAGTGAATGCCGCTGCCGGATCCGGCAGGCAGTTGAGCACTCTTGACCCTTTTGTTCTGCCGAAATGCCGGTCGTTCCGTTTCAGGTGGTCGATCATTGAGAAAGTCGTTAA
>CAZZXL010000032.1:0-33549 GCA_964658035.1 uncultured Acetobacteraceae bacterium
GTAAGTCCCCAAGCCGACGTTACCCCCGGCAAATCAAGCGGTAAACGTTCAAAAGCCTTTCCTCCGGCATTGCGCCACAGCGTCACACCGGGCGCTCCCTCATGCGTGGCCGCCACATCCATCCAGCCATCTTTATTGAAGTCGGCGATGGCCAGGCCGCGTGCCGGGCTTACAACCTGATCTGTGTAGAGCGACAACTGCTTGAATGCGCCTTCACGCTGATTTTGATACAGCTGCGGCGCACCCTGCCCATTCGAAACAAGCAGGTCAACCGCCCGGTCATTATTGATGTCGGAGAGGACAGCACCACGAGTAGTTCCCGTTCCACCCAGCCCGGTCGGCGCGCTCCACTCCGTAAACGTGGAGTTGCCATTATTCCGCCAAAGCACACTCGGTGTCCCTGTAGAGGAAGCAGCGCCCGCAACAAAGAGATCAAGATCGCCATCATGATCGAAATCAATAAACATGATCCCGGCGGGCTGGTTCATAGCGTGGATGCCGACCGCATCCGTAACATCTGCAAACTTTCCACGGCCCAGGTTGTGGAAGAGCACGACCCGGTCTGCCAGTGCAAAGGCCAGGTCGGGTAAACCGTCATTATCAAAATCCCCAACAGCGCAGGAGACGCCGTCCCCATGAATGTTAATGCCTGTCTGCTCCGCGGCTATCGGTTTAAGCACGCCACCCGTCGTCATCTGGAAGGCATGTACGCCGTCACCTGGAGCCATGGCTAAAAGATCCTTGCTGCCATCACCTTCAAGGTCCGCAATGCAGACGCCGCCACTCGCCTGCTTATTGCCGCCCTGAAGCATCTGGGAAGTCGCAGTTGGCACCGTCTCAAACGTTATCGGTATCATCTCGCCCGGCGTGGCAGGCGGAGCCAGCATATCCTGCACGGTTGCATACCTGCCCTGTTCTCCATATGTCGAGCTCATCAACGTACCGATTTTTGCCTGGGTAATCTCCTGGAAACGCTTCAAGTGCTCCCGCGATTCATCCAGCTTCCCCTCCCGCTGTAAAGCCCGGGCCAATCCAAACTGGGCTGATGCGTGCAGTGGAGTTGTCTTGATCGCTTCGTTGAATTCAATAATCGCGTCCTCATATTTCTTGAGGCTCAGGTCAATATTGCCGATGAAATAGTGAATGTCCGGGTCATCCGGATCAATCGCCAGGGCATGCTGAAAATCAGAGAGTGCGGCTTCCTGGTTACCGTCGCTGAGATGCGTAATGCCCAGTCCGTACCAGCCGCGCAGGCTCTTTGGATCGAGCGCGACCGCTTGCTTCATTGTCTCCTCAGCCTCGGGCAGCTTCCGCAGATACAGGTAGGCGAGGCCCTCATTAACAAGAGGAATCACCGAGCTTGTATTCTTCCTGTACGCTTCTTCAAACTGGTGCCGCGCCTTCTCAGGAAACTGCTGATTCATGTAGGCGACGCCGACATTGTTCAGACTCGCCGCGGCTTGCACATTGCTAGCTACCTCACCGACAGCCGGCTTCCCGACGAGCAGGATCACGCCTACCACCAGCACCTGACAAGCGAACCTAAACCGATGAGCTTCCACGTACGGATGGTACCCCAGCACAGTGTGACCCGGCCCTCCATCAAAAGGTGGAGTCGCGTTTAGATTTGCGGCCCCCAACAATCAACCTCCGCAATTGCACCTTGTCACTTCGATCTACCATCCAGTTGTAAACTCTAGCTTGAACCATGCGATGCAGGAGTAGGCGTGAACCAATATATCGAACGAGTAGTAGATCTGACTGACCCGGCCGACAATGATCTTTATGGCTTGAGCGATGAAGCAGCACGCCAGATTCTACTGGGACCGTCGACATCTGCATTTGCCCAGGTAGAGGGTTCTTACGCTTTGCTGGCACAGGTCGGTAAGACCGTCCGCATGGCGCGATCGCTTGACCGTCCCATGAGATATTTCCTCGCCAAGCGCAAGGAAGGACCAGTGCTCATTGTCGCCGCGCGTATCGACCAGATTCATGCATGGCTCAAAGCGGGGGGATTAGACGCGCAGTTCCACCCAAACTACACGCGCATGGTGCCGGCTCATCACATTACGGAAATTCTATTAGTCGGCTGCCCTGATCCAGACCCGATCTACACTCGCTTTTTTACTCCGGCGATGGGCACCTTACCCCCGGACCTTGACCTGATCGGAACGCAATATATTGGCGCGCTGACACATGAAATCGCCCTTTGGCTTGATCGCATTCCCGCGCACGAACCAATAGGAGTCTGTTTCTCTGGCGGCATCGACAGTGCCGGTGTTTTTCTCGCTACTTATCACGTCATGCAGCAACGCGGCATGAACCTCGGCAGATTGAAAGCGTTCGTGCTTGATCTTGGGCGTGGACCGGATGTAGAACAGGCACGATCCTCCCTTGAAGCGGTAGGTCTCGGCCTCTTCCTTGAGAGTATCGATGCTGAACCCTCTTCCATAGACGCGAGCGAAACGATTAAGTTGGTCGAAGACTATAAATCACTCGACATCGAATCAGCCAGTATGGCGCTGGCACTCTGCAAGGGAATCCGCACCCGCTACCCTGATTGGCGTTACTTGCTGGATGGTGATGGCGGCGACGAAAATCTAAAAGACTATCCCATCGAAGAAAATCCTGAACTCACAATCCGCAGCGTCGTCAATAACCCGATGCTTTACCAGGAAGGCTGGGGCGTCGGCAAAATCAAGCATTCCCTTACCTACAGTGGCGGTCTCAGTCGCTCTTACACCCGTACCTACGCTCCCGCACATCGTTTAGCCTTCCGCGGCTTTAGTCCGTACACCCGGCCGCGCGTGATCGCCATAGCCGAAGCAATTCCTTTTATTAAACTCACTGACTATCACGTTGAGCGACTTTACGAGTTGAAGGGAGAGATCGTTTCTCGCGGCATCCAAGCAATCACCGGCATGCAGATGAAGGTATTTGCCAAGCGTCGTTTTCAACACGGTGCTATTTCTGAAGTCTCTCTCCGGCAGCGCTTGCCCTTCAGGGAAGCTGAATATCGAAGGATGTTCCTCTCTCTCTACCAGTGACCACCTTACCAGTTAGCGACGCATTAGCAGCTTCTTATCCAAGCACCTCCAATGGGCGCGATCGTTGGATCTTGCAGCAGCGTGGCCCACGCAACACGGTAAGTGCATCCGTCCCCTACGCTTTCCTGCATGAAGAAGAATATTTCGGCAATGGCGACGTTGGGTCCGTATCGACCATCCTTCTTACGAATCGGGAGTGCCCGTGGCGCTGCGCCATGTGTGATCTCTGGAAGAACACGCTAACAGAGACAGTGGCCGTCGGATCAATTCCCGCACAGATAGAACACGCACTTTCTCGACTACCACCCTCCCGCCAGGTCAAGTTGTACAACAGCGGAAGTTTTTTCGATCCTCGCGCCATTCCGCCAGTCGACTATCCTGCGATAGCTTCACTCGTTAACCACTTTGAGCGAGTGATCGTGGAGTGTCATCCGGCACTCATACAGGAAAGCTGCTTCCAGTTTCAAAGCTTACTTAGTACCCAGCTGGAAGTTGCCATGGGGTTAGAAACAGTTCATCCTGCAGTGCTCGAAAAGCTCAATAAGAAAATGACGCTAGACCAGTACAAGTCTGCCGCAGCTCGGCTGCTTGCCCGCGATATTGATCTACGCTCCTTCGTCCTTGTACAACCACCCTTCATGGCGATCGACGAATCCCTCAACTGGGCATGCAGATCAATTGACTTTGCCTTCGAGTGCAGAGCTACCGCCGTCACGCTTATTCCCACCCGGGCAGGCAACGGCGCAATGGATAGCTTGGCAAGAAGCGCTGAATTTTCTCCCCCTGCGCTCTCTGTGCTCGAAGATGCCTTCGCTTATGGAGTCTCCTTACAAGCAAACCGCGTTTTTCTGGACTTGTGGGACATCGACAACATCACCTCCGCTCCATGTTGCCGCACCAAACGCCTCAACCGTTTACGTGCCATCAACCTTTCGCAGCACCTAATCGAACCAGTTATATGCGACAGATGTGGCTCCCGCTCATGAACAACGAATTTGACATAGCCGTGATCGGGTCAGGCTATGCTGGCTCCCTGATGGCCATGATTGCTGGACGCCTCGGCTATCGTGTCGCTCTCATCGAAAAAGGCAGCCATCCACGCGTCGTCGTAGGGGAGTCGTCCACACCCCTGTCCAACCTGATCCTCGAAGAATTAGCTATCGCCTATGACCTTCCCATGCTTCTGCCACTTACAAAATGGGGCAATTGGCAGCGACAGTATTCGCAATTAGGTTGTGGGCTCAAAAGGGGATTCTCGTTTCTTCATCACAGCCTGGGCGAGCAAGCGACATCTGCTTTTCCGACGGAGGCCCAGTTGATGGTGGCTGCCAGCCCATCTAATGAGGTAGCTGACACGCACTGGTTTCGCGCCGATGTAGATCAGTTTCTTGTTGAGCAGACCCAGGCGTTAGGGATCACTTACTTCGATGCTTGTTCCATCGGCAACTGCACCCGGGAGCAGGACACCTGGAAGCTGTCTGGAACAAGAAACACTTCACCCATCGAGATCGCAGCAGCTTTCTTAATCGATGCCACAGGCCCTCGGGGCTTCCTCTTTCAGGCGCTCGGGCTTACTGAGTCACCGCTGCCGAACTATCCGCAAACAGCTTCGCTGCATTGCCACTTTCGAAATGTTAGTCGACTCGCAGATCAAACTTCCTGCCAAGCCTCCCTTGAAGAACCAGACGGCGCTCCCTTTCCCGTGGACGACGCTGCCGTCCATCACATTTTCGACGGCGGGTGGATTTGGGTCCTACGCTTTAACAATGGCTGGACCAGCGCTGGCGTCGCGGCGACAGGCACTTTAGCTACTCGACTCCGGCTCAGCGAAGGCGCGCCCGCCTGGCATAGATTGCTCAATGAACTCCCGCGGGTAAAAACACTCTTCGCCAACGCGGCGCCTATCCTTCCCTTTACCTACCTTCCCAGGCTTTCATTTTCCAGCGACTCCATCGTCGGCGACGGATGGGCAATGCTGCCTTCCGCTGCTGGATTTACTGATCCACTGCTTTCTACAGGATTTCCTCTTACATTGCTGGGGGTGCAGCGCCTGGCGGAAGCTCTCTCCACCAGCCACTCAATCGCTCGTCTATCCGACCATCTCCAACCTTATGCCAGGCAGACGCGCATTGAATTGGCAGCCACCGGTAAGTTGATCGGAAGTCTTTACAGCAACATGCATGACTTTCAACTTTTCAGAACACTCTCGCTTCTTTATTTCGCAGCGGCCAGCTATTCGGAGACTGCCAGACGGCTTCACAAATCCGAACGTGCAAACTCTTTCCTGTTAGCCGATAATCCAGACTTTTCGACAAAGTTTAACCGCATCACTGAACTTGCCCAAGGGCCTTTACATGCTACACAGAAGCGGGATCTGCAGAGTTCGATCTACCGCTTGATCGACAAGTTTGATGTAGCTGGTCTTTGTAAGCACCCTGCGAATCATTGGTATCCCGTTCACGCACAAGACTTAGTCGATTCATCATACAAATTAGATGCCACGAAACAGGATATAGCCCAGCTTCTAGCGCGATGCGGCTTTACTCTTCAGTCTGCTTGACAGAAATATTCACTCACGTTTGCATGCCAAAGCGACGCTAGAAATGTATCGGCCGCTCAGACACCATACCTTTACCTTCTTCGACGATGATGGACTGGTTCGCTTTTACCCCTCCAACTACTTCTTCACCGCCGTTGGGCCAGGTAATCTGCAAATTGACCATCTTACCGGCCTGAGGTTTCCCGAGGCCAAAGGTAAGTGGCAGTTCGCTCTGTGACAGATAGCTTGAGCCGGACTTCACCATCTGCATTTGGTGTACTCCATTCGCAAGCTTGACCATCACCTTCGTACCGATACCGTCACGGTTCGAACGATGACCTACAGTTTTTACACGAAGCATATCATTGCCGTTACCATTGTCATTGCGGAGCAGCCTTGCTGGTCCACTCGAAGTAGTGATGACCAGGTCAAGATCGCCGTCATTGTCGAAATCGAGATAGGCTGCGCCCCGTCCTACCACCGGCTGACTGAACGCTGTGCCGACCTTATCCGACACATTTTCAAACCTGCCACCTCCTCTATTGCGAAAGAGGAGTGGCGCCTCAGAATACTTCACAGAAGGCTGCAGCACGCTAATGTCATCTGCCACGTGTCCATTGACGGAAAGAATATCCGGAAGGCCATCAAGGTTGTAATCGAAAAAGAAACTACTGAAGGTTAGTGACTTAGCGGAAGCTGCGCTTAATCCTGCTTCCGGTGCCTTTTCCGCGAAAAGCCCTCCGCCTTCATTATGGTAGAGCGACAGGCTTTCGTTGGTAAAATTGCCGATGATTAAGCTCTGCCGGCCTGAGGCATCGTAATCTCCGGCATCTGCACCCATGCCGGCGCGGGCCCTTCCTGCATCACTGAATGCCACGCCGGCTGCAAACGCGCTCTCAGTAAACGTTCCATCATGGTTGTTCCTGTATAACTTATTAGCCTGGGTGTCATTTGATACAAACAGGTCCGGCCAGCCATCATCGTCATAATCCAGCATTACAACACCAAGTGATTTGCTGGTTGCGTCCGCTAACCCAGCCTTGGCGGTTACATCTTGGAATTTGCCATGGCCCAGATTGTGAAACAACTTTCCGCTCTGCCCTTTGTAAAGCTCCGGAGTGCAGTAGGACTTGGTCTTACCATCCAGCGTACAGAACTGATCATTGCTCACAGACCAATCCACGTAGTGGGCAACATACAGGTCCAGCTTGCCATCCCGGTCGTAATCAAACCACATAGCCCCGGTCGAAAATCCCGCGTCCTGAACACCTGCTCTTGTAGTAACGTCCTGGAATTTTACACCTCCCAGGTTGCGGAAAAGATGGTTACCATCCAGCGCGGTAACATAGATGTCGTCACGACCATCATTATCAAAGTCGCCGACAGCACAGCCCATGCCGTACATTTCAACGTCCAAACCTGAACCGCGTGTTACATCCGTAAATGAACCATCATGGTTGTTGTGATAGAGCGCCGCAGTTGCCTTACTTCTCTTATGTTCAGGCCAATCCATTGAATTAATGAAAACGATATCCTGCCAGTCGTCGCCATCATAGTCAATAGCGCAAACTCCGCTGCCCATCGTCTCCGGAAGATACTTCTTCCCGAAGGCTCCACTGTTACGACGAAACCGGATATCTGCGGATGCCGTGACATCTGTAAAGTGGACGGGGCCAGAGGGTCTTACCAGAGCAGGGCTCGACGCCTGCATAGAGGTATTCGCTGCTACCGGCGCCTCAGGCGGATCACTTCTGGCGGGTGTTTGGGCAGGCGGATGCTTTGCTGGGCTGCACCCGGTAACGAGCAACGCGACGGCGAGCATCAAGCCCCAAAGCAGATGCTTGCCAGCATACTTCAATCCAATGCTTCTTCCAGATGATCCAAGCAAGCTAATCATTAGTCATCAGACTGCGAACGGCAGACAAGCTTTGTTGTTCGCGTCTGTCATTTCCAGAGTGGCGTGATGCTATCCACATCTCAAGCAGGAGGGCGGGTGGACCGACCAGAAACAAGGCATAAAGCGGTGCATAAATGTTGTTATGCAGACGAAGCACCATTTCGACGGCCGCTACACCAACCACCACCAGACACTGACCTGTCCTCGATCGCACCGTTGTCTTTGGATCAGTAATCATAAAGAAGATAAACAGTTGATATTCCGGCCCCGTGATTGGAGAAATCTCTGAGAGTACCGGATCGCCCACAATCCACGCGCGAAGGACGGCGAAGGCAAGAAACGATGCTACATACGTAGCGCAGATATGGAAGCGTCGCAGGCGCCAGATGATCACTGAGCCAAGGCACCATATCACGGCCATCGCACCGAGATTATTACCCCACTGGATGCTGAGAGTAGTCACCTGTTCCGAAGCCAGAAAAAGAATGACGCAGATAGCAAAGTTGGAAGGATTGAAGATGTGGCGGTTTTTTACACGGACGACATACTTGGAGCTAATAGCAATAGCCGCACAAAGCGCATAAGGCCAGAAAGCAGGCGAGCGCAAAAGAATACCGACGCTGATGCCGCTTATATAAGCGCTGGCTAGATTTGGCCATTTCCCCACAAACACCTTACCGAGCATCAGTTCCACTATGATACTGGTCGCAATCGCCAGCAGGGTCCGCTCAAAACTTTCAAGAATGCCAAAAGAAAAATGACCTATCAGCAGGATCACAGTAATGAAGACCGGCGGCACAAAACGGTTTTCCATACTGAAAACCTTCCGCAATTTTGTCGGCGGCACTTTGGTCGGAGTCGGCTGATGGATTGAGATAGACTGCGTGCTCATACCGGCTCCTTAACTACATTTACCTCGCCCAGCTTCCAACCTGGCAGCGTTTGAAGTTTACCAGAGGGCCAGCGAACGGTGACTTGCTCAATGTGAGGATTATCCCCCAGACCAAAGTGTATGCGACTATCGTTTTGGGCAGCGAAGCCGCACCCTCCCGCTACTTGCTGTACTTGCTCCAGGCCATTCCAATGGATAGTCACCTGTGCACCGATCGCGCTCCGGTTGCTGGTCGTACCTTCAAGCGCAAACTCTATCCACTTGTTGTGGGGGGCTACCGTATTTTTATAAAGAAGCAGCGGCCCCCGTTGATTGGCAACAACAACATCCAACGCCCCCGTATTAAACAAATCAGCCATTGCCACGGCGCGTCCGTCATAGATATCACGCACGCCCACAGCCTGCGCCACATCGACAAACTTGCCCGCCCCATCGTTCAGCCATAGATGCTTCTGTTGATATCCGGAATGACTACGATGATCCACCGCCGGCCAATGGTCCGCATCTGAAATGATACTCGCGTTGCCCCCGGCAACTTTCGCAAAGTCATACCAGTAGCTTCGATGTCGATCCAGGGATACATATCCGTTCGTCAGGTAAAGATCGAGATTACCGTCGTTGTTAAGATCACCAAATTGCGCGCCAAAGCTCCATCCGCCTAACTCCACGCCTAGATCGCGCGCCATATTTTCATAGTGCACATCTGATTCCCTGGCGGAATCCTTGGCTACCCACATATTGTTGCCTTGGATCAGGAAGCCATCCTCAGAGATATTCGAGACGTAGACAGCATACTTTCCTTGATTGAAGATATCTCCTACAGCAACGTTCATTCCACTTTTCGGAGCGAAACCAACCCCGCTCTTTGATCCGGCTTCATGGAATTGCTTACCATCATTTAAATACAATTCAGAGACCCCGTAATCGTTTGCAACAAAAAGGTCAGGATGCCCTGTGCCACGAAGATCGGCTGCTGCAGAAGCAAGCGCCCATCGCCGGCTGCTGATGCCTACCTTTTCACTTACCTCTTCAAAGTGGCCATGGCCTAAGTTATGAAACAGATACTTGCGACCACCATTCTTGGCATATTCAAAGCTGTCGGGCATCATCCTCGTTGACTTCAGGTGCCACAAATCAACATTTTCGTTGTAGTAGCCACCTACAAACAAGTCAAGTAGTCCGTCGCCATCATAGTCAAACCATACAGCTGTGTTGGCATTGATCCATGGCGGCAACCCGGCTTGTTCGCTCACCCTGGTGAAACCGTGTCCCTGGTTGTTATGGAAAAGTTCCGGCTTGCCCCACTTGATGAGAAACAAGTCTTCGTAACCGTCATTATCGTAGTCACCCCAGACAGCGCCCATCGATACACCGGTACCTGGCTGGTTCACATCAGCAATGCCTAGCTCACGCGCAACGTCCTTGAACGTACCGTCATGCATATTTCGGTAAAGACGATTGTTCGTACCGTAGGCACTGTCCGTGACATAGATATCGGGCCATCCATCCTTATCGAAATCAACCACGGATGCAGACGCGCCCATCGACGCAACCTCGGGCATGATGGGATTTAATCTGGAATCCAGCATTGGCGCCTGGTGGATGAAGTCGATACCGGCGGCGTGTGACACCTCCTGTAAATAAAATCCATGGCGAGCCAGCGAAGCGCTAGCATCGAGCGCTACCCCGTTCGCCCCCCGTCGCTTGGCTGTTATGTGGTTGACCAGCAACGGCGTAAGAAGGAGGCCGACAAACACAACGGTCAGCATCATCCGCAGTAGAGTCTTATGCTTCACTGTGCCGCTGCCCTTTCCGCCTGCGCTCTTACAGCTAGTGCATCCTTGAATCGCCGTGGAGTTACATATCTTGTCTGGTAAGTCTCCCATTCTTTCGAATGGTGCCTGAATTCCCAGTCCTCGTCCAGGCTGCCGGGTGGCGAGTCATAGTCACGTCGTGCATGGTAGGGATAGGGAAGCACAGTTCGCGAGTAGGACGAGTTATAGTCGCCGTCTTTAATCCAGCCATCCCCGGCTAAGACGAAATCTCGTATCCAGCCGGCAGCAGGTGGCGGTGGCGCAGCAAACTGCAATGACATCTCGTCACCCGCATTCATGATCACGTAGCGGTCATCAATGTCAGCAAGTAACTCCCGCACATCACCGAACCTCGTATAGTAGCCTTCGAGATCTCGCCATCTCTGAGAAGTTCCTGAAAGATGATTGTAGTCAGGGATCTCAGGAGAGGAGTTATTTGCCTGATGTATGGTCGAGAAGCCGCGGTAGTGCAGATCAGCAATCGATGGCGCTAGTCTCTGCACTTTGATCGGTCCGGCAGGCTGCTCTTGCGCCCATTGAATCTGGTCCCAGTAGACTTCGAGATTCGTCCTAAGACGGAGACGATGTTCAATACCGGGCCTGAAGATACCGGTAAGGTCAACAAGGCAAATTTTGTTGCGCCCTGCGGGAAAACCCAGGTTTTGCTTTGCTACCCGCCACCCTCCCTGCCCGTCAGGAACCTCGAGGCTCAGCCACTTCGGCTTCTCATCATTTCCCTGGCTGATCGCAATGTTAATGGACGAGTCTGACGGATGAAGCCAGCCTCGTGCGATCAGCCACAGCGGCGACTTTGTCGGCAGAACAGCCGGCAGTTCTACTTCGACGTAGTGGTCTCGTGTTACACCCTGATATTGCCCGCGTCCGAAGTTGTCCAGGTAAGTGCCATCCAGTTGATTAAGAATAGCAGTTACATCATGGCCACTGTCGTCAGTTGCGCGCTCGATCGCTTGCGGCTCGCTAACTTCAGTTATAGCCAGCTTGACTGCTGGAACGTCGTAGCGTTCATCGGTGAAAACCTCCGTGCCGGCAGGATGATCCACCGTCATCAAAGCCATGGAATCGTAGTAGTAAGTCTCCCACAATTCACCGGTTACCCGTAAGTCGTAGCGGCCATCGCGCGCGGCGAGTTGATTCCT
This sequence comes from uncultured Acetobacteraceae bacterium, assembly GCA_964658035.1. GTDB lineage: Bacteria > Acidobacteriota > Terriglobia > Terriglobales > Acidobacteriaceae. The sequence goes on from CAZZXL010000032.1 coordinate 11,347, forward strand.
GCCAATTTTGTACCACTCCTCTGTCGCTGCGATTCTGGCGGATCCCAGCGCATTGATGCGCAAGCCGATAGCCGATCCCCACGGCACGGAATCCTTGACGAAATTCATACTGTGACCGTCCCATGCAAAGAGGAACGGGCACGAACCCTTTAGCCTTTGTTCCGTCACGATCTGTTGATCCGCCTTCAGGTTGAACTCAGCGCGCACCGTACCGTTTGGCCAGAATATGCGCGCTACATCGGCCTGCTTGGCCTCTCCTAAACCAAAGTGCAGTGCCGGTGCATTCATAGGTTGCTTCTGCGTCAGTAAACCCGCTCGCATCTCGATCTCACCACCGATGCCGAATGAATTGATGCGCTGGTCCCCGGTCGCTACTTTAGCCCTCGGACGAATCGTCTGCCAGTGATAACTTTTGGTGCCATGACTGGCCGCAACAGAAAGACCACCTGTCTTGGTAAGTCCTATCAGTGAAAGCTGTCCATCGTTGTTTAAGTCTGTGGCCGAAAATATCCGTGCGGCAGTCGGCGGCAGAAGTTGAAAGCCGGCATCCTCATTCTGTAACCAGATAAAGCTGGCCAATGCCGACTCTGTTGAAGAGAGCAGCAGATCCACCGCGCCATTATTGTCGAGGTCAGCAGCTTGCAGTCGCACCTCACCGGCAAACATCGGTGCGGTGGGCAGATGAGCTAACTGCCGCGTCGACCAGACCTTTCCATCATCCTTGGTAAAAAGACTCAGGAGAGTGCCATCATCTTCAGCGGCGACAAGGTCAAGAGTGCTGCCGTCTCCCACATCGGCCGCGGTGATGGCTCTACACTTCTGCAACGCAGGCAGGTGGGTCTCTGTAAAGTTGCCCGACCTCTCATTGAGGAAAATGCGCAGCCGGCCCGCGCCATCGATCATCGCAGCATCGGGATTACCATCACCGTTCAGGTCCACCCAAACGAGCTGCTGAAGACCAGTCATACCGGCAAATGGATGCTCAGCAGCAAACGTGCCATCGCCGTTGTTGCGAAGGAGGACCGGAGCGCCGGAAGCCATCCCAAGAACGATATCCAGGTCACCGTCTGCCTCGATGTCTACAGCCCACGCCCCCGTGTAAGAAGCATTTAAGACAGGCCTGGACAGCTTAGTTGCAGTCGATACATCGGTAAAATGTGCAGGATCTTCCTGACGAAGCAAGTGGACACCACCTGCGCCGGCAAGCACCAGGTCCGTCTTGAAGTCATAGTTGAAGTCCACCGGAAGAATGCCTTCGGGTGAAGGTTCTGTTTTCCTGGCGCCGGATGGGAATGGCAGATCTTCACCGTTAGCGAGCAGTAAGTGTGTAGCATTCGCTTGCGCGAGCACCGGAGGGTCTTGTCCATTCAGTTGCAGCGCACCGGCCCACGTCCACACGGCTGTGCTGACACTTCCTGCCGGCATAGCCGTAAAAGTAATTGCGGAATCCGAAGCTGCGGGGCGGGCCGAAGGGTTGGGTAGCCTGAGCAAGCGCGTCATGGGCTGAGCGCCTTCCCCTGGCTGCGGCTTCAGGTCCGACAGATCATTGCGGAACTCCGGCACCCGCATTAAAACATTGCGAAGAAAAATCGACCGCTTCGCTGCCGCTTGTGGATTCGGTCCGGCAGCAGCTGCCTTCAGTTGAGCAAGCTGCTGTTGCGCTTCCAGGGGCCAGGTCTTCGACTGCTTGCTGATGGTTTCTATCGAGCGCTGCAGAGTGCTCCGGTCCCCCCGTTTCGCAGCGACCCGGCTCACCTCGAGCAGCGCCGCCAGGTTATTCGGTTCAACTGTCAGGATCTGCTGCATCATCTGCTGCAGCTTTTCATCGCTGTCCGGGTCACCCTGCCGGTCGATTTCAGCTCCAAGTTCGTACATCGCTTTCAGATTCCGTGGATTGCGCACCACTGCTTCCTGCAAATGGCCGATAGCAGCAGTCGAATTGCCTCGTTCACTTTCGAGAAGTCCCAGCAGGTAATCCACCTGGTCGTTATCCGGCGCGAGTGCATGCGCACGTGCCAGGCGCCCATCTGCAGCGTCGTAGGTACGCTGACGCAAAGCGAGCACTCCCCAGTTCACCCACGCGGCAGGTTCGCCCGGCGCCAATCGCGTCGCCTGTGCCAGGCTGCTCTCAGCGCGCACGTCATCCCCTACCTGCAGTCCTGCCAGACCTTGAAAAAAAGCAGAAATGAATTGTGTGTACGCAGCAGAACCGTTCTCTGGCAGTGCATCTTTCGAGCGACAGCCGCTGAACAAAACGCAGGCAAGCAGTGCAACTGCGCCGACGTATCGCGCATCCGCCGCTAGTCTCCGTTTGTTCTTCCGGGTGCGAAGCCAGTCAGTCACTTTTCAACTTCACCCAGTCTGGCTTCTTCTCTCTGTAAAACGGCATGAACAAAACAGCAGAGATTGAAAAAGACATTAAGCCGCCTCTCGCCAGGAGCATCCATGGCGACTTCTTCAAACCTCGTCATTGAACCCGTACCCAACCCTGATCGTAGGCATTCTGACGAGTGGCTGTCATCCGCCAAAGTATGCGCACTCATCTCCCTCCTGGGGTGGAGACGAAAGCGAGCTTCCTCAGACTACGCAGTCTTCAACGCTGGGTAGAGCTTCCGGTATCGCGGATAACTCTGCTGCATCACCTCTGCATGGAGCGGCTCGATCACTGCCGCGGCACGGATGGTGGCCGCGCAGGCAGCTTGTACCGTAGGCCACGCCTTCACGCCGGTGCCTGCGAGCAGCGCCGCGCCAAACGCACCACCTTCCTCTGCCTCCAGAAGTTCGACCGGATGGTTATAAACGTCTGCCTGTATCTGCCGCCAGAGGGGACTTCGCGCACCCCCGCCGCCCAGCCGGATCTTGTCCACCGGAATGCCAAGCTCGGCGAACAGCGTGAAGGTGTCCTTCAAGCTATACGCAACGCCTTCAAGCACGGCCCGGACGAAGTGACCGAGCGTATGCGAAGCGGAAATGCCGATGAAGGCCGCCCGTGCGGCGGGATCAAGGTGCGGCGTTCGTTCGCCAAACAGATACGGCAGCCAGAACATACCCTCAGCTCCTGCAGGGACCTTCGCGGCGAGGGCAGACAATTCGTCGTAGCTACTGGCGGGCGCGAAGGTGTCCCGCACATATCGCAGGCTCAAGCCTGCGCCATTCGTTACGCCCATTACATGCCAGGTGCCAGGTGCCGCATGACAAAAAGTGTGCAGTCTACCCCGCGGATCTTTCGTCGGCTCAGCCGTCGCCGCAAATACCACGCCTGACGTACCAATTGTCGCTGAAACCGAACCGGGCTCAAGGATGCCCATACCCACAGCGCCTGCTCCCTGGTCTCCTGACCCTGCAACCACAGGCGTGCCCGCCGCGATCCCCGTATCACCGGTAGCAGATGCCATGATGCGCGCACAGACTTCCGGACCTTCAAACAGCCGAGGCAGCCAGGCCAGTGGGATGCCTGCAGCTTCCGCAACTTCATGGGACCATCGGCGATGCGTCACATCCAGCAGCAGGGTGCCTGACGCTTCCTGCATATCCATCGCGTACTCGCCCGTCAGGCGGAAGCGAACATAATCCTTGGGACAAAGAACATGTTTGATTTTCTTAAAGGTTTCCGGCTCATGTTCGCGCACCCATAGTAGTTTGGTCAGGGTGAAGTTAGGCAGCGCCGGGTTGCAGGTTAGTTCAATCAGTCGTTCGTAGCCGATAGTCTCGGTCAGCCAATCACATTGCGGTTGCGTTCGCTGGTCACACCAGATAAGTGCGGGCCGCAGAACATTGCCATCACCATCCAGCATCACGCAGCCATGCATTTGGCCGGTCAGTCCTACTGCTTCGACAGTCTGTCCCGCCGCCGATGCCCAGCGCATCACACCGCTGATCGCCATCTTTGCGGCGCGCCACCAGTCCTCGGGATCCTGCTCAGCCCATCCTATTTCCGCAGAATGAATCGCTTGATGCTCAGCTGATTCCGACACCACGACGCGGCCCTCCCTATCCACCAGGATGGCGCGTGTGCCACCCGTACCCACATCAACACCCAGGAACATAACAGGCCTCTCTAAATCGCTTTATTATCCGGACAATCTTCGCAGAAGTCGGCCATGGCATGCTGCATTTCTCAATTTATCCTCGGGAACGTCCCTTGAACTGCGTAAGATAAAGGGCAGTTACTCCGGCCCTGCCCGCAGCAACCATCATCCTTAGGATCCCTGACCCATGGCATCGATCTCCGCAGATTCAGCAGCACGCACGCAGCTAAGCAGTCATCCCACAAGCTTTAGGGTGCCGTTGATCCTGATGGTCTCGCTGTATTTCGGCATCGGCTTCATCACCGCACTGAACGACATTCTAGTACCGCACTTCAAGCTGGCCTTCCATCTGACGAACGTACTGGCCCTGCTGGTGCAGTTGTGCTTTTTCGGCGCGTACTTCGTCATGTCGGTACCATCTGGCTGGATCATCGGCCGCATCGGATCAAAGGCCGGCATAGCAGCCGCCCTACTGACCATGTCGGCTGGACTGCTGCTCTTTCTGCCAGCCTCGATACTCATCTCCTATCCCCTGTTTCTCTTCGCACTTTTCGTGGTCGGCAGCGGACTGGCACTCTTGCAGGTTGCGATTAATCCTTATGTAGGTGCACTCGGAAAACCGGAAACCGCTTCGGCACGCTTGAATCTCTGCGGTTTTCTGAACTCGTTTGCCACGACCATCGCACCGCTGCTCGGCGCCGCCTTCATCTTCATCGCTGCCGGCGCCACCACCATTCAACTACTGCGCTCCGTGCGCGTGCCCTACCTGCTGCTCGCACTGGCTGCCTTCCTCATGGCCGCCATCGTCTGGCGTGTTCAGTTGCCCGAGTTGATCGAGAAAGCGACAGATACCACATCCGCCGACCTTGCTACAGGCCATACCAGCGCCTGGCAGTTTCGCAACCTGCGCTACGGAGCCGCAGCCATCTTTTTCTACGTCGGCGCTGAGGTCGCAATCGGTAGCGTCATGATCAACTTTCTCGGGCAGCCTGAGATGGGCAGCATGTCCCATGAATTGGCCGCTAAATACGTCTCCCTCTACTGGGGCGGCGCTATGGTCGCACGGCTCATCGGCTTCTTTGCCATGCAGAAGGTCAATGCACGCACCGCGCTCGCCTTCGTTTCGATACTCGGAACAGTCGCTGTCACATTAACCATCGCCGGGCACGGCCCCCTCGCACTTTGGGCGATTGTCTCCTGCGGTCTCTTCAATTCCGTCATGTGGCCGTGTATCTTTCCTATGTCACTCGAAGGCCTCGGCCGATACACCAGCCAGGGCTCCGGGATCCTGGTCACCATGGTCGTTGGTGGCGCCATTATTCCCGAGGTCCAGGGATGGCTTGCAGACCACTATGGCTATCAGCATAGCTATGCTGTCGTTCTCGTCTGTTATGTCTACGTCCTGTTCTTTGCCATGGCCGGCTACCGGAAGCATGTGCCTGTCCCGGCGGAAACAGGAAGCCTTCCGCCGGCGGTCGCTTAATGGTCGTCTAACTTAGACGTCACTGTTTGCGGGGAGGAATCGTCGACCATATAGCGGGGTCTTCTTCTCCCAGTACCCAGGCACAAATACCCTCCAGCCCCTGCTCCTGCGCTAACTGGTAGCGGTCGGCGAAGGCGCGCTTGTCTGTGAAGAAAATCCATTCGCGCATCTGGTCACGATAGAAGTAAAACCACGGGGTGTGGTCTTCTTCATCCCATTGTTGATGACCGCCATAGGTATCGCGCAGAAACATGGCATTCGGCTGTGAAATATAGTCGGCAGTAATGTTCGGCTTCTTCACCTTTTCACCTAATCCGGGATCGCCCGTATACCAGTGATAACCATAGAGCGCGATACCCAGCGATAGCTTCTCCTTGGGCACCATGGTCAGCGCATAATCAAGATTCTGCTTGGTCCATGTCCAACCGCCAACCGGCCCCGGTGCAGTCCAATGCGTATGCTGGTCATAGGTCATCAGGCAAAGCAGGTCGACGGATTCACCAATGGCCTTCAAATCAAAAGCGCCGCGCCATTCCTCGAAAATCCATTTTGAAAACGGTTGATGCCCGGCATGTCCCGGAGCGTTCGGCACCACCGCGATCTGCAATTGCAAGTGCTCCTTGTGCAACGCCGCCGCTGTCGTCTTGACGGCTGCAGACAGCGCATCACGGTCCGTCCACATGATGTCTTCCAGGTCAAACTGGAACCCGTCATATCCATTCTCTTTACACTCGCGGACCAGTGCATCGTTCATCTGCTGCTGTGCCTTCATGTCCCCCAGCAGCGAATGCACCGCATCCTTATCGAACAGCGCCACGATAGGCACAACAGATACATGCGCCTTTTTTGCTGACGCCAGTACAACCGGATTTGGCTCGCCGTACACCATGCCGACCCCATCCACGCTGTACCAGGTAGGGACTAGGATATCGACCTGGTCCTTATGTGCGAGAAAGTCCTGTGCGCCGCTCGCGCCGTCCTGCATGTAGAAAAGCGACTTGACTGGATGTGGATTCAAGGATTGGGCTGAAGCCGTCTGCAGACAAATGGCCGCTGATACCAGGCAGCCAAGAAGTTTGCTCCGGCAGAGAGTACGGCCCGGCTTTGATGCCGGTGTCCACCACGATCGTAAGTAAGAATGATTAGCAGGCATGGCTAGAGCATCAGACAAACGCGCCGATTCTGCAAGCATCGGGTGCCTAGCGCAGTTCTACAGCAGGTGTACGCCGGACGACCGTTCCCGACATGGCCTTTTCGCCAGAAAAAGGGTCAACTCCCCAGATGCCTTCAAGGGCATACCCACTGGAGAACTGCTCGATCAACCACCGGCATAGTACTCTCGAAAAGGATCAAATCAGGCAAGGGGAAACGGAGTCGATGAGCTTTTTTCTGGCAGTGGATGCAGGCGGCACGAAGACCGACTACGCACTGGTCGACAACACTCAAGTGCTGGCGCGCGTGCGCACCGGCACCATCAAGCGCATGCGCACTGATTCATCCACTGCTCTCAGTAATCTGGAGCAGGCGCTGCAAGAACTGGCATCTTCCAGCGGCATTGACCTGCAGCAGGTGACGCGCACTTGCATCGGCGCAGCAGGCAACACCGTCCCCCTCGTCCATGATTTCTACATGAGCGAGTTCTCGGCGAGGGTCGGTGGAGACATTGTAGTCGTCAATGATGTCGACATCGCGCTCGACGCAGCATTCACCGGCAAAGCAGGTGTACTCGTCCTTGCCGGCACTGGCTCCAATGTGGCGGGACGCCATCCAAATGGCCAGGTCACGACAGCGGGAGGATGGGGTCCGGCCCTGGCCGACCAGGGCTCCGGTCATAGCATCGGACATCAAGGCCTGCGGGCCGCCTTCATGGCTATCGATGAAGGCGAACCAACGACCTTAACCAACGCTGTTTTGCAATTCTGGAACTTAAGCTCCATCGATGACCTGGTGGATTATGCCAACCGCATTCCCTCCCCGGATTTTTCCGCACTCACCAAGTTGATCGTGCAATGTGCAAATGCCGGCGACGCCGTCGCCCGGCGTTCGCTTGAACACGAAGGCATGGAACTTACCCACCTCGTCACGCTGATCATCCAGAGATTGAAAAACAGTTCGCCTGATCCTGCGTGGCTGCCGCCTGTAGCCTTTGCCGGTAGCATCTGCGAAAACGTCGCCGCAGTGCGGCACACAATAACGATCAAACTTCAGACGCAATTTCCAGGAATCCACACCCTGCCCGGCGTCGTCGATCCAATTGCCGGGGCCATCTGGCGGGCGCGCACCGGGCCTGCCGCCAAGGCCTCGACTTCACCCCTGAATGTCTGACAAAAGCCCGATCCTCACACCTTGACGACGACTACTTCAATACCCGTACCTCTAAAGCTTGCCAGCATCTCGCCCGAGATCCCCTCGTCAGTAATCAGCATGTCCACCTGCTTGGCAGGACAAATAACAGCCGGGCTCACCATCCCCACCTTACTGGAATCGGCAATCACGATCACCTGTTTCGATTGCTCGGCCATGGCTCTGAAGACTGCTGCCTCATCCGGCTCGATAGTGGTTGCTCCCCGCTCCGCATCGATCCCGCAGACGCCGATAAACACGCGATCCATCACCAGTATCTTGAGCGATTCACTCGCAGCTGAGCCGATCAGTGAAAAGGCACCTGCCCAGCGCATACTGCCGCCCGTAAGATTCACAGCGAGCCCCGCACTTGCGCTTAGCTCCATGCCGATGTTCACTGCATTCGTAATCACTCGCAGGTTGCTTCGTGAACGCAGGCAGCGCGCCAGCTGCGTTGTTGTTGTGCCGGCAGTCAGGCCGATCGTCTCACCATCTTCGATCAGGGCCGCCGCCGCCATGCCAATGCGCTGCTTCTCCTGGGCGAAGCGGTCCTGGCGCACCTGGAACGACGCGTCGAAGCGAAACGGCTCGTACACCGCATGCTCCGCAAGCATCGCGCCACCATGCGTCCGATGGACCAGTCCGCGCTCTTCAAGCCTCACCAGGTCACGTCGCACGCTCGCTGGCGAAGTGCCGAAAACGCTCGTCAATTCTTCAATCGAGGTTTTACCCTGCCGCAGCAGAAGGCGAAGAATGTCCTTCGCGCGCTGGTCAGTTTTCGATGACATCCGCTTCGTTTCTCCTCAGTTTGGGCGCAATGGTTCCGAAGCCTGCATCGCATCTCTCAAAGCCCTCACATCCTCTGCCAGGACACCGTAGCGCGCAAACTCGTCAACGCCGGCATCGCCCAGGTGCAGACCCGTGTTTTGATAGGTCACCGGGCTGACCGTCTTCCGACGCAGCGATGAATGAAACTCCGACGCACCGGTCAGCCGCGCAATCTCTGTTACGTTATCTTTGCGAACGCGGCCGCACACCATCACGCGGATGCGTTCATGCGCCCGCGCGATCATCCCTGCCACCTTGCCCGCTGCCTGCATGGCAGTTGCCATGCCGCCAGATGTCAGGATGCGATCGGCACCCGAAGCGATCACGTGCTCCAGGGCTTCTTCCATGTCGGGCGTCCAGTCGATGGCCCGGTGAAAGGTCACGCCCATCGGTCTGGCGAGTTGCACAAGTTCCTGCGTCCGTTCCACGTCGATGTGACCATCTTTGTACAGCAGGCCCAGGACGACGCCGTCCGCGCCATGTTTCTTGGTCTCCTCGATATCTCGACGCATGATGCGAAACTCGTCCGCCGTATAAAAAAAATCTCCGCCACGCGGCCTGATCATGACAAACACAGGAATCTTGACCGCTTCACGCACAACGCTCAACAGACCTGTACTCGGCGTGATACCGCCTTCTGAAAGCGCCGAACACAGCTCAATGCGACCGGCCCCGCCGCTCTCTGCAGCCTTCGCCGAATCGAGCGAATCTACACAAACTTCAAGAATCATTCGTCATCCCAACCGCTGAAAAGTGTACCGGCACGTTCCTTCAACTCTACAAACCACCCAACGTGAAACGGATGCTGGATGGAATATACCATCCAGCATCCATCAACATTATCTAGAAGGTATAGCGGGCAGAAAATTGCAGATGACGCTCCACGGAACGTATGGACGATTGCTGAGCAATCTCGCCATAGGCGGTATCGCCTATGTTGGTATCCGGATTGCCGTACGACACGATGTTCATTGCATTGAACGCATCGAAGCGGAAACCGATAGCCTGTTCGCGGACGATATGGAAGTCCTTGAACGCTGACGCATCTACGTTCAGGTACCCCGGTCCACGAAGTGCTCCATTGCGAGCGGTGCCGAACTGATTAGGGGCAGGATTACCGAAAGTGCAAGCCACGCGCAAAGTATTAGTTGTGGCTCCGGAAGTGGTACACGGGGTGGCAGAGGGATCCGTACCAAACCAATGTTCAAGACTGCGATGCACAATTTTCAGATGACCATATTGATTTGGACGAGCGTTCCCGTCGCTCTGCGAATTATTGCCCTGATTCGTTGTCGGAGTTTCCGGGAAACCCGAGTAGGATACTGCTGCCACCGAGATCTTCCATCCGCCCAGGGCCTCATCCACAGCACGATTCATCCCCGAAAAGTACTCCTTGCCGCGGCCAACGGGTAGTGCATATACACCTGTACCCGTCACGTTGTGCTTGATGTCATATCCTGCCGGCCCATAATCTGCTGCACTGTCGTAGTAGTTCTGAAAGGCCCCGCTGAAACCGCTCACGTTCAAACCATAATTGCCCAGACTGTTCGTCATGGCCCGGCCATATGTATAGTTCAAAGTGAATTCCAGCCCATGGCTCAGGCGCTGCCGCAGCGTTGACTCCATGGCGTTGAAGTTCATCATGGCTCGGGATTCGGTAATGAGCAGTGAACCTGTTCCGAAGTTTTTCGTGTTGGCAAGTGGCGCCGTTGATGCATCGTTATTTACAAGCCATTGGTTCACATTGCCGTAATCTTCGATGTGCTGACCCTGCTCACCCAGATAGCCGACCTGCAAGGACGTGCTGTGTGTGATCGCATATTCGCCGGTCAGGTTCCACTCTTGAATGTAGGCGGGCTGAATATTCTGCGGATACACGTTGTAGGAACCGCTAAGGCTGATATCGCTGGCGCTATGGTTAAAACCTTCTTCTACGGTACGCGGCGTCCCAGTGCTCGCAGGGGTAGTGGCGGTGGGGGCAGTCGGAGCCAGGGTTGAAATCTCAACCGCCTGGATGAATGGCGTAATCGAGGTAAGACGCTGATTGGAAGAGTTTCCTTCAAAAAAGCTTGTAGCCCCGTATCCGCCGCGGATCACGAATTTATCGGAAGCCTGGTAGGCAAATCCTAAGCGCGGCATGAACTGGGTATAGTTCGGCTGATAGCAAGCTGTGTTGGGGCAAACTCCTGACCCTGCCGGTGCTCCGGCCGGAACACTTCCTGCATAGATCACCTGTCCGGTTTTAACATCCACATTGCCGGTACGATTGTGCTTCTCAATCCACGGTTCGTCATACTCGTAGCGCACGCCGAAGTTCAGGGTAAGGTTAGGTAAAACCTTGTAGTCATCCTGAATAAACCCTGCGGCGCGCCATTGTCGCTGTTCGACATTGACACTTGAGAGCGTAACTTTTGCAGAAGCAACTCGGTCCAGCACAAAATCGGCACCAGCGTATCCCGCGCCATTAGTGGCTGCAGGGTTACTCGTAAATGCCCCGCTATACCCTAATTGACCCAGAAAACCGTCATTATTGCTGGTGGGATAGTTATTCTGATACCGGATACCCTGTCCACCAATGCTGATCAGGTGCTTTCCACGCTGCCAGGTTAAATTATCGATGTAGCTATAGGTGTTATCCAGGATGCCGGTGTTGAAAGCCGGGGTTCCTACGCCGGTGATAGTGCTTCCATTGTTGCCGATACTCTGATAAGAGAAACCAACAAACGGCTGTGCGTCGAACGGAATGCCGACGATCGAATTACCTTTTAGACCGAACAGGCCGGAAGGATCGCCCGGAACACCCTGATTCCAATCGGTGCGCGTATAGCCGATGCGCGCAGAATTAACAATTGCGGGACTAAAAGTGTGTACCCAGTTCATCCCACCGAGTTTCGTTGGAAACAGGTTTGTTCCAGGAAAACTGGTGACCAGAACAGACGTAGAGCCGTCATACGCTGTTGACATGGAATAGAAGCCCGTGATCTTGTCTGCTCCGCGAGGATCATACTCCAGCTTGATGTCGCCCTGGTTGTTGGCGGTGAAGCTTCTCGTCGGTCCAACTAGGTTGTTCGCCGCTATGCCGTCAGTCGGTGTGGCGTTTGGCAACGGGTAAATTGCTGAATTCGCGAACAGGTATTTTGCTACAGGATTCGTAATCACTACATTCTTGTTGTCAACGTAAGGCGCGAAGTTGTTCTGAGGATTATAGAGCTGTATCGGTTTACTGCCGGCAGCACCTTGCAGCAGTACCGAGAAGTCGCCATTCCGCATCGCTGGTGTAAATACGCTGGCAGTACCCTCACCACCGGAATGATGACGCGACCCAAGATAGTCCACGAAGAAAAAGAGTTTGTTACGGATGATCGGCCCACCCAGCGTGCCGCCGAATTGAGCCTGTGAATAAGGATTCCTGGCAAGGCCTTGACGGTTGTTGCTCCAGCTGTTCGCGTTGAATTTTTGGCTCTGTTCGAAACCATATGCGGAACCGTGGAAGCTGTTTGTACCACTCTTCAAGACAGAGATCACGCCCCCGCCATTGACGTTTCCATACTCTGCCGGAGAATTGGCAGTGAGCACTTTGATTTCCTGCAGCGAATCCGGAGCTGGACTATAGGAAATCAGGTTATTGAACGATTCGTTCATATCGATGCCGTCAAGCGTGTAATTGTTTGACTGGGCACGATTGCCGTTCATATTGGGCGTGTCCGTATAGTAAGTGCTTCGCTCGATGCTCGTCGTTCCTGAGGTGCCGGCTGTATCCACCGATCCCGGCACATAGAGTGTTAAAGCTGAGAAGTCCAGGCCGTTCAGCGGCATGTTCTGGATAGCATTCGAACTGAAAGTCGTACTGAGCGTCGGATCATTTGTGTCAAGAATGGGAGCTGCTGCGGACACATTGACCGTGGTCGAAGCATTACCTACCTGCAGCTTCACATTGAAGGACGCAGTTTGCAGCAGTTCGAGTGTGAAAGGCGCCAGAGTTTCCTTGTCGAATCCATTTGCCTGCACGCTGATTTGATAGTGGCCGATCGGTAGAAAGTTGATCCGGTACACTCCCGCCGCGTCTGTCGTTGCCGGCGAATCTACGCCTGTATCCATGTCGTGAGCCACTACCGTAGCACCGGGTACGCTGGCGCCGCTTGGATCAGTAACAGATCCGGCGATAGCGCCGGTCGGACTCTGCGCCACCGCCCCCGACGCGCTGAGCATGGTCACGATCATACAAAGAGAAATACGACGATTCAACTTCAGTTTCATCCAAACCCTCACATTGCCTGGTCATGCTCACGACCTCGACAAAATATCCATTTGCAACCCGGCGAATCAGCAGACCGACATAGCTGCAACAATCTTGGAGCCGCAGGGAACACACTAGCCCAAAAGGGTTGGCATTTGCCATAAAAATGATTGAGACCTTCACAAACTTGCACAAAGAGTCACTTTTATCCGTATTGAAGGTAACAATGAAAAACTACTCCAACTTGTAAATTGCACAATCCCAGGTCAAACCGTGCCATCCCCTTCGCTTCAGCAGGCAAAGAACTGCAACCGGAAAGCGTCCGGGTTGCCAATTGTTTATGCAGGCGATTACATTGCCGATGATCCCCAGGCCACCTTCCCGGAGCACCACATGAATCTCTTCTTTCGATCGACAGGCGTCGCCGTTCTGGCCGCCTCAGCAGCAGCTTCCCTCTGGTGTCAGACCAATCAACCACAGGCCCTGGCACCCGCAGTCTACTCATCGAACCACGCGTGGCCAGGGACCTATACCAATCCGCTCTCGCTTGAGACGAAGGACGGGCCGGCAGTCAGCTGTCCCGATCCCGCGATCTTCAAAGACCGCAAAGATGGCCATGACAGCTGGTACCTCTACTGCACGGGCGACCCGCTGAACTCCAAAGATGTCAACAGCCAGGGGCAGTTGAATGCTCACCTCATCACCCAGTACCAGTCCTACGACCTGGTTCATTGGGTGTACATCGGCGATGCCTTCAAACAGACGCCGGTATGGGTCGGTACGGCGACCAACCAGCTATGGGCGCCGGCCGTCAAGTACTTCAACAATAAGTACTACATGTACTTCACTGCCCCGAACACCTTGCAAGGGGGAGCAGCCATTGGCGTCGCCACCAGTCAAACCCCGGCAGGTCCGTGGACTGACAGCGGTACCCCTGTCGTCCCTCCGGAGAACAATCCTTATAACAACGCGCCGGGCCGCGCCGTCATTGATCCCGACGAGATCCAGGATGCTTCCGGCCAGCGCTATCTTTCGTATGGAAGCTTCAATGGCGGCATCAGTATCCGCAAGCTTTCCGCCGACGGCCTCAAGTCCGATGCAGCCACAGAAACGCAGATCGCCGTCGACAACTACTTTGAAGGAGGAAACTTCTTCAAGCATGACGGCTATTACTACTTGTTCGCTTCGATCAATAATTGCTGCGACGGCCCATTGACCGGCTATAGCGTGCGCGTAGGACGTGCCTCGACTCCGCTTGGCCCTTTCATCGATAAGGATGGAGTTGCAATGACCAACTTCGCGCCCGGCGGCAATGTCTCGATCGCCGCGAATGGTAGCCGCTGGGTGGGGCCAGGCGGCAATGTCATCTTTACAGATGACACTGGACAGGACTACATGCTGTACCACGCCGTAGACGACCAGGCACCCTACTTCGACGGCTTCCCCGGAGTGACGCGGCGGCCTGCTTTGATCGACCGCGTGGAGTGGGTTAATGGATGGCCCGAGGTGCGCGCCGGCCGCTGGGCTTCCGCCAAGCCCGAGAAAGCGCCCGCGGCCCAGCCGTGGCAATACAACGATTCACCGGAGTTGCCTGCCCTGGCTAACGCTGTTCCGGGAAAAGAGATCAAAGCACTATCGGATGAATTCAATGCCTCCGCTCTATCCCATCAATGGCACTTCATCCATCCCAATGCGAACAACACCTACAGGCTCACTGGCAGCGCGTATGAAGTACAGACCCAGGGTCCCGATGAAAACAGCGATGCGCCACAGGTTTCCATCCTGGGCGAACCGGTGCCCCCGTCCGGCGATTGGCTGGTAGAGACGAAAGTCACCACCAGCGTTCCGTTCGATAACAGCTGCTGTGATAATTACGCGCAGGGTGCGCTCTTTATTTACCTGGACGATCAGAACAGCATCAAGCTCGATGTCTTTCCGGCCTTTGACACGCGGCAGACGGAGTTCGGCAAACAGGTTGGCCCTGTTCCAGCAAATTACCCTACCTATGATCACGAGAGCGTTGGCACTGCAGGCGAAACTACCTGGCTGCGCATCGAATGCAGGCGTGGCAATGACGCCGGTGAACTCTACACGTCTTACTCCTCACCCGATGGTGAGCACTGGACGAAGGGCGGTACCTGGCGGCATCGACTCGGCTCAAGCGCGCAGATCGGCATTTCAGCGCAAAACACGGCAGGCTTCACAGTGGATTTCGGTTACGTGCGTGTCTATCGCTTGCGGTAAGTCAAGCAGACCCCGCGAAGCCGACATGCCTCGTCGCTTCGCGGGGGTACTTATTTCAATCCAATCGTCAGCACCGTGAAGCTTGTACGAGGGAAAGTATAGTGAAACTCGGGTCCCACCTTGAAGAATTTGGTCTGCGGCGTGATCGCTTCCGGCTCTTCTTCATTGTTACCCGCGTAGATGTGAGCGCTGCTGAGTGTCTGCGCTTTGCCTTCAATTGCGGGTTGTACCCCAGCGATTGAGAAGCTTGTCTTAAGATCAGCATCCTGGCTGCGGTTCACGACAAATACTGTCACCGTCCGTCCGTCCTTGCTGAGCGCAGCGTCCACATCCAGGTAAGGCACATCAGCGATCTCCGGTATTCTGCTCGATCCATTTGCAATCGAGTAAGTGCCACTATTGACCTTCACCGGCAGAAGACGATCGGCAGGCGCGCCCGCAAACATGCCAAGGACGTAGGCTGCGGGCGTGCGATAAACGATGCCACGCTTTTTCCAGATCCCCCCAAACTCAATAATGCCGGTCATGTCAGAGACCGGCACAAAACTCGAAGAGCGCATCAACATGTTCAAAGTGCCGGCCGTCGTCAAACCCCCCGCTAGATTGTCGTAGGCGGGAACATTCTTGATGTGACTGTCGCCCGGCACGTAGAGCCACTCGGTAAAGGCGATCTTCACCTTATTCTTTTGAGCAGTGGCTGCTATCTGTTCGCGCATCATGGCCAGCCTACGCTCAAGACCAATTGGCAGTGCAAGCGTTGCCGCGGTAACAAACTCGTGCGACGGCTTTTTCAAGTCGACGTCGGAGGTCGTTTCGACAAAATGTGTGGACAGAAAGTCTTCCGTGCCTGCTGGATTGGTAAGTTGTTTCGCGTTCCACTCTGTAAAGCGATCCGGATCCTGGCCTGTGGCGATTAAACGGGCGGTCGGGTCGACGGCGTGAATGGCATGGCTGAAAGCCAACGTACGCGGCGCTAGTTCGTCGATGGTCGGCCACCCGGTGTTCCATTCTCCCCAGAGTTCGTTGCCCAGTTCCCACAGCAGGCCGGAATGTTTAGGCTGGAAGTGTTCATCCACGTAACGCACCCAGTCCGCAGCTTCCTCCGCTGTGCCGCTGCCAAGGTTCAAAGCGATCTGCGGCTCGGCATGGATCAACTCACAAAAATGCAGAAACTCATCTGTGCCGAACGTGTTGTACTCCGGGATACCCCAGGCAACATTCGGCATACTCACCCGCTTGTCGATTGGCCCAACTGCATCGCGCCAATGGTAGCCGCTGGTGAAATTTCCGCCGAAGCGCACAAGCGATGTATGCATCTCCTGTGCGGCTTTGACCATGTCAGGGTCGAGACCTTGCAAGTTGTCCGCAGGCATCAGGGATACCTGGTCAATCAGCACCCGGGCGTCGCCTTCAACGGCAATGCGAAACTCGGCCTGCTCCAGCGGCGCAAGAGCTTCTTCCTGCAACGTGAGAGTGAATGGGATCTTCGTCCAACTGTTGGATGATTCATCGATGGCAGCACTGGCCAGTTGAGTATGCATTCCGTTGCGGCTGACCAGGGACACTGTCACGGCGGCGCCGCCGGAAAGATGACGCACATAAATACTGCCCTCGTAGGCTAGTTCGCGCTGCGCCGGAAGGTACACGCGCTGCACAATACCTGTCTTCTGACCCGCGACTCCCATCAGTTCCAGCGACCGCGAAGAATTGGCAGCATCTCCATAATGAAATTCGTAGCGATTCCCCTGCCGGACCTCGAGGGGCAGCCACGGCAAAGGCAAGCCCAGTCCTGACGCCTGCAACAGCTCGGGTTCATCACGCAACATCGTCTGGATGTGCGACGCATCCCAAAGTCCCGCCTCAAAGCTCGGATTTTGCAGAATCTCCGCCCACAAACCGTTGTAAGTTGAGTTACCGATCGGCTCAAGAAAAGATCAAAAAGTGTTCGGGGTATTGCTTCCGTTGCAGGCCGCTGCACGTCAATCTGGATGGATGCATCGCCTTTTATTAGCTTGCTCGTCAACTGCCCGTAGGCAGACGTTGACATCATTGCCGAGAGCAAAACGGCCACCGAAACTTTCATACAGAACTAGGACCCTTCATTCGTCATTCAGCAATGGCATTCATTATCTAATTAATCGTCGACGCATGTAATTGTCGATGCATGCGGCCCTCAACCAATGAAAACGAGACATGCACTCCATGCCGCAACCTTTACGTGCAAGCGCCCATGCTCAAGGACGACACGCTCGGTCAGCGAAGCCGCCCACTTCCCTGTTCTCGTCACTTCTGCACCGCCCAGGGTGACGCCATTCTTCGCATCGATTGCCAGCCCGCGCAAGTGGATCAGCGAGGCGTCCTGCGAACGTAGCCCGCGCGGCAGCATGGCTTGATCCATCTCCACCGGGATGGTCACGTTTATCCCTGACTTGTTGATGAGCGTCAAAGTAACAGATCCATCCGCCTGGCGCGTCGCATAAACTTTGGCTGACGAGGAAGATATCACGCTCTCCACGCCGAGCAATTCACCCTTACCGCTCAGCGAGAAGGCCAGCATTCCATAGTATTCAGGGCGAGCGAAATATTTGCCCTGCTCGTCATCGCCTACAGGCGAGTACGAACTCACGAACCCCAGCTGGTTCACGCCCGTCTCCATGTTGACGCCGGAGCATCCGTAAGACGCAAGCGTGAACATGTAATCCAGCACCCACAGTGCCGCTGCCATGGTGTCGCTGGTCCCTGGTCTGCCACCACCGGAAAAAGAATTCACTTCGCAGATACGATATGGCACACCACTTTGCTGCGAAGCTTCTCGCAAAGCTTCCAGCTGCACGGGCAGCTTCGGGTCTGGCCCCAGTAGCTGCGCGATCGAGTTGCCTGGCCCCTGGCCATCACGGTAATAATGATGAGTAAGCACTGCCAGGTCGGCACCCTCATCTTTGGCAAACCGTGTGACCCACCCCGTAGCGCCGGCTACGTCAGGACCGGCGAATGCAACTCCCGGCAGCTTCGCACGCAACGCCAGCTTGAATTGTCGATATTCAGCTAACCACTGGTCGTAGGAGTAACCCGCAGATCGGTGCTTCTCATGCGCAAACAGGTCCGGCTCGTTCCCAATTTCAAATGCCAGCAGATTCACGCCGGCCGCCGCCTGCACCCGGACGGCCTCCGCGATCGCATTCTCGATCGAACCACTTCCCAGGTTCAAGGCCCAGATCAACTTCCATCCAGTCGCTTCTAGAAAACCACCTAAGTCTTTCAGTAGGACGTCATTCACAACTGTCCGGTAGGGGCTGGACACGGCGGAGGCATTCGGTACATAACTCGCATAGTCAGCCGTGTTGCCGCCGATGCGGATGACACCCTTGCTGCCAAGTGTCCTGACAAGATTTACATAGACGGAGTTGGCGGCGCTCAGCAGCCCGGTGCGGGCGACAGAAGAAATTTCGTAGCCCAGTCCCACGAACCCCGGAGCAATTGCCTGCCGCGCATCCTTCGCTCGCAGGCGGAACGAGGCTGTCGCCTGGCTGCTCTTATTTATTTCCGCGGATCCGAATACCGGCAAACAGACGCCGCCAGTCGCCATAGCGCTGGTACGAAGAAAGGAACGACGATTCATGTCCAAATCAGATGTCAAACTGGCGGCAGCCGATCATCTTTGCAGCAGAGTGGGGAGCAGCCGCGTCTTCGTCAGTCGATCCCTGCCAGAACCGGCAGTCCATTGCCCGCTCTTTTCAACTCTCACAACGAGAGACTATCGTTGCTGACATGATCAGCGAAATTTCTGAAGACATATCAAAGCCCCGGCATCGCGTTGGCCTTTTTAGTATTGGACTCGACACGTACTGGGCCCAGTTCAACGGACTGCTCCCTCGGCTGCAAGGCTATAACGAACAGCTTGCGGCCCGCCTGCAAGCTCTGGGCGCAGATGTCGTTAACCTGGGCATGGTCGATAATGCTGAAAATGCTGTGGCTGCCGGTCATGCCTTCCGCCGGAACGACGTCGACCTGATCTTCCTCCATGTCGCCACGTATGCCTTGTCGTCAACAGTGTTGCCGGTTGTGCGCCGCGCCGGCGTTCCGGTTATTTTGTTGAACCTGTCTCCGCAGGCCGCGATCGATTACCAAGCCTTCAACCAGATGAAAGACCGCACCCGGATGACTGGTGAATGGCTCGCTTACTGCCAGTCCTGTTCAGTCCCTGAAATTTCCAACGTCTTCAAACGCTGCGGCATTCCTTATCACCAGGTCACTGGCTTGATGGATCTTGAAGACTCGGCCTGGATTGACATAGCAGAGTGGGTCAAGGCGTCGAGTGTCGCCTGGCGCATGGAGCATAACCGTCTCGGTGTGATGGGCCATTACTACAGCGGCATGCTCGATATCTATTCTGATCTGACTTTGCAATCGTCCATCTTTGGCACACACATCGAAATCGTCGAGGTCGATGAACTCTCGGCTCTCCGTCGGGAAGTATCGCAGGACAGCATTCATCAGCGAGTTCGCCAGTTGCACGCATCCTTCGACGTTGAACCTGATTGCTCGCAGGTCGAGATCGAACGCGCCGCACAAACGTCAGTCGCGCTCGATGCACTTATCCACAAGTACAATCTTGGCTCCCTCGCCTACTACTACAAGGGCGTAGGCATTTCGGAAAATGAGAATGCACTCAGTTCGATCATCGTCGGCAACAGCCTGCTGACGGCTCGTGGCATCCCGGTCGCCGGCGAGCTTGAAATCAAGAATGTACAGGCGATGAAGATCCTCGACTGCCTCGGAGCCGGCGGGTCATTTACCGAATACTATGCCAACGACTTCAACGACGATGTCATTCTCATGGGGCATGACGGGCCCGGTCATCTTGCCATCGCCGATGGCAAACCAAAACTGCGGCCGCTCGGCGTTTATCACGGCAAGGTAGGCAGTGGCCTGTCGATTGAAATGTCCGTGAAACATGGCCCGGTCACACTTCTCTCCATTGCAGAAGATGGAAAGGGCTCTCTGAAGCTTGTCGTTGCCGAAGCTGAATCTGTTCCCGGACCAATCCTCGAGATCGGCAACACGAACAGTCGCTACCGGTTTCCCATTGGAGCCCGTGGCTTCCTCGCGGCGTGGAACAACGAAGGCGCCGCCCACCACTGCGCGATCGGCATTGGGCATCTGTCCAGCGTCCTTTCGAAGCTTGCCTTGCTGCTTGGGATTCAATACGTGCGCATTTGCTAGCAGCTTGTCGACTACGATTTTCACTCTTTTGCCCTCGAACAATTGGCAAGCCCATGCGCAAGTTCGTGTAGGCTGAACCTTCCTGCATCTTTCTCTCTTGCCTGCACTTGGGTAGTTGGCAGAGTTGTATCAGGAAGCCATCTCACACCCAGTGGAGACGAAAGAATGCAAACCATATCCAGGGTCCGTGCTCACGTAAAGCTCGGACTCTTTGCCGGTGCCATCATGACGACGCTTGCGGCTGCAGCAACTGCGCAGACGCCTGCCAGTGAAGCCAGCCTGGCGCTGATGCCTCTGCCAAGTTCGATCACCCCCGGTGAAGGTGCACTTACCGTCACGCCGGCAGGCGGGGGGCTCTCCTCTTTTACCTATGGATACGCTGGCACACCGAGCGCTCGTCTTCAGGAAGCAGTTAAGCGAGCTATCTTACGCCTGGATCGCACCTGCGGCGGAGATCTTCTCCGCTACACTGTTTATCATCCGACCCCGCCTTCGCCCTCGCTCAGCATCCAGGTAGCCGCCGCCGGCGCTCCCGTGCAGACGATGAACGAAGACGAAAGTTATCAACTCAGCATCACGTCGCAGGCAGCAAAGCTGTCAGCAGCCACAGACCTTGGCGCGATGCACGGTCTCGAAACCCTCCTGCAACTTGCGACCGACGAGCACGGTGCATGCATACTGCCCGCTGTGACCATCAACGATACCCCGCGCTTCGCCTGGCGTGGTCTCATGCTGGATGTAAGCCGCCATTTCGAGCCTGTGCCCAATGTAGAACGCACGCTGGATGCGATGGCCGCCGCGAAGCTCAATGTCTTCCACTGGCACCTGAGCGACGATCAGGGCTTTCGCGCAGAGAGCAAGAAGTTTCCCAAGCTCACCCAAATCTCATCAGAAGGCGATTTCTACACGCAGGACCAAATGCGGGAAGTGGTCGCCTATGCTCATGCCCGCGGCATTCGCGTGATTCCGGAATTTGATATGCCCGGCCACGGCACCAGCTGGGTCCTGGCGTATCCCGAATTGAGCCGCGATGCGCAGCTCAAAATCCTGCCCGTCGTCTATGGTGAACCGACTACCGTCCTCGACCCAACCAGCGAAATCACCTACAAATTTATCAACACACTTGTCGAAGAAATGGGAAGACTTTTTCCCGATGAATACTTCCATATCGGTGGCGACGAAGTAGAAGGCAAGCAGTGGCTGGACAATCCTCGCGTAGCCGAATTCATGAAAAAGAAGGGCTTCACCAAGCCAGAGGAGTTGCAGGCCTACTTCAATCAACGCCTGGAAGTTATCCTGCGAAAGCACGACAAGAAAATGATCGGCTGGGATGAAATTCTTAACCCGGCGCTTCCCAAAACCATCCTGATTCAAAGCTGGCGTGGGGATGAATCTCTCGCCGAAGGCGCAACGCAAGGTTACGCCGGCATTCTCTCCGCTCCTTATTACCTTGACGCGCAGAAGACTTCCGCACAGATGTTTCTGGCCGATCCGATTCCAGCAGACACGAAGTTGACAGCCGGCCAGCAGAAGCAGATCTACGGTGGCGAAGTGGCCATGTGGGCCGAGCAGATCAACCAGGAGGTAGCGGATTCGCGCATCTGGCCGCGTACCATGGCCATCGCCGAACGCTTCTGGTCTCCGCAAAACGATCGCGATGTTTCCGATATGTACCGCAGGCTGAGAATCAATTCCCTCAAACTTGAAGATCTGGGCTTGCGTCACATCAGCGGTCCCGACGCGCTGCGTCGCAATCTGCTGTTGGAACGCAACCCTGAAGCTCTCGATGTTCTTGCTTCCGTGCTCGAGCCGGTCAG
>CAZZXL010000033.1:0-33490 GCA_964658035.1 uncultured Acetobacteraceae bacterium
TAATACTAGTTATCAGGGTTAATAAGATGTATTCTCAACTTGGCGGCTTTTCTGCCGTTTTGAGGTGTGATCTTCAGAGCTATGTGGCGGGCTTCCTTCAGCGCTAATTGACGCCTATGACAAGGTTACTCCGAGCGGCGTTGACCACGTCGTCTGTGATGACCGTCAGTTCGTTTACCTGGAGAACGCGCTCGATCTGCAGGAACAGTCTACGCAGAAGCCGGAAGTTTCCTCCTGTGATCCTGGCGATGCTTGCAATAGCCTGAGCGTCGGTGAAGTCGGCTCCGTCGAGTTGCAGCCCTAGCCGTTGCCAGTGCCGGGTGAGCACAAACGACAGCTCGTCTCCAAGAAGTGGCCGGTAGTGATGGGCGAAGCCAACCCTACTGAAGAGTTGCGGGTAGCGAGACATACGCTTTTCTATGCCTGGCATGCCGATCAGGATCAAGCCAATATCGTTACGGTCGAAGAGGTCACGCAGATAGTCCAGGGCGATCGTGTTGAGGCGTTCCGCTTCGTCGAGGATGACCAACTCCACGTGCTCCCAGGGCAGAGTACGCGTCGTCTTGCCCGTATGCTGATCAATACAGACGTTGATGCGGCCGAGCAGCTCGTCGATCTGGTGCCGAAGCGTGCCGAAATTAGCTCGAACATCCGGTGTATAGAAGAGGACGCGTGACTTGGCGAGTGTTGCGTAAACCTTTTTGTCCGTTTCGTCGCGAGGTCCCCAGCGAGTAAGGAGCGGCTCCACCGTCTGCCAGTGAGCATACCGTCTGGCTGACTGCGTTTTGCCTACGCCTGCCGGGCCGTAACAGAGACCGATGTAGCGCTCTTTGCGAACGGCATTTGCGAACTCCAAGAACCTTCGGTGCTCTTTGGTGACGATGAAAGGCTCCGCACGGCGGGGCGCTTTAGTGGTTCTCATACAAGGTCCTCCCGGTAGGTGCGTAGTTTCGGCTTTCGAGGTTCAGTGGCGGCTGGCTGTGGGACAGGTGTTACCGCTGCGTCGGTTTGCGGAGCGAGGAACTCTGCAACAGGAGTGACGCGTTCCCTGATCCGCCCACGAAGTGTGCGGCGATGCGCTGAGCGCGCGGCCTGGATGTCTTTAAACGTGATGGCCTGACCACAGTGCTCGGGACTTACAGCGCGGCAGAGAAAGCGGTTCCGGTGAAACACTCGGATTTCGGCAACATCGCGTGGGTCATAGCGGATCGTGACGGCCTCTTTCACGTACGCGGCCAAGGTGGGATCCATGTATCGGATTCCTTGGAAATGAATGCCGTCACGGTGAACCGTACGGGCTTTCGCGACCGAGATCAGCAGTAAGTCTAGGTCTTCAAGGCTGTTCGGCATGCGGGGCAGCCAGCCGTTACCAGACCAAGCGACTTGCGGCGCAAGCCGGATCTCGCGATGCGTGCGGGAATTGTAATTACCGATAAGGAAGGTTCCGAGGGTGCGATCCAGTTCCGCAAGGGACAGCCTGGGTTCAGTTGCCGGCTTGCCGTGCATGAGGTAGCCGGGTAGCTCTGGCAGCAGTTCAGTGTTGAGGGTTCCAAAGAGACGCTCGATCTTTCCACGTCCTTGAGGACGGGCGATGGTCGAGTAGACCAATTCGAAATGCAGATCCACAGCGACCTGCTCAAGGTGTTTGCTTGTAAAGTCGCTCCCGTGATCGACGTAGAGCACGTCTGGAATACCGCACACAGCCCAGAGCGGGTCGGCTTTTCTCCAGATCGCCTGACGGAGCGCAAGCGATGTCTGAAAAGCTGATGGAGCATCTACGAAGACCGAATATCCGGCCAGAGCGCGAGAGTGGTCGTCGATGACCGTGGTCAGCCAAGGTCTCACCGGCTTGCCGCTCGCGTCCCGAATGAGCAGGTCGAGCTGCGTGTGATCGGCCTGCCAGACTGCATTCGGACGACTGGCACGATGGCGATGTACCAGTTCAAACTTGTCGCGGAACCGAGCAGGACCTTCGTGAGCAAGCGTGATCAGCCCCGGATCAAGCCCGGAGATGATGGCGTAGACGGTGCTGTACGAAGGCGAAGCCCACTGCCGCTCTTTGCAAAGTGTGAGAACACGCCGATAGACGGCTGCTGCAGAGGGGCGTGGGTTTTTGAGGAACAGCCCTTCAATCAACCCCACCGCTTCCACGGGCAGCCTACGGCGTCCGCGGTCCTCACGGGTCCGCCGCACGAGCCCTGTCAAACCATTGGCGCGATACTGGGCTAGCCATCGCTCGACAGTTCGCAAACCAACACCTGCTGCTTGCGCCGCTCTCGGAAGTGGAACACCCCGCTCTACGTGGGAGCGGAGTACGCGGAAGCGAGTCATTGCTTGCTCACGCTGGGCGTCGGTGAGTTCTGCTAAAGCCGGCGATTTATCGTCCAATCGCAAGGCGACACCCTTGGACTACACTCGGAACCATGTCCGTAAGACGATCCTTCAACGGACAGCTTGCGAAGCACCTTCGAATTGCTCGAAAGCCAGCATTCGATGTCTCATTTAGCTGGTACGGTGATAGTCTCACGCGAGGCCCCTCAAACGTGCCACTTCTCATGCCAAAGACCCTCATCGGCTACGCACGATGTTCCACGGACCAACAGGACCTCTCTGCCCAGCGGGCAGCACTTGCAGAGTTGGGCGTAGCTGCGGACCGGATCTACGTCGATCACGGGTTGACGGGAACGAACCGGGCTAGACCGGGGCTGAATCAGGCACTCGCCGCCGTTCGCCACGGCGATACGCTGGTCGTGCCCAAATTGGATCGGCTCGCCCGCTCGGTACCCGATGCACGCCCTATCGCAGATGAGCTGGCAGCGCGTGGCGTGACGTTAGCGCTCGGCCAAAGCCGCTATGACCCCGCCGATCCCATGGGCAAGATGTTCTTCAACATCCTGGCCACGTTTGCGGAGTTTGAGGCCGACCTGATTCGACTCCGGACGCGGGAAGGCATGAAAATCGCTCGCGCAAAAGGCAGACTCCGGGGCAAACAGCCCAAGCTGTCAGACAAACAGCAGAAGGAACCTGGGCCGCATGCACGGAACTGGGCAGTACACGATCAGCGACTTGGCAGAGCTGTTCTCTATCTCTAGGCCGACGGTCTACCGGACGCTCCTCCGTTCTGCTCGACCGTAATGCTTCGCTATTAGTTGGACGCACATTGGCCTGTTCGCTTAAGTGCTCGGTGAGTGGTTCGGCAATTTTTCATAAAAGGAGAGATTCTCATCGAGGCATGGAACGATCTCGCCGCTCCTTCCGCAGTGAGCCCACTTTTGCAACGTGTTTAGTTCAGCCCTTTTACTGGTGGCCCTTCTTCGCTGGTAACGCGATGCAGAACGGTAATTGGAATGGAACCGTCGGGACGGGGTGCAACCTTCCAGGAAAGCTCGTTGCCAATCATCTCGTAAGGGCGAACTTGCGTGGTGTCATCCTGATTGGGAAACGAAGATCGGTCGATATGGAATGTGATCGTGGCTTTGGCGGGATCGAGAGTGTAGCGCCCGAAGTGGACACTGGTGCTGAGGGATGCCTCCCTGTATTCTTCCGGAGTTCCCTTCAGTTTGTCTCCGAAAGAGAACTTGAGACGCTCAGCGCGGTAAATCTGCACAGAGTAGTAACCATCGCTGGTGAAGATGACAAGCCCGTGCGGACTGTCTCCATAATCCAACACTCGGGTGCCGTCCGGAAGAAGCTTTTCGGCCTTGGTGAGAAGCCAAGTGCCAGCGATGGAAGGCGTTTGAGCAGTGGCCATTATTGAGCCAAACAGCAGGACAGCGAGAAGCGGGAGACACTTGATCGACATGAGGCCAATGTAGCAATCGAACAGCAGGCGCACAATTTGATTGTTCTCACCGTACTCGTCAGCGCGGCTTATGCATTGCCACTACGGCGAGACCGTTGTGGCGTTTGCGGGGAATCTGCGAATGTGGTCGAGGGGCGAGGATGAATTTCAGAGCCTCAACGAGAAGCGCAGCCATGCGATCCGCCGCATCTCCGATCAAGTGGGCATTGCGGTGCAGAGAGACAGGCATGCTTCCCAGCAAAGGCAAACCATAGAGCGACGGGGCGAACATCAGGCCTTCAGAAAGATTGAGCGAGGTGCGCGCCGTGATGCCGAGGCCACCAAGCAAGGCCGCCTGCAGACCGTCGAGGCTGGGGCTGCTGGCAGCAATGCGATAGGGCATGCCTATCGCATCGATATGTTGAATCGCGCATTTCCGGAAGGCACACTGCGGCCCCAATACGGCGAGGGGCAGAGGTTGTCCCGGTGGCGGCACGAACGTGGAAGAGGCGATCCAAACGAGGTCAAGTTGGCCCAGCGTCTCCGCGGCGGGGCGGTGTTCGTGACCAATGACCACAGCGAGGTCGATCCGAGATTTATCAATGGCCTCCGCGAGGGCGGCATTGCCTTCAATGAGAAGTTCGACTTGCATGCGCGGATACAACATAGCGAATTGCGACAGGACCGAAGGCAGGAATGAGGCAAAGTCCTGCGGGCAACCGATTCTGATGTTGCCGGCGAGGCTGCCTCCATGGATGGTGTCCAGCAACTCGTCCTGCATGGCAAGAATGCGGCGCGCATAGGTGAGTGCAACTTCTCCAGCTTCGGTGAGTACGAGACCGCGGCCGCGTTTGCGAAACAGCACTGTTCCGAGATCATCCTGCAGCCGCTTCATTTGAAGGCTGATGGCGGAAGGAGTACGGCCAAGAAGGTCTGCCGCTTGTGCCAGGCCGCCCAGGTCGTGCGCCACGACGAGAGTGCGCAGGGTATCCAAATCGAGGTTGGTGCGCGTTGCCATGAGTGTGCGTAGTGTAGACGATTGGATTTGCTCGACGCGAAACTACAACTGCAGAAAGTCGGCCAATGACCGCTCGTGGGTCCTCATCCTTTATCAATTGTCGCGAACAGTGAGATTCAGGCTTCCGAGCTCCGACTCGTGCGGCAATTCAGTCGATTCCCAACACAACTGTTGGCCGCCAAATAGCGCCGAAGAACACCCGCCACTTACCGCTGAAGGTCACAGGTCACACACTTTCGGTTCTATTCTGTCATCCATGGCGAAGCTTAAAGAATCTAGATCAACACAAAAGAATAAGATCCCTCGTAAGGTTATAGATCCCAAATCAACAAAGAAGCTGAGATCTGCCCTTAAAGGTCACCGGATCGGCTATGTGAGAGTGAGTACGGTTGATCAGAATGCGGCTCGACAGCTCGAAGAAGTCGATGTCGAGCGAACATTCACCGACAAAGCTTCCGGCAAGGATGTAAGGCGACCCCAGCTCGAGGCCATGCTTGCCTTCGTGCGGGAAGGCGACACCATCGTCTGTCACAGCATGGATCGCATGGCCCGGAATCTCGACGATCTACGCCGCATCGTCCTGGGTCTGACGCAGCGTGGAATCCATGTACAGTTCATCAAGGAAGGTTTGACCTTCACCGGTGATGACTCGCCTATGGCAAACCTGCTGTTGAGCGTCATGGGTGCATTCGCTCAATTCGAGCGGGAGCTCATTAAAGAGCGGCAGCGAGAAGGGATCGCGATTGCCAAGAAGGCAGGAGCCTACAAGGGTCGCAAGCGTTCTCTCACCTTAGCAAAAGCAGATGATTTACGGCGTCGGGTCACACTAGGAGAAAAACGGACAGCCATTGCGCGAGAGTTCGGCATCAGTCGCTTTACTACATACGAATATGCGCCGGCCATGCCTGAAGAGAAAGTGCCGACGGCGAAGCGCAAAAAAACTATTCTCTGTGTTGATGCCGATGAGCAGGTCCTTTCCGTTCGCAAGTTCATGCTGGAAATGCGCGGCTATACAGTGAGAACGGCCAGAAGCGACGACCAGGCGATGGATATACTGAAGCGGGACAATATTGACCTGATCCTCAGTCGCTTACCGCGTGTCATCGCTGAAGTGAAAGCATTGGGACTCCTCGTGCCCACAGTGTTTGTTGCCGGCTACGCTGAGCTGGGTAAAGCAGAGGCCGATGCCATACTGGTGCAAGGGGCTCAGTCGCCTGTCGAAGTCTTGGCCCTGGTCAAGACGCTCCTCAATCAATCCAGGTTCAAGCGCTAGTGATCTCCTGCAAAGAGCTTTCAATGGACTTTTGAGATCAATTTATTCATGACAATACGGGAAGCTACCTCAAAGCCCAGACGCTCGTAGAACGCAGTCACTTTGCCGTTCTGTTCACGAACAAGAAGCTGGACCTTTGTGATTCCTCGACCTTCAAGCCACTCTTCTGCAGCCTCTACCATGGCGCGGCCTATACCAAGCATCCGTGATGATGGAGCAGCAGCCACGTAGTAAAGCCATCCCCGATGTCCGTCATGGCCCACCATTACGCTTCCGACGAAACGACCCGCTTCGTCTAGCCCGAGCAGGATGTCGGCATTTTCTGCAGATTGTGCGAAAACGAAATCCGCTGATGGATCGTTGTAGCTAACCACGAGGTCGCATGCCGTCCAAAGTCGTACTGTTTCCGATTTGTCTTCGAGCATGGCCGGTCTGATCTGGATCAGCACAAGCGCTCCTCCTTCTTCCTTTCAGCTAAAACACAGTAAGGATCAAGTGTATTTGTACCTCGATGCAGGCGTCGTAATGAACGTCTCAGAGGCGACAGCCTCTATAAATTGGCTCAGTTGCCGACGTGTACAACGAACGTTTCAGAGGCGGCAAGCTCGACGTAAAGGGATCGGGAGTCACCCGACAACGCGCCATTGCAGATAGGATGAGTGAGCAATGCAATTGCAAGTCCCACGTCTGGCCTCACTCTCGGCTCCTGCCGGAAATCATTTTGCGAGCACTGTAGCGCAGCCTGTTGTTGCCCGTGCTTCGCTTGGTATCGCTGACATGCTGGCCGTTTTTATTGTGGCCATGGTAGTTTTTGGCCCCAAACGTTTGCCCGTGGTCGGCAGGCAGATTGGCAAAATAATGTTCGATTTCCGGCGCACTAGCAACGACTTCAAACTACAGTTTGAAGAAGAACTGCGGCTGATGAGAATCAGACAGCAGGACCACTACAAGATGCTCGACCTACAGGCCACCGCAAATAAATCAGCCGTCGCACCAATCGAGACTCTAGAGCCAAACCACGCAAGCAAACCAATTCCTACAGATACGGCGGCCCATAATGGATAGCTCTGATAATTTAGTCGACCGCGCCCGCATCGCCGTCACCGAGCGCGTAGAGCTTCCTGGCATGAGCCTCCTCGAACACCTGGAGGAGTTGCGCCGCCGCATCGTCCGCTCTGCCATCTTTCTCGTCATCGGCTTCTTCATCGCCTACTACTTCCACGAGAAGATATACGGCCTTATGGAAGCGCCAATGACGTCAGCGCTCAAGAAGCATGGTCTCGATCCACACCTCGTTTACCTGAACCCCGTTGATGCTTTCAACATGTACATCAAGCTGTCGCTTATCGGCGGTATCGTGATCGCGTCTCCTTTCATTCTGTACCAAGTGTGGATGTTCATCGCGCCCGGCCTGTACCAGAAGGAAAAGCGCTATGTAGTGCCGTTTATGACGGCGACTGTCGGCCTCTTTCTCGCAGGCGCCTGGTTCGGTTATCACTACGTATTTGCCGGGGCGCTCGATTTCCTGCTCGGGTACAGCAAGCAATTCCGTCCCATGGTCACGATCGCTGAATACACTGACCTGTTCACGACCGTCATCCTCGGCCTCGGCGTGTCATTCGAGCTGCCTATCCTCATAATGTTCCTCGCGCTTTTCGGCATCGTAAGCGCGAAATTCCTGTGGAAGAACGTTCGATATGCTGTGCTGATCATCTTTATCATCGCGGCGATCATCACGCCAACGCCCGACATTCCGACCATGTGCGTATTCGCAACTCCCATGCTGGTGTTGTATCTCGTTGGAATCGGCGCAGCCTTCCTAGTGCATCCGACACGCCGGAACCGTCTTAAAGAGGCCAAGGCTGCTGTGAAATGAGCGTTTTTGCATGACTCACCATAAAAACGGCATATAGGTAGCTTTTTCTACTGCAATAACCCACGACAACGCCGCCTGTCGTCGAACGAACTACTTAGTCAGCTCGAATATAGAAAAAATGCTATATTCTTAAGATGGCAGCATACGCCAAAACTCGCCAGGCGGTAATTTCTTGGGAAGGCGACTCTAGAGAGATTCTGCGTGCTTGGCCAAAACCCATCCGGGAAGATTTTGGCGTAGCGCTCGGGGAAATGCAGGAAGGGAAGTCGGCCGCCCTTCAAGTCAGACCGATGCCATCGATTGCGGCTGGAGTTTTCGAGCTCAAGGATTCGGATGAGAGCAAGTGGTATCGCCTGGTCTACCTGGCGCGTGTGAAAGATACCATTTACGTTCTCCACTGCTTCACAAAGAACACCTCCAAGACGGAGAAGCGGGATCTGGCGACAGCGGAACAGCGGTGGAAACAGGTGAAGCAAAGGCTCAGGGAGGAGCAAAGTAATGAAAATCAAAAGCAAAAGCGAGGAAAGACACCCCCACCTGACGCGGGGAAGCGTGCTCGATGATCTCGGCTTTAGCTCTTCCGAAGCACTCGAGATCAAGGTGAAGGCAGAGATTTACCGCGATCTGCTCCAGTACATTAAGGAGCGTGGGTTTGCACAGCAGCAGCTCGGTACACTCTTGGGCATTCACCAACCGGACGTCAGCAATCTCCTGAACGGTCGCGTATCGAAGTTCAGCGTCGGCAAGCTCATCAAGTTCGCCGGAAAACTGAAGCTCGGAGCACAGATCAAGCTCACAAAGCCGAAGCCGGAAAAACTGCCGGCTGTCGTAGCATCTGGCAAAACACACAAAGGGGTTTCTGCTTTAGCTTAGTGCCTTGCTCTTGGCCTCTATTAAGTCTGCGTCCCGGTGACAAGCACCGTACGCAACGCCAGTCCCACACCAGCATTCATGATGTGAGCGAATTGTCCTGAGGTGCGTTGCTGCGTTAAACGCGTGGGAAGTTGGACCAGGCCAATAACCCGCCCAGTAGTTGAGAACCGGTTTTTCGAATCCAACTGCAGGCTTTACTAGAAAAGGCTTATCGTTAAAGAGTGTTTCACCGGGTCTTAGCACTCGCAGTAGGTTTCCCGTAGGAGGAAATCCCCTAAAGAGCTGGCGCGTCCTGAGCCAGATCAGATGACGCGCTACAAACAAAGTAGCCTGTTCCAAGAACTGGCTCATGCGCTCTCTCGTCTGATCGTATTGAAACTCAGGTGCTGAGTAGATACAGAGTCCGGGCACATTCTTATGATTCCAAATGATCATTTGATCAAAACGAGGGTGAGGATGCACCACCGAATAGTGTTCCGGAAAAACCGGGTTCAATAGATAAGCACGCGGATGTGCGGGCGCCGGTTGAATCAAGATCAGCAATTTACAACGAACATCCATCCCGACCAAGAGCGGGTCTGCCCAATGTAGTTTTCCTAGACTTTCTTCTCGAATGCGCCCACTTGAGATCCATATCGGCTCGCTGAGCTCAATATGGTGGAGAAAGGCTTTTGCTACATTGTCGGATGCAAAGGGCTGAATGTCTCCCAACCAAGCACCGGTCGCGTTTGATCCCTCCGGCACAATCACCTGCGTGAACTGAGGGTAATCCGCTGAAAGAGACGCCGCAATCTGCGACGCCTCCACGTAAAAGATTGAGGCGGCCATTAGAGCCGCGTCCAATCACCACGTACACAGTGAGAACGTGCAGGCGGAACCGGCCGGTAGGGAGGAGGTACGACGATGGGCTTTGAAGAACATTCCGGCAACGAGCCCAAGTTGTCCGTAGTGTAGTGATCACGCTTCGTGATTAAGAACTTGCCGCCATCGCGCTCTTCGACCTCTACGACAGCCTCATGCCCTTTCTCATCGCGAACGATGAAACGGATATCCTTCGATTCGATTTGCTTAATAGCTTCCGCCTCAGTAAAGCGGAGTTCTACGCAATTGGTGGTGTCGATGCAGCCGATCGACTCAATACGCCCATGTAAGGCGTGCTTCTTCGTGCAATTGACCAAGAGGGTCTTCATCGCATTTGCCTCAGCCCCACCGGTCCGTTTCACGGTGGGTAGTACCTGCCGTGGGAGGTTCATCCCGTCTATGAGCAAATGCGATAATGCTCGGAATTATGGCATCATAGTCCGCAGCGGCGCTTCATCACATGGAGTGGCTGGGTGAACCGTTGGTTCGCCACCCGATGCCGGCTCGTTGCGAGCGAGCCGGCATCCTCTCTCTTCTCAATACAGTTCAACGGCACCGAAATTGAGGTGAGTTCCATCCTCACCAAGATAGAGCCCTCATCTTTATAGTGTCAAGCGCTCATGAATATTTGTGTTTTTATGTAGGTATTACAGACATTATGATGATTTAGCTTGACATTTTTGGTTTATGTGTCACCATAACTATGATGAAGAGCTTGGCGAAACGGCCCGAACTGATAAATCTCATTACTGCTGTGAATGTGGCGTTTGGCTCCAAGCTTAGGCGATTACGCCGCGCTCAAGAAGTTTCCCAAGGGGAACTCGCCTCTCGTGTTGGATTGTCTCGTGTAACTGTAGCCACCATTGAGGGGGGTAAGCAAAATATACAGCTTCACCAAATGTTTCTCTTTGCACGGGCTTTAGATGTCCCCCTGGAACAGCTAGTGCCGACTATCCAAGAAGTCGAACAGCACCGAGCTTATGGTCAACCTGGGGACGAGGTCGACACGTCCGGTGTCTTGTTCTTGCGTGATGCACGGGAGCTGCTACTCCAACTAAAGAGAGGTTCTGAGCATGAAACAGCTAACAAGAAAGCAGATTGAACAGCAGGTACTAGATTTATTAGTTGAGCATGACATTGATTCCGTGCCCGTCCCGATTGAAGCCATTGCGCGGGCGCAGGGACTTCCCATCGTTGAAACCAAGATGGAGGCTGATGTTTCCGGAGCGCTCATCCGAAGCGGCAATCTTCAAGGAATCGCTATCAATTCGTCCCAGGCACCTAACCGAAAACGCTTTACCGTGGCCCATGAGCTCGCGCATTTCTTACTCAACCACGTGGATAAAGACCATATTGATTGGCAGTTCACGGTCATTCGACGCGATGGCAGGTCTTCCGAAGCGGAAGATGATCAAGAGATAGCCGCGAACTTTTTTGCAGCAAGTCTTCTCATGCCAAAGCATCTATTGCGTCAAGATGTTGAGCGTCATAAGCGATTTGATGGCGAGATCCAGTTGGACGATAGTGATGTTCTGCTACTAGCCAAAAAGTACAAGGTTAGTGAAGCCGCGATGCGCTACCGGCTTCAAAACCTAAGCTTTATGTCTTGGGCTTGAATGCGGCTATCGCGTGCGACATCGGAGCACGCCTTAATATTTATATATCCGATAAAGGACGTTATCTTACATTGATTGAATGGTTTAGCGATTAAAGCAAGGCTGAATCTCATCTACTCGACTTGATGAGTGAAACCTCGTCCACTGAATCAAAGACCAAGTTACTCAAAAACTGACTTTTAGGGGAAAGATGCGTTATTTAATTCTGGCGCGAAGTCACTGAAACTCAAGGGCGGATTTACCCGTCAGGTTTAGGAATGGAAGGGTGTTTGTGCTTGATTCCCCCTACAAATTCACCAGTCTGATCGCGGCTGGCGGTTTTTTGAGCGCTGCGGGTTTCTTTGGAGCTAGCCTTCATCCTTGGACCCTGCCGATGCTCGTTATTTGCGTTGCGGCCATCTTGATCGGCACCGTCGGTCTTTACTGGGCTGCATCCAGCCTAGGCAAGGGTGTCCGTAACGAACGCTGGCCTGAAGAGGCGCTCACTCCGTTTCGCCGAGCTATCGATCACCCAGCCTGGAAAGTGATTATGGGCTTACTACTGGTCGCTATGCTTGTTGCACTCGAGAAGGCAAGACCGCATCGCGTGTATTTTTGGTGTGTTTTCGTTCTACTCCAAGCACAGACACAGATCGGCTCCGCGTTTGCCCGTTCGACTAAGCTGGAGCACCCAGGAACTCTCATCCATCGGTCGAAGGTACCTCATTTAGATTCCGAACACTGGGGCCAACGCTAGCGATTGCCATGCCAGCCCGGGAAGCTACCGAAAACGCGACTTTCAGGCGTCGTTTTATTTTTCCTTGCGGGTGAAGCCCAAAATCGCACGAGTAGTTCTTGTTACGCCAGCCAACAACGTGCACTACAGCTTTGAATATCTCAGGTAGCCCCACAGGGCTAAGCAGCCAACGATTGCCAAGAAGGCATATGAGATTACGTTGGCCTGCCACACAGCCCGCGAACAGGGGTGGGCGGAATGAAGCCAGCCCTGCCGCTCAAGAAGTCGTGCCTCGACAAATCCTGAGACGAAGAACGATGGAATTAGAAGAATCCCGAAAGCGAACGGGATCGCCCATCTGTCTTTTACCGGGCCCATCCACGCGGCGCTTGTAGCCACAATAGTCATTTTGCCGATGGCATGCCCAGGAGCCCATTTCAAACGGTCACTGATGCCCGTAGCCGACAGACCGAGCCAAAGCAGTAGCTCCACTCCGAGAAATACAATCCATGCAAGCGGGTAGCCGAGCAGCATGGTCACCAAGTTTGCTTTGGATGTGGCAGATAACGTCTCACGCCAGCTTGTTTTAAGCCTTGCACGCAGATACAGAACTTCAATCCCAATAACAGGAAGCAAGAAAAGCAGAATCACTGGATAGGCAAAAGGAAGCATAGGGATACCGGCATCAGCTTTGGCTTGAACCGGAAAGAGTAAGAACGCGGCAATCCAAAGCGCGGACGTAATAGAAAATAACGTGCATCGTGCTCTGTTTCGGCTCATTGTGACGAATAGTACCTGATTGAGCCCGGATGATTGTCGATCGGGACGTTATCCAAGCTGCGATTCGAGCCCTAGTGGTGTAGTGCACGAAAAACAGAGATTTCGGTAACTTCACTACATCTGACAACCACCAACGACGAAAGCCCGCTTCTCAAATCCCAATCCTCTCGACCTCATCGAGTGAAACCTCATCGTTTCTCCGATCGTAAAGACCAGTTGTGCGCGCGCTCTCGTGATTGGCCATCTGCTGTGCAATTTCCAGCTTGCCGCCGTTCTTGAGGTAGGCCGTAATCCCGGTCGCACGGAAAGTATGGCAACCGATCTCGGTTTTGATTCCTGCGTCGGCGGCACGCCGGCGAATCATCCTCCATACGTCTGACTGGAGCAAAGGACGCTCGGCCAGCTCGCCACCACGTCCCTTGCTCGTGCGGAAGAGCGGGCCTTTGCGGTCCTGGGCGATGCCGGCACTCGAGATGTATTCCTCCATGTAGCGATCGAGATTGTGGTGCGCCGGCATCTCGTGCTCCTTGCCGCCTTTCTCGTGAAGCCGAACCCAGCCACGACGCCCCTGCACAAAATAGTCCTCGACCTTCATCGAAATCACCGCGCCGACCCGAGCGAAGGTGTAGACCATAACGCCGATCAACGCGCGATCGCGTAGACCGGGCAGGGAAGTGGTGTCGATCGCATCGATCAGCGCCCGCGCTTCGTCTGCCTGGAGTACTGGGGTTTTGCCCCGACGCTGTGAATGCTTGGGACCGCGCACAGCATGCGCGGGATTTGAGGCCAGCACCTGGCCGACGACCATCCAGTCGAAGAGCATGCGCAGCGCAGCCAGGCGCTGCTTCACCGTCGGCTTCGAGTGCAGCTTGAGCTGCGTCTCGACAAAAGCTGCCACGTGGATTGGTTCCACCCGGGCGAGATCCACGATGCCGATCTCGGCACAGAAGGTGGAGAACTGCCGGACCGCCTCCAGATAAGCGCGCCGTGTGTTCTTGTTGCGAATATGCGAGCTGAAGAAGTCTCGCAACCGTGTCCGTGCTTCGGGTCGAATTGTAAAGACTGAGGGCAGGGAAGTGACAGAGGTGGTCAGAGCCGATGTCATTTTGGAAGCTCCTCAGGACTAAGCACGAAGTTGAGAAACTGAGCCGTCAGATTAGTAACGAGCCCTCCCTGCGGAAACTGAGCATCTGCTTTGCTAAGGGTTGTTAAGCTTCGATTCCTCAGCTCAGCAAGGATGGCATCGATTACAGCGAGCTGCCCTCTTAGTTCTGGAATCACAATTCCGAACGCAGCTGCGTATGTCCGCTGCCCAGATGGAATTCCCAGCTGATCCCAATCTAGAGGGGTACTCCGCCAGATTAGATCTAAGGCTTTTACATGGGCTGGAGTGAATGCTTCGATGGCGTTCAAGAAAATCTGTTGCCGGGTCTCGTCAGGGCCTTTCCCGACGGCAATATTGAGCAGAGCATTTCGCAAATATTTGCGTTTTTCCTGTAGGTGAGTCCCGACCACCACACGAGCAATCTGAATCGATGCAGAGACGAAAGCTTCGTCCTGAACCAAGTTTTCGACTCGACACCCTTCACAATGACGGTCAAAGTCGTCGGCAAACTCCTTCAGCCACTCTTCAAGCCTGCGACTGGCGCTTGGAACCCAGAAACGCGACGCGATGAAGGTGGTGATTGGTCCGGCAACCGGAATCTGCTCGACGCCTTTCTCGATTGCCTCGCGTAGGGTTTCACCATCACTAGGCTGGGGAAAGCGCTCGGCTCGAGTGGCAAACAATTTGACGGGATCTTCGGCCATACTTTCACCTTCTCATCACGCATGATAAAGGTTATTATCATGCGTGGAAAGCCTACCTTTAGAGCCGTTCATCCGTAGCGACCGTCTTTGTCGACAAGCAGACCTTCATTACCATCATCGAAGGCGCTTGACCCTGCCCTTACGTCATGCTCAATGATTGCCGAAGGTGAGATCCATGAGCACATTCCGCGTACAGGAGTTCGCAAAGCTTGCAGGCGTAACGGTACGGGCATTGCATCACTACGACCGGCTGAAGCTGCTGTCACCGGCGCATCGTTCGGAGCGAGGCTATCGACTCTACTGCCACGAGGATCTCGGTCGGTTGGAGCGGATTCTGGTGCTGCGATACCTGGGTCTTTCGTTGCGCGAGATCGCTGCGCTGCTGGACACTCCAGCCGGCCGGAGCGCAGAACCGCTGACTGTCACGCTGGCGCGGCAGCGGACGGCGCTATGGGAGCGGCGCGAAGGTCTTGATCGCGTTCTGCGGGCCATTGAACATGCACAAAGGCGCGCACAGGACCCTACAGAACCCGAGTGGCTCCTCTACCAGACCATCCTGAAGGAGATACAAATGCAAGAAGCTAACAACTGGACGGAGAAGTACTACAGTCCGAAGGCGCTCGAGGCGCTTCGGGAGCGGCGTGCAACCAGAACGCCTGAACAGAATGCGGAGCTTGGCGCGAAGTGGCAGGCTGTGTACAGCGATGTCCAGAGCGCGCTTGATCGTGAAGTCCCGCCGGACAGCGCCGAGGCCCGGGCGTTGGTTGCTCGCTGGATGCGCCTGGCCGACGAGTTCACGCTCGGAGATCAGGAGCTAGGCGAGGGCTTCCGGCGGATGTACCAGGACGAAAGTCATTGGCCGGATGATGAGCGGGCGGCAAGGCTCAGGGCAGGCATGCCGAAGCCTGAGTACCGAACCTTCTTCAATCAGGCGGTTCAAGCCTGCCTGCGGCACGGCTGATGTGGACGGGTCGCTCCATTGTCGGAGCGGCCCCGCGCATCCTGCTTTAAGCAGGGAGAGGATGATGGTCGCACCGAAAAGAAAGATTTCCGCGGTAATTGCGCTGCTCTTTGTGTCTCCGCTGGTAGCGGAGTATCTACTGGGAGATCTACCGCTAACGCTGCTGACGGCACTGATCGTACTGGCCCCAGCTTATGGCGGCGGTGCGGTACTGATCCGGGAGACGGCACGGCGAACGGGACGCGGCTGGCCAATGATGCTGGTGCTGGGCACAGCCTACGCTTTGATCAGCGAAGGCCTGGTCACACAGTCGCTTTTCAATCATGACTATTTGAAGCTGCACATGCATCTGCTCGACCATGCCTACATTCCGACGTTAGGCATCGGAGCGTGGTGGACGTTGTTCATGTTCAATCTTCATGCGTTCTGGAGCATGGGCGTTTCGATCGCGTTGGTTGAGTCGCTCTTTCCTGCTGAGGCTGAAGCGCCGTGGCTGGGGCTCGTTGGCGATTCGGTGGTCGCTGTCGTGTTCGTGATTGGTTCAGTTGTGAACTTTAGCATCGGATTCAATCAGAGCCAGTTCGTAGCGTCGCATACACAGCTTTTTGGCGCGACAACGCTGACCTCGATCTTTGTTCTATCTGCGTTCTTGATTCCGGCGCGGAGGTCGCGCATGGTTGGCGGTATAGTCCCGAGCCCATGGATATCCGGAACCGTTGCGTTGGCCCTGGGCACGGGTGTTCTGTATACGCCGCCGAAATGGGGCTGGGGTGCGGTGGGTGCAGTCCTTGCCGTGGACGCGCTCTTCCTTATTATGGTCGCGTTCTTTTCGCGGCGATCAGGATGGAGTTCTCTGCACACGTTTAGTTTGGCAGCCGGCGGGGCGTTGAGTTACGGCTTTCATGCGTTTACTCAAACACCGCTCGTCGGCGGAGTGCTGGGGATGCGCATCAGCAACGCGGTTCTTCTCGTCGCCGCAGCTGGGTTGATATGGTTATGCGCGACGCGCGTCATCCGGTACCCCGCTTTGCGTAACGCGACTTCTCGAAGTTGGGGTCATAAACCAAAGGACAGGGAAGCGTACCCCATGAAACGGTGGTTTCAGTGAGTACAAATGAATTAAAGATTTGGCATCGTCAGCCTCGGGGCTGATACTGAGCGCATGGCAAACCCTTCAAAGGCGCAGGTGGCAAATCTCACGTTCGCATGGCTGGGTGCGCTGCTAGCACTCCTGTATTGTGTCGAGCAGGACCTGCCTGCTCACATGCCCTTTGCCTCAATCAGTGGCATTGCGCTGACGTTGGGGATTGCCATACTGTTCCTTGCCCTCTTGAGGCGGGATCGGCCAGAGTGGGCTATGCGGTCCCTTTGTTTTGCTCTAGGCTCCTCGTGCAGCATCATCACGGTTTTAGCGGTTAGCTGAATGGCACTCTAAACCCACGACAACTCCGGTTGTCGAAGGTGATAGCACCCGCGGTCAGCCGCCTGCTAGAATTCTGACGAACAGGCATTAGAGTCCACGACCCCCTATGAAGCGCGTTGACCTACGATCGAACTGGCAGTGGTTGGCAGCACTCGGCTTGGCGATATGCCTGCTTGCGTTGCTGCTTCACCCGGTGCCCGCGCACGATGCCCTGTTAGCAGCTTTCGTTCTCTTCCCGGTTGTTTTTCTAGGCTTGGTACTTGTGCCGCAATCACTGTGGCCGGTGTCTGATCTGGAGCTGCGGTTTGTCGCTCCCATCCTTTGCCTCGCGAATCTCTTCCAGCGCCCTCCTCCTTCCCTCAAAAGCTAGCGTCCCGAAGACTCTCAGTCGTGGTGCATCCCCTTGCACCGCAGTGCGCTTTCTCTCGTTTGCTGCTTTCGGAGGGATAAATGTTTCTTGCATATCTGCTCGGCGCATTCTGCGCCATGTTCATAGCGTGGTCAACAACGTACGTCTTGCTTCAGCGGCACCGCAAAAGGAGAGCGCGCCTAGCGATGCGCCGCCGCCACTTAGTCATTTCTTCATTGTCTGGCATCGTCATAGGCGCTGCGCTAGTTGGATTCCA
This sequence comes from uncultured Acetobacteraceae bacterium, assembly GCA_964658035.1. Lineage (GTDB taxonomy): Bacteria > Acidobacteriota > Terriglobia > Terriglobales > Acidobacteriaceae. The sequence goes on from CAZZXL010000033.1 coordinate 17,613, forward strand.
AGCACTTGTGCAACCCCATGTACGCCACATCATCGCTGAAGCACAGGAAGACGATCGGATAGACGAGAAGAGTGACGACGAGTTGCCCGGCGGCCAGCTCTTTCATTCGCACCTGCGGAAGATTCGCACCGGAGAAGAGCTAGTGGAACTGTCAGTTCGAACAGACTCTTAGGTCACCTCATCGCGCACGCGGTTTCACCGTACAAATCCAGGAGATTCCCTTGCACACACTAATCGCGGTGAAATTGCTTCTGCTCACCGGGGCAACAATATACCTGGGCAAACAGGTTCAAAGGCCTGGTAGATGGATGGGCCAGCCAATTGTCTGGCTCATGAATAGATCTCACTCCAAATTGACGGACTGGGGCCTGCAGCATGTCCTTATCGAAAAGGCTATGACAATCCTAGATGTAGGCTGTGGAGGCGGCAGGACGATACAGAAGCTGGCAAAGTTAGCATTCGAAGGCAAAGTTTACGGCATCGATCACGCTGCTGGGAGTATTGCGGTCTCACGCGCAACGAACGCCGTGTCAATTCAGGCCGGCCAGGTGCAAATCATTCAGGCTTCAGTTTCTCAGATTCCTCAGGTAGAAGGCTCGTTCGATTTGGTCACCGCGGTAGAAACTCAATACTATTGGCCGGACCTCGTAAATGACATGCAAGAGCTCCTGCGTGTTCTCAAGCCTGGTGGGACTCTGCTGGTGATCGCAGAAACATATCGAAAGGGCAAGCACAACAGTCTTCTGGGGCCAGCAATGAAGCTGCTAGGTTCTCCAAACCTGGGCGTCGAAGAACAGCGAGAGCTCTTCGAAAAGGCTGGCTACGGCAACGTTGAAGTTTTCGAGGAGAGCGAAAAGGGTTGGATCTGCGTGCTCGGCAGGAAGGCCATAGCCGGTCACATGCCACGCTCCCAGGATTGAATGCTGCGCGCGGTAAATGAGTGGCTATTTGTATGTGGGTTTGTTCCTTCTACCTGCGCCGGAATAGCCAGCAGCTTTTGGCCTTTGCGGATTGTCTGTCAAGGCTGCCGAAGGCACCGCGTAACGGCTGCGGCCTTGACAGACAAACTGCAAAGGCTACGCTCCCAGGATCCGGGGCAGGCAGGAGTTTACATACCAAGACCCATGCCGTAGCTGTGCTCGATCTCCTGCTTGGGCGCTATCGATTGCTCAGGCTGCACCTCCGGCGCGAGAGCGCTTTGGTGCGAGACATCTCTGCCCAACGCCACACCCAGCTTTTCGCTGTCATTGGTAAACAGCTGCGCGTCGTAGGCTCCACGCGAGATGGCAACGTAAGCCATGCGGTTGTTGAGCAGGTCTTTGGCACCGAGATCGGTGTCGACGTGGATCAGCACACGGTCTGCAGTCTGCCCCTGGCTGGAATGGCTGGTCACGGCATAGCCATGATCGAGATGCGGATGCTGACGCGGATCAAGGTCCACCTCTCGGCCGCCATCCATCTTCAGAGACAATCGTCCATCTTCGCCGATGCTCGCGACCGTACCGAGTTCACGATTGGCGATCTTGAGATCCTGCGCAGGCGCGGTGAATTGCACGCGATCGCCGGTCGAGAAAGCCCTTTGCTGTTCGCGATAGACGGAGACGCCCTGCTGCCGGCGTGGGTCGTATGTGACGTGAATGGGCTCCGCTCCGTGCCGGTCTTTCATCTCGACAGTCAATCGGTTATTCGAAGCATCGACGCTTTGAACCTGCGCGTACTCGCCCTTGTCGATACCGGTTTCTTTCGATCCACGCGAGTAGCGCAACACGTCGCCGATGTTGTAGCGTTCCGCCCAGGTACGGTCGGCCCCGGTGAGATCCTGCCTGGGAACCAACACCCGGACAGGATGCTCTTTTTGGCCGACGATGCCTTTTGCCTGCATCTCGGCATGAATACGGGCATTGATTTCCGCGCGGGAGCGATTGTCGGGCGAGACGACCAGCGTGCTCTCCGGCGACTGCGCATATTCCTTCGCGATAGCCGCAATCCGCTCCGCATGGCCTTTCACTTCATGGATCCGGCCCTGCTGCTGCAGCCCCTCTATGGCTTCTCCAACTTCGCCGCGTGCCAGCTGCTCAACTGTTTGTTTCAGCTCCGGATCGCGCTGCCGCACAATCTGATCGAGCTTGAATGTCTTCATGCCTGCATCCTGCAACTGCGCAAAGATGCGGCCGGCTTCGACCGATTCATGCTGACGGGTGTCGCCGACCAGCAGAACGCGGTCGTTCGGATGGAGGCGGCTCACAAACTCGTGCATCTGTTTCGTCGATGCCAGTGAACTCTCGTCGACCACATACAGACGATGTTCGCCTGTATCGACTCTCTGGACGCGGGCAAGATGCGACTGCAGGGTCCTGGTCTCGATGCCGGCATCGGCCAGCTTTTGCGCTGCGCGGGAAGTCGGCGCAAACCCTTCGACGGTGTAGCCGGAAGCCTCCGCGCCCTCGCGCACGACAGCTAGCGTCGTTGTCTTGCCTGCGCCCGCGACGCCATCCAAGCCGATGATCTTTTCCCTCGAAAGAAAGACCTGATCGACGGCCTGCCGCTGCCCGGCATTCAGCTCGGGATGGCGGTCCTCGGTCGCGATCCGAACATCTGGTCGGGCCAGCATCGGGTCACTGTAGCCACGCCGGTTTCCCTGCTGCATGTGGGCGATGGTCTCGTGCTCGAGACGCAACATGGCGGCCGTCGTAAAGTGCGGTCCGGTCCCGACATTCTCGACCAGGCGGAACTCGCCCGTCTGCACGCGGCGGTCGAACTCCTCCCGCACCTGGCTGGAATTCGCCTGCCCCATACTCCTGTCGAGTGCCGCTGCCAGTATGTCTTTCCGGGCATGGACGGCTCCACGCTCAAAGAGATGATCGCGGGCATAGGTCACCGCCTGTTGTGCTGCCTTGTCGGTTGCGTTTGTGGGCGTCTGCCCTTGTTCCTTTCGCTCGAGATGGGCCTTCGCCTGGGCCAAAGCCTGAGAAACAACATGATCGGCCTGATGGCCGTACTGCGCTGCCAGGTCGCGATGCCGTTGCAGCACTTCCTCAGGCGACAGCAGCTCCTTGCGATCGCGCGTCCGGTGCGCTGCGATCTGTGCCGCTGCATTGCCGTCCAGGCCCTGCTCCCGTTTGTAGTCCTGGATCTGCTCCCGGCGCAGGCTCGAGGCTTCGAGATATTCCTTCGTATAGCCCTTGATCTCTGGCTGCCCATACTCGCCGCGTTCGAGCTGATAGCCCAATCCCTGCAGCCGCGTGGCCAGCTCCGACCGGTAGACGGCTGTGACATATTTCTGGGCAGCGTACAGTTCATGCGATTGCACGGAACGCGTCAGCTTGCCCGGACCGCTCTCGCGCTCTGTGACATTGAAGATGACAGCATGGGTATGAAGCTGCGGCGCGGCGTAGCCGTCGACCGGCCGCGCGGTGTCGTGCTCGAAAGTCGCGGCCACAAACCTGCCTGTGGTCTCCGGTTTATGGACATTGCCTATCCGCGCCTGCGTGAACTGCTCGAGTTCTCCCAAGGCAACGCGGACACTTTCCCGGTGTGCCAGGCGCACCCGCTCATCGCCGCCTACAAGCGCAGTGAGCGAAACCGACTTCGGGGCAGAGATGGTTCCGTCCCAGCCGGCGCGGTGCTCGACGCTTGTGACTTCCCGGCCAATCTGGTTTTCGTAGGTCTTCTCAGGCTGATGGCGAACCAGCTGCTCGCCTGTCCATGGATGCTGGCCTTCCGTCAGCCGCGCGAACTCTTCATTGCCGACCGAGCCTCTGAGATCCCACTTCTCGGCCAGCTTGCCCTGCCATTCGCTATGGCCCTGCTGATCCTGGCTCCAGTAGTTCTGCTTCTCGGACGCAAACTCCCGTGCGTGGTACATCCGCGCCTGCCCTGCGGATAACGGCTTGGGGGAAATGGAAATCATGGGCCTGGTTCAACGAAAGCTAGTTAAGGTTCGGCTACCAATTCGGAGGCAAAGCACTTTGGCCAACTATTCAGGCTCTTTTTCTATTTTCCACTGATCTGGATATTTTAGCTTTGCCACCTCAGTGCCTCCGCGAAGCATTCGATCACCTTGTCGCCTGTAGACCTGCGAGAGGAACTTCGGCGCTTGGGCAAGCAAGGACGAATCGACCTTGAGATGTGCTAAGCCTTCGTAGTGGCTGCAGAAGTGGTTGTGATATGAGCCTACCCAGGCGTACTTGCTCCAGATGCTTGGTTGCCCTGAGAACTTCTCCAGACGATCGACAATCAAATCCTTGTGGTTCTGGATGTCGTGAACAAACTCTTCGGGAAGTCCTTCCGCGCCATCGACCGGCAGAAAAAGGTAGTTAACGAACATCTGTCCGTCTGCATCAACGAGGAGCGAACTGTTATGCGGCGAGTCCATGACCCGGCTGTAGTAGGCGAGATGATGATGAATGAGGCTCATTGCCGACTCAGAGAGAACAACTCGCGGGTCACGGGCGAGTTTCGTTTCTGCTTCATAAGCATCCAGTAAACCTTGACCAAAGACCACATCTTCGTCCATATAGATCGGACCGACTGCCACTCCACCTCTGACGAAAAATCCATGCTTGAGCAAAGTGAATTGCCACAGACCAAGGATGTAAATCATCCTGCCAAATTCACTCTCGCCGTCCTCTCTGATTGGGAAGCCGAGGACGACATTGTCAGTGAACATCTTCACCACGTAGGGAGCTTCCTTGACGCTATGCAAGGTAAATTCTCCGTAATCCATCGTGAGATCGACCTTGGCCTCTTTTAGTGCAGTGACCAATTCCAAAAGAACTTGACCCGCGGTTCCGTCGATGGTCGCCTTCTTCACGTGCTCACTGAAACCAAGGATATCGAGGTAGACAACCCAGGAGGTGCGCATCCATGGACTACCCGACTTCGTCTTGTATGGACTCTTTAGCGGAACAATCTCCATCTGTACTCTCTTCAAATTCGTTGGTTGATCGGCAAGTTATCCGAAACAGAAACCGATGTTTTCACCTTTCTATAATCCCTTCATTCAATGCCCTTGGACTCATCCCAGACGAACGCCTCTTTGGGCTTGGCTGTGGCGGATGAATCGGCCAGCGGAAGCGAAGCCTGGGCCGCTGCTGCAGGCTGCTTGAGCGGGCGAGCGGGTGCGGCCGCTGCCGGCAAATCGAGCGAGGGCCGGTCGTCACTCGGTGTAACCTGCGGCCTGTTCCGCTCGATAAAATCCGGCTGCCTGGAACGCCCTTTCGTGAGTTGAAAGAACACGGGCACGACGCGATTCTCCTGCTTGATAAAACCGTGCAGAGACGCGAGACCGGAGATCTCGGACGGCATAATGAGCGGCTTAGTCGCTATCTCCATCGCGTAGGATTTCTTGCTGCCGAGCATCCCTATGCTGCGCGATTCCTTCAACCGCTCGACCTCGATCTCACCGATTGCCTCCGAGATCCACTTGGCTGCGCGTGGCTCGGACGTTTTGAAAAAGACCTTGGTCGCCGGCTGTGAGAGCATGGCCTCGGCGTCCTGACCGTAGCGTTTTTCAAGCTGGCTTCGTCCCTGGAAACCGAGCACGACGGGGTTGCCGTATTTGCGATTTTCCGTCACTGCCGTGTGCAGCTGGGGCAGCTTATTCAGGGATGCCAACTCGTCGAGCACAAACCACACTGGCTTCGCATGTTCATCCGCGCAGGCTTCTTGCATGCGCAGGATGAGCAGATCGAGCCACACAGAATGGAGCGGCAAAATCTTCTCGCGATACCCGGCGCTCGAGGTCAGAAAGACCCAGCGCTTGCGCTCGATCCTCCATTCCCTTGTCGAAAAGGTCGTCCGTTTGTGCTCCCATTCCGGCAATAGTTCCATGCTGTCGGCGATCAGGTTGAGGCTCGAAAGAACACCCGCCCGCTGTGCCGGAGCAGCCGGGTCGAGCAAGGCCGCGAGCGGCGTTCCCTTCACCATCGACATCAATTGATCGGGGTCTGCCATCCAGCGCAGAATGTCCCTTGGCTGTGGCTTTCGCTTGAGCAGATGGGCAAGGATCCGCCGTGGGCTGTCCGTGAAAAAGGCCTTCTCGTATTCCTTCTCAGGGAGGAAAGCAGCGGCCATCGTCGTGGCTGTTTCCTCGCGATCGAGCTCAGCGCCCAGGTCCCAGTACGGGCACCGCGCATCGAGTGGATTGAGGATCAGGTCGCCCCGCTCAGGCGAGTAAAACTCACCGATAAAGTCCATCGCCGGGTCGTAGACGATGGCTGTTTCGCCACGCTTCTGGACCTGGCGCAGGATCTGCCGGATAGCCGTCGATTTGCCGGAGCCGGTGTCGCCCATCAACGCGATGTGGCTCGACTCGAGCCGGCGCGGGATGCGAAAACTCGGGCCTACAGGAAGCCAGCGGAGCGGTCCGTTTTCGTACCGCAGACGGAAGGAAATGCCATCCGTTCCGAGCCGGCGCCGCCAGCCTCCGGATAGCAATTCCGGTCCTTTGGTGCGGCGTCCGTAGCGCTCTTCCTGCCACCGGCTCCGCCTGGAACTCCAGCCGCGCGTGAGCAGAAGTCCGACCAGATAGAGGAGCGAAAATCCCGCGAGACAGACCACGACAGCCTGGCCGAATACCCGCCACAGGCTCGCGCCGTCGTAGATATACTGCCGCAACATCTTGTTCAGGTCGTCCGATGGCGCCTTGTCGGGAGCACTCAACGTCAGGCCCCGCCAGCCCTCTGCGATCGCTTTGGGCGAGAGGTTGGCTGGCAGTTTCGGGTCCGGACCAGGCACTACATCTTCAGGTGAAGCAGCGACCTGTTTCCGCTTCGGGGCCGTCTTCATCACCCACCGGAGCGTCGTCCGGTTGCCCGGCAATTGCGCTCCGACGGAGCTCGCAGAGTACACCGGAAAGTAGATCTTCTGGAGAGGCGTGAGGGTGAACGAAAGCCAGGCCGACACTGCCACAAGGAACAGCAGACACCCGACCGGGATCCCGAAAAAGAGCAGGATTAGCCTCCCAACGCGACTCGGAAACTGCATCGGGCGGCTCACGGTTTGCCGCCGTTCTGGTCTCCGTTTTGTCCTCCTGCAGCGAGAAAATCTTCGAGTAGTTTGCGCGCCATCTCCAGCTTCTTAGTCGTCGCCTGGTCACGGATTCTAAGCACCGAATCGGGCAACAAATGCTTGCCCTCAGCGTTCGCCTGGGCCGTCGCGTGGAAGAGATTCAGGAGCATGTAGCGGGTCGCCGCGACCTCGGCCAACAGCAGCTCGACCGGGTCTGCCGGCCGCTGCCGGGCCGTCTTCAGGGCCAGCTCACGGAGCCATTCGGCAAGCGATTTCCCCTCGCGCGCGGACGCAGCTTCGACCTCGCGCAGCTCCTCCGGCGTCAGCCTTGTGGCGACTGTTTTTGTGCGCAGACCGGGACGGATGTCCTGGTCGGAAAGGTCTGGAGGATGTGCTGGGGAAGCAATGCGAGGAGTGATCAAGGGGCCCGGCCTCCAAAACAGACTGCCTCGCTCGACCTGAACCGTCAAGCGCCCTGAAAACACGGAACAGAGATAAGCACTGATAAATCAATGCGTTTACGCATGAATTATTTTTCTGGTTCCAGGCGGAAACACTCGTTTCCGTCTGGAACCAATCCGGCTAGCCCTAACGAGCTAAGTAATTCATTGCAATCACGTTTACGTATGTAAACAGGCGTAGATAATTGTCTACGCTCACAGAACCCATTTGGGGGTGATGTGTCATCTCTTTCTTCCGCTGCGGAGCAGCGGTCTTTTGCCTTTTGCTTCTGCATTCGAGGGTTAAGAAGCTCCATCAAATCAACACAACCCTAAGCATGGCTAATTTATCTACGAAACACGTCCCTCTCGGCGTCAGGTTTGTAGCTTCAAGCATGAGCCAGACAGTGATAACGGAGACCAGCAAAAAATTCTCGAAACAAGTCCCCGGGGTGCTTGGGCTCTGTAGTACTAGGCACTGAAAGAAAGGACAGAACAAAGGTATGAAGATCGAGATTTCAAACGAAACACTGAATGCAATTGCCTCCGCAATATTGGCCGCACTGGTACTTCGCTGGCTGCACCTATGACACCGCATAGTGTGCGAGATGAGTTGGTTTCATATCTCTTCGCCTGTTTTTGGGAGTGTGCGTGTACGTCGCTGAAAATTGTCTACCTTCACATCAACGTACAAGAGAATTGCGCCGACTACATATGAGACTATGGGCAGCCAGATTCCGACAGCTTTACAGGCAAAGCATAGGAAGCTCGAAGCGATCATAAACATAAATGGCTGCCCAAACTTGTATGCAAGGGAAAGGCCAACGAACGCAGCGAGCGCAGCAAGGAAGCCATGAGCGACCAACACGCGGTAAATCAACCAAAACGAGCAAACTATAGCGCCGATGCCCGAAATTGCTCTAGCCCACAATACCCGGCTTTGTAGCAGTTCAAGTCGGCCATATGCGATGTAGGCCGCCCTTCGTTGATCGTCGCTGATCTCGGTATCCATGGCCTAATGATCCTGGAGCAATGCTAAATTTCGCTCATTCGACAGTGGTGTCCTTGGCGCGCTGGGCCTCGAGCTCGGCCAGGTGCTTGCGCAGCCCGTTCGAGATGTAGGCGCGGATGAACGCCTGATATAGATGCTTCATTCAACCCAAAGCAGGACCATAGCACCGTTAAGTTCAGACATCCTTGAAGCACCCTGTGAGTGCGCAAATACGTTTTCTGCGTCCGCTGCCCGAAGCTGCCTAGTAAACGGTCCCCTATCGCAATTACCGCCTCGGTTAGAACGCTGAAGTTATTACAAGTCCTTGGCTTGAGGGGAGCAGCGGACGATGCAAAGCGAGGCGCTTCTAAGGCGATAGAAGCTGCTCAGTCTTTCGATAGCAGATCAAGTGAATTCAAGGCGAGAGTATCAACGTCAGGAGCAGCATCGCCCGTAGAGTTAGCGAGCACTATAACCCCGATTCCGGCTGCTCGATTCATGTAGAGCGCAGCTTCGTATCCCGGGACGTCCCCATCGTGACCAAAAGCAGTGTAGTCACCCCTCCTAATAATTGTGCCTCCTAGTCCATAACCGTCACCGAGCGTTATGTCCGAGGAGACGACCGTGTCGGTCAGGAAATGCTCGAGACTAGAAGAACGCAATACCGAATCTGACCCGAATCCCATCAGGAAAGACGCAAACTTGGCGAGGTCACCAACTGTGGTGTAAGCCGCGCCATTTGGCACCTTGTACCCACGCCCGGCATGATCACGTTGAGGACCTTCAGTGTCAACCTTTCCATCGTTCAAATCGTAACCCTTAGAAAGATGGGATAGCTCGGCGGTCGGGATTTTCAGGTACGTATGCTCCATGCCTATTGGGGCGAAGATACGCTGAGGCACGTAATCCGCATACGGCTCTTTTGCTACGCGGCTGAGGGCGGCCCCTAAAATGGCAAATCCCACATTGGAGTAAATGTACTGCGTTCCTGGTTCAGCTTCAAAATGTACATGAGGTAATGCTGAGACCAACGTGGTCTCCCAGGTGTCGATGGGACCTTTTATGTACATATCGAGATTGTCCGGCTCTTTGCCGAGGCCTGATGTATGCGTCGCGAGCTGAAAAAAAGTGACAGGAGGCGCAAAGGCGAAACGACCTTGGACAAGCCTGATCTCTGGGAAAAAGGTTTCGACTGGATCAGTGAAATGAACCTTACCTGCGTCGACCAACTGGTCAAACATCAAGGTCGTGAACATTTTGGTGACAGATCCGATTCGATAAATCGTTGCAGCATCCGCCAGGGTTTTGCTCTCCATGTCGGCATTGCCTAAACTTTTCGTCCAAATCAGCTGCTTTCCCGAGACAACACCGATTGTTATGCTTCCGGTCGGGTGTTTCGCAAACTCTATCGAACCCATTTGCCCGATCGCCTCCGTGCGAGCGTGAAGATCCGTTGCGGTTTTTACAACGATGCGAGATGCAGAGATGTCTTCTCCTGGCTCATGTAGCTGAAAACCTACGACGACCTTTTCATCGTTGAGTCGAAATGCGACGCTAACTGGGGGAGCACTCGAAACAAAATCCAATCCGCCGTGCGGAACAATCTCAAAAGAGGGCTGTCCAGGAAGCTTCATGTAGAGGTGATTACCTTCCGAACTGATGAGTGCGGCTGAAGTTGGGGACAGTCGATAATGCCCAACAAATCTCTGCGGAGAAGATTGATCAAGCTTTTCCTGAATGGGGGTCGGCTTTTCGGGGAGCGGTGCCTGCGCCTTCGTTACTATTGCCAAGAGAAACAAGCTGATGAAGACGGATACAGAATGTTTATGAGTCATTAGCTCGCCTCAGAATGTTGAAAAGTGAAATGAAGCTGGCGACTCCAAAAACGGGTAATGCGACCAATGCAAGGGCCGCTGATCCCAGCGAATCTTGCCCGTCATGCGGGTAAAGCTTCACGAAGATCTGTGAACTGAGCCAGAACACCCACCATGCACACATAATGGAAATGGGAATTGCGCCAAGTACCGCAAGGGAAATTCGCATCCACGAAGCTTGGGACCATTTCCTCATGCCGGGAATTCTCTCACGGACCGATCATTCTCGAAGCCTGGCATCCACCTGCATGTAAACAGCTTTCTCTATAACTTCACTAGGGCTGAAGATCACGGAGTTGGAGCGCAATGGATGCTCTGTCTATCAGTAGTCGGATTGAGCCCAGTCGCCTTATGAGTTTGATCCCCGGATCTAATGAAAGGGGCAAATCGAGCGCGTATTTGTCAGGAGCAAGCTGAACCATGAATAGCAAATATCTGCTTCGAGAGGCAGCACCGGAGGATGCTGAGCTGATCGCTCAGCATCGCGCTCAGATGTTTGTAGATATGGAAGTTCTCTCAGAAAAGCAAAGCGCTGCTCTCATGACGGCCACAGTGCCATGGATACAACGTCTTCTTATCAATCGTGAGTACAGGGGCTGGTTTTTTGAACAAGAGGGAGAGGTCGTTTCAGGCGGAGGACTACATTTAAGCGAGGTAGGGCCTGTTCCAAAATGCCTTCGCATCGGACAGCGAGGCCACATAGCAAATGTCTACACGGTTCCGAGCCATCGCCGACGCGGCCTCGCCCGCCGTCTCTTGCAAACAATAATGATTTGGAGCGAGCAGAACGGCATCGATCAACTCACCCTGGATGCCTCCACTGACGGACGACAACTGTATGAGTCTCTGGGCTTCATTAATACTACGATCATGCATAAAACACCGCTCGGTTAGAGATTTGGAAGAGAGGACGCCCGGGGCGACCGTCGTATCACCCCGCACTTCCCTGCTCTGGATGGTCCCCGGCCTATTCCTCGGCGAAGAGTTTAGCCTGCGTGGCGGCGACCCCTTCGCGGTCGAGCTCGGCGAGTTTTGTCTTCCATTTTTCGACCAGTTTCAAGGCCTGCCGGCTGCGCCGCTCGGCTCGGGCGAGCATCCGTTCCGCATGCGCTCTCTGTCGGGTTTGTGGATCGGAAATGGAAGCCATTAGGGATGCGGATTGTTCTTTTCTACATTCCCTACATCATCGTGGCTCGAGTCCTTTTACCGTTCGTCGCGCATTTCGGCGGCGGCTTGCTCGATAGCGTGCTCGGGCACGCCGTGGGCGATGAGCCTGCGGCTGAACTCTTCGACAGTGGTGTCCTTGGCACGCTGGACTTCGAGCTCGGCCAGGTGCTTGCGCAAACCGTTCGAGATGTAGGCGCGGATGAGCGCCTGGTAGCCGCCGAAGCCGAAGGACGGAGCGACCTCTTTGAGATCGTCGATGACGTGATCGGGCAGCCGGAGGGAGATGAGGGTCATGGGTTTGTGGGGCTGCATATTGCGCTTGATGCGGTCAGTCATTTTCATAGCGTCTCCTTTCCGCCACTTCCGCAAGACGAGCGGAGATGAGGCGTAGCACATCACCTTCACGAACCACGTGGACGACGTAGAGCAATCGGTAGTCGGTCGTCAGACCGATGCACGCCTGGCGCGCTTCTTGGTCGGGGCTGGCGTCCTCGTAGCGGGCCAGCGGATCGAGGAACGCTTCCCTTGCCTGCTCAAACCGGATGCCATGCTCGCGTGCGTTTTTCAAGGCTTTCTCGCTGTCCCAGACAAAGCCCTGGCCATCGAGCGTCGAGAAGACATCCATATATAGCCATTGTATATACAACGAGCACCGGCCGATACTGGATTTTGCAAACCTGGCTTGGCTGTTCGCTTCAGAGGCTCTACAAGCAATTTTCTTTGAGTATTTGGTCTGATGGCAGGCTGAAGCCGCGTTGGCTCGTTCTGGGGGCACTTCTGCTCGATTGCCGAGGGGTCTAGTAAGCAACCACGACCATCCAACAGCCCCACCTTTTATTAGAAAGGTTTTTGCTTTTGCTGTTGCTTCTGCGGGGTTTGGGGCGCCGCCCCAACACATGGGCCGCAGGCCCCCGCTCGTGTCCGCAGGACGCGCTCCTTTTTGTTTGTTCTTTGACGTTCCACTGATTCACAGGGATCTACTCCTGCTATTCACTAGAACACTTGTTCACTTGTTTCTCTTGCTTCCTTATATAGGCGTACGCGGAGGGTCCGGTGGAAATACGCGGAAGGTCCACCCCATGTACCGGGAAGGTCCGATTTTCGTACCGGGAAGGTCCGAAAATCCGTACTCGGAAGGTCCCGCGATTTTAGCGTTATTCAGCTATATTTGTGGACATTTTTAAGAGCGGAAAGATGTACGCGAAGATCCACTTGATCACCTCTCAAAATAGTGCGGCAAGATGCGATTACGTGCGTCTGAGATCGCCTCTTTTTAGATCTTTTTGTACGCGGAAGGTCCGCTCGCTGAAGTCTCAAAATAGTGCAGGGAACTACGACCAATTTGGATCTGAAATGAACTAATTTGAGATGTTTTGTACGCGCAAGGTCCACTGAATGACAGCATTAAAAGAATGCAGGGGCAAAGCGGTAATTTGTGTCGGAAAAATCGAACTATTTGAATATTTTGTACGCGGAAGGTCCGCTTTGTTAATGGCGGCTGCTCTTGCTCATGGAAGGTAAAGTGTACGCGGAAGCCCACTTTTCAAGTGCTTACGAGTTCCTCAAGCCTTTTCTGTACGCGGAAGGTCCGCTCACGCTGTCACCATATCAAGCCTGCGTACTCGTTTCTTGCTGGGGTCGTCGGGTAAGAGAGGTATGGGCGCTTTCGCCACCCAGACTCCCTCTTCGACAGCGTCTATGCGGACTTCAGGCCACAGAATACGAAGTTGTTTGATGGCTTTCTTGACATTCGATTTCAATCGACGAGGATTGCTGTCATCCTGCGGAAATTGCTCTCGTAACCCGGACCACGGAATGATAGTTTCGCGTTGGGCGCAATAGCATCGATAGACGAAAAAGGTGAGAAGATCCTTCATTGTTGGACCGCCCTTTTGTCCTTGCAGCTGTAACCAAAGACGCCTTGGAATAGCGACGTGATGCCGTTTTATATCTTGAAAAAATCGCTCTTCTAGCTGTATTCCGAAGGGATTTTCAAGACCAGGAAGATCTTTCTGTCCGTTTTTCTCGGCCTCAAGTTGCAAGGTTAAGTTATGCGGCAGGTTGGACGACGCAATCATCGGAAGCATCATCGTCCGGGTAGTCGTCTCGCCTCTGCGCTCAATGCCGATCACCAAGCCGCTCAGCCGTCGGAGACGTGCCGCCAGTTCCTTCACTCGATCGCCATTTCGCTGCTTCCCTGTCTCTCTTAGATACTCTGTCGCATTTTTTATGGTGACGAAGGCGGTTTCTGAGTTGATCGCTTTATCAAACAGCCAAGCCATTAAATCGCGATCATTTCCATAGGCCATGTCTACGCCGGTTAAGCCAGCTGTAAAGGTCACGCGCAGAGTTGATCCATCACTCAAGCGAGCGGTACGGACTACTTGACGCTCAGTAGTGGGTCGATACGGAAGTGTACAGAGAATAAGGGCCTGAGCCATCTTGATGACCTCATCTCCAAGAGCTCCACTATTCCGATCTTCTCGCAACTCAGCAGCACGTTCGATGCTGTTCTCTAAAGCGTCTTTACGCTCTTTTGCATACTGGCGTGGCTTTTTGGATGGCGCAATCAATTCACTTTTCATCGTTGGCTCAAAGTCGCTCTTTAGCAGGTTACGTCTTCCATTCATTACTACTTCCCTACTTTGCTACTCTTGCCGACGGCGCCCATCTTCAGACTGCATAGATTTATAAACTTCTATCAGGTCCCCATCGATTGATACCCGCCTACAAGCCAAGCGAAGCGCTTCGGAATCAGAAAGATTCCTGAAACCTTGAGACTTCATAAAATCCTTGATCGTATCCAGGCGGTCGATATCGTGCTGGTAAAGGCTGACTGAGAGCTTAGGCGCGCGAGGACTCTTAATCGGAGGCGCAATCTGATCAGGAAACACATGCAGCGTGCGAACGGGTTCTGCACTGGTTTCAATCTTTGGAAGCGAATTCTTAAGCTTAGACAAAAGTTGCTGGGTATTAGAGGACATAACACTCCTTTGCTAGTTCACTACTTTCTTACTTTGCTACTTTGCTGACCTACGATTTCTAGCGCTACTTTAAAAAGCTCTTCGCGTGCCTCTCCTCCAAGCGATTTCCATCCCATAAGGACAGCGTGCTGGTAGGCTTGCCGCCGCCGCAGTGTGTTCTTAAAAGCCTTAAGCCCAATTCGTTCAGCCATATCATCTAGATCTCTGGCCAAAATAGTACCCGGCTGAACCTGATTGAACAGGACGCGAGCCCGATTCTGGGCACCTTCGCGGTGGATTAAGGTAGCTGTATCGCGGGAAGTAAAAAGGTCGGCTGGAGAGGGTGACGTAACCAGCACTACGACATCAGCTCTGCGAACTGCGTCTGTAACCTCTTTCGATTCCAAGCGTGGAGCCGTATCGATGAAGAGCGCTCCGTACTCCTTGCCTGGCTCAGCAATCTCGATTCCGCCCACTTCCTCAATCCATCTTGTGGCGGTATGCTGCGGGTCAGTATCGAGGAGAGCTACTTTGTGCCCGGCCTCAACCAATGCACACCCGAGAAGTACTGAGAGCGTCGTTTTGCCGCTACCGCCTTTGCCGTTGCAAAGTGTGATTATCATTTGTTCGTAGAGTAGCAAAGTACCACTGTCTTATTTTGGGCAATGTCAGACCGTACCTAGAGTGTCATTGAGAAGAGCAGGATCATCAGCTTATCTCTGGCCACGTTCCATTTCTTCGAGCTCGGCCATCATGGCCTGGAAGTCATCACGCTCGTCGGAGCGGTCTTCGACCGCCACATGCGGTTCGTAGCGCTGCGCAAAGCCTTCGAAGTCATCCGT
Organism: uncultured Acetobacteraceae bacterium; assembly: GCA_964658035.1. Taxonomy (GTDB): domain Bacteria; phylum Acidobacteriota; class Terriglobia; order Terriglobales; family Acidobacteriaceae. The sequence continues at coordinate 32,901 of CAZZXL010000033.1, forward strand.
AAGGATGCCAGCGAGACTGGCAAGCGCCCCGGCCAACTCTTCCATCTTCGCGAAATGGATAGTAATGACCCCGGGCGAGGCCGAGACATTCTGGGGCAGGGAAGCGTGATCAGCGACGGGCGTGTCGCGGGGCAGCAGCTCCCGTAAAACCCGGCGCGGCGCCGCCCGCTCCTTCTTATACTGGAGGAGTGCCGCAGGAACGTCATCCGCTTTCTGGAGCCGCTCGAGGAAAGTATTCAAGGCATCCCGTTCGACATAGCGGGCCCTCCCGAGTGGAATCGACGGCAGCAGCTCGAGCAATTTCTGGGCCGAGCGGGGCTGCAACTCGAAGAGGCGCTCGAGGTCTTTGCGGCCATAATGGGACCGGACGGATTCCGTGATCGAACGCCGAATGGAGTGGATCCGGGGGAGCCAGGAGATGGGTCGGGGCACAGGCAACTCCAGTCGAATAAGCGCACTGGGGCGAGTCTAGAAGGATTTCGGTGAGAAGGGAATAGCTGCGCGTAGGCGCATTAACTCTTAGTAGACATAGCCATAATAGCACCCGATAATACTAGTTATCAGGGTTAATAAGATGTATTCTCAACTTG
>CAZZXL010000034.1:0-33462 GCA_964658035.1 uncultured Acetobacteraceae bacterium
GGATGGGTGCCGGCAATGCGAGCTTCGCGCGTGGAGCCGATGGAGGCGCTGCGGCATGAGTGAACAGACACAAATCTCCCGCTACGGTCGAGATGACAGGAGTGGGCGAGATTGCACGGCGGGGAGGGGAAATGCTGCGGACGCTGGACTTAGGAGCAAATGACCTGATGCTATGGTCTGGCTTGATACAGGTTGGCCTTTTCCTGGCGAAAAGGCCCCGTGTTCATCGTAGCTTCGCTGCTTCGCTCTACACCTTCAGGTAATTTGACTTAGCCGAGGGCGGGAAGTTTGTTTGACGCGCCTAGCAGAAAGATGATGCCGATCACAAAGCTGTAGATAGCACCGGCGATGGCGACCCAGCGGAAGATGTCCGGCGCGTGGTGGTTCGCCGGATGGTCCGTGTGTTCCGTTGACGCCTTCAGCGAAGCTTTGTAAACGCCGCCCAGGATCGCTGTCATCAATCCATTCATGACGATGAGTCCGGCGGCGAAGGCGATGAGGCCGAAGACACCACGCGTGGTTCCGCCGATGCTTGCGGCCAGTAGAAAGAGCATCAACTGGCTGGGAGTTTCTGCACCGAGGCCGTGCAGGACGCCGATGAGAAAGACGGATCTGCCGGAGTAGTTCCAGCGGAAGGGTTGCGGCCTGGCGACCTGGGGATCGAAGAGGCGCCGTACGCGCCAGCTTACTTGCAGGCCTGCTGAGATGAGCAGAGCGAAACGGCTTTCCAACCTCGCATGGGAAGTCCCGTGCGCATGGCGCTTCTGGTAGATGTTGCCGATGACCAGCACGGCTAGGACGATGAGCGTGACGCCGATCAGGCGTTCTGTCCAGGCATCGAGACGGGCAGGCAGCGGCAGATGCAGCATGATGACGGCGGCGCCAAGGGCGACGACGGTGAAGGCATGGCCGAGGGCGTAGGTAAGGCCAAGACGCATGCCCTCGCGCCAGGTGCGCTGGACCGCGGTAATGTCAGAGATCGCGGCGAGATGGTCGTAGTCAAAGCCGTGCCGCACCCCGAGAAGGGCACAGGAGGCGAGCGCGAGAATGATCTGCCAGTTCATGGTTGCCTACGGATAGATGCTGGATGCAGCCTGATTGTAGATGGAATGCAGTGAACTAGACGACCAGTCGCACCAGTTCTTCGGCTTTCTGGCGGGTGCCGAGAATGGAGACTTTGGGCAGCTGGCCACGCGCCATGGCCACTTCATCGCACCGGTACAGGCGCGGGCAGCTCTGGCAGTCTTTGTAAATTTTGTCCGGGAGCGCCGCACGTTCTTCCACCACACGAAAGCCATGATGGAAAAAGAAGTCGGGGATGCGCGTGAAGAGGCAGACGCAGCCGACGCCGTGGTCCTCGGCTTCGTCCAGCAGTGCCTGCAGAATCCTGCTGCCGGCGCCTTTTCCCTTGGCTTCGGGGCGAACGACGATGGAGCGGACTTCGGCGAGATGTGGACCGTAGAGATGCAGGGCGCCGCAGCCGAGGAAGTTGCCGGCGTCTGACTCGGCGACGGTAAAATCGCGCACGTTCTCGCAGATCTCCGCGAAAGCACGGCGAAGGAGCGTGCCATCGGACGAGAGACTGTTGACCAGTTCAAAGATCAGCGACGCGTCATGCAGACGCGCTTTACGCACCTGCATGCAAGGTCTCCAGTGCGCGCGCATCTCCTTTTTGAGCGATGGCGTTTCGCAGGCGGGCATCAATGGTTGCGAGTGCGTGCGCGACCTGGGCGCGGGCGGTGCCGCCGATGACGTCGTGGCAATCGATGGTTGCGTCGAGGGTGATGGCGGCGAAGAAGTCTTCCGCGAACTCGGGGCCGAACTGCTGCAGTTCTTCAAGGGTAAGGCCATTCAATTCGCAGTCTTTTTCGAGACTGAAGCGGACGGCGTTTCCTATTTTTTCGTGCGCCTTACGGAAGGGAACTCCCTTATGCACGAGATAGGTTGCAGCCGCCATGGCATTGAGGTAGCCGTGCTCGCTGGCTTTGCGCATGCGTGTGAGGCGGAACTGTAGCGCGCCGGTAAATCGTGAGAGTAGGTCGAGCATGGCGAGCGTAGTCGTGTTGGCGGCGAAGAGTGGTTCCTGCGTCTCCTGCATGTCTTTATTGTAAGCAAGGGGCAGGCCTTTGAGCAGGAGTGTGACGGTCTGTGCTGCGCCGTTGAGGCGGCCGACTTTGCCACGAACGAGCTCGGTGAGGTCAGGATTCTTCTTCTGCGGCATGGCGCTTGACCCGGTTGAAAAAGCTTCGGGCAGTTCGACGAAACCGAACTCGGCGGTGGCGAAAAGCGTGATCTCTTCCGCGAACCGGCTGGCATGCAGGCCGATCGTAGTCAGTACCTGCAGGTATTCGAGGATGAAGTCGCGGTCGCTGGTGGCGTCCATACTGTTCGCTGTCGGCGCGGCGAAGTGGAGTGCGCGTGCCGCGATGGTGCGATCAAGGGCAAGGGTCGCACCGGCGACAGCACCGGAGCCGAGCGGGCAGGTATCGAGGCGGCGGAGACAATCTTCGACGCGGGTGATGTCACGCAGGAGCATCTGCGCATATGCCAGCAGCCAGTGCGCCACGAGCACGGGCTCGGCACGCTGCAGATGGGTATAGGCGGGCATGACAGCTTCGTCGTTGCGTTTCGCCTGTTCAACGAACGCGCTGACCCATGCCTGCAAAAGGTCAATGACGCGCGCGCCATTCTCGCGCACATAGAGGCGCAGGTCGGTTGCTATCTGTTCATTGCGGCTGCGCCCGGTATGCAGCTTCAGCCCGAGATCGCCAACGCGCTTGACCAGCTGCAGCTCGACGAAGTGATGAATGTCTTCTGCTTCTGTTTCTGATTTGAGCCCTGCGGCAAGCGGCCCACGGGGTACGAGGGCATCCGGATCACCCCAGTAGTCGTGCAGGATGGACGAGAGGCCGGCGACGACGGCCGCAACTTCTTCTTCCGTCAGGATGCCGGCATGCGCGATGGTATGGGCGTGGGCCTTGCTGGCAGCGATCTCATGCGGGAGAAGCTGCCAGTCAAAGCCGAAGGAGCGTTGCCATGCCTCGAAGTCCGCATCAAGCGGTTCGCGGAAACGGCCGGACCACATCTTCACTTGACGACCTCTTTCCTGGGCGACTCTGCAGCGGCGAGCTGCTGCAGCAGGCCGGCGCGGGAACGGGCGGGCAGGCCGAGAATCTGGATGAAGCCCTTCGCGTCCTTCTGATCGTAGGTGTCGCCCATGGTGAAGGAAGAGAGTTCGTTCGAGTAGAGGGAGTACTTGCTGGTGCGGCCAGCAATCGAAACATTGCCCTTGTAGAGGCTCAGCTTGACCGTACCGGTAACATGCTGCTGCGTGTTCAGGACGAAAGCGTCGAGGGCTTCGCGCAGCGGCGTGAACCACAGGCCATTGTAGACAAGCTCGGCATAGCGCAGGCTGACGTGCTGCTTGTAATGCTTTACGTCGCGGTCAAGCGCCAGTGCTTCAAGCTCACGATGTGCCAGCACGATGAGGGTGCCGCCGGGAGTTTCGTAACAGCCGCGGGACTTGATGCCGACGAAGCGATTCTCGACCAGGTCAATACGTCCGATGGCATTGCGAGCGCCGATTTCGTTGAGCAACTCGACCAGTTGGATAGGCTCGAGCTTCATGCCGTCGACGGAAACGGGTTCGCCCTGCACAAAACCAATCTCGACGACTTCTTCTTTGTCGGGAGCGTCGTGGGGCGAACGGGTCATGGTCCAGGTGCTGTCGAAAGGCGCATTGTTGGCGTCTTCGAGTTCGCCGCCTTCGTGGCTCACGTGCCAGATATTGCGATCGCGGGAGTGAATTTTTTCGCGACTGGCAGCTACGGGAATGCCGTGGGCTTCCGCATAATCGAGGCAGTCTTCGCGGCTTTTCAAGGTCCACTCGCGCCAGGGTGCGATGACCTTCAACTCCGGGGCAAGGGCCTGGTAAGCGTGCTCAAAGCGGACCTGGTCATTGCCTTTGCCGGTGCAGCCGTGGGCAACAGACGTTGCGCCTTCTTCGAGTGCGACCTCTACCTGGTGCTTGGCGATGACGGGGCGAGCGATCGAAGTGCCGAGCAGATACTTGTCTTCGTAAATTGCACCGGCCTTGACGGTTGGATAGACATACTCGCGGATGAACTCATCGCGAAGATCGCGCACGACAACTTTCTTGGCGCCGGTCTTGTAGGCCTTCTCGACGACCGCATCGATGTCTTCACCCTGGCCTACATCAGCGACCATCGCGATGACGTCGAGACCATAATTTTCATTGAGCCACGGAATGATAATGGACGTATCAAGACCACCGGAATAGGCAAGAACAACTTTATCTGACATGAAGAACTCCTTGAACTGGGCCTGCTTACGCGGGCGACTTTATGATTGCTGGGATATTTGCCGGGTATTCGGATGGCCGGCGCCAAGCAGCATCAGCAGCAACGCTTTCTGCGCGTGCATGCGGTTTTCCGCCTGGTCAAAGACGATGGATTGCGTACCGTCGAGCACCGCGTCGGTGACCTCGGCATTGCGGTGGGCCGGCAGGCAGTGCATGAAGACAGCATGAGCAGCAGCGTTGGCCATGAGCGTTTCATTTACCTGGTAAGGCTTGAAGAAGGGCGCGCGCTTGGTCGCCTCGTGCTCGAAGCCCATGCTGGTGCAGACGTCGGTGTAGATGGCGTCGGCACTCTGCGTGGCCGCGATCGGATCCTGGATGACTTCGACACTGCCGCCGGATTTATTGGCGATGCCGCGCGCCTGGGCGATGATGTCTGCCTTGGGGCCATAGTTGCGCGGGGTGGCGACGGTGACGTGTGCGCCGAGCTGGGCGCCCGTCAACATCAATGAGTGACAGACGTTGTTACCATCACCAACGTAGGTGAACTTGAGGCCGGCGGCCGTGCCAAAACGTTCTTCCAGGGTCATCCAGTCAGCGAGCGCCTGGCAGGGATGTTCGAGATCACTAAGCGCGTTGATGACAGGCACACGGGCGTACTCTGCCATTTCAGTAATGGTTTCATGAGCGTACGTACGCAGTACGATGATGTCGACCCAGCGCTCCACATTGCGGGCGATATCGGCCAGGGACTCGCGTTCGCCCAGGGGCGACTGTGTTTGGTCGACAAACATGGCTGAACCGCCCAGGGTGTTGATGCCAGCTTCAAAAGTAAGGCGCGTCCGCAGCGACGACTTTTCGAAGAACATGACCATCTGGCGCGCGTCGAGCGCATGCCGATAGTCTTCGCGGTGGCTCTTCACATCGTGGGCAAGGGCAAGAAGACTGCGTGTCTCTTCCATCGAAAGATCAGCAATGGAGCAGAGATCACGGCCGGTAAGAGAGGCCGCACATTGCGAACTCACCAGCGGTCCTTCCAGGACGAGCGTTTTAGTAGCCATCTATTTATCTCCGTACGTGCTGGCTGTCGGAGCCGTGGCGGCAGCCGCGAGGGCGGGGCCGTGCTCGTCGAGGACCTGGTCAAGCGCGGCGATGGCGATGTCAATATGTTCGCGCTGAAGGATATAAGGCGGCAGAAAACGGAGGACCGTTTCGCTGGTCCGGTTAATGAGAATGCGACGCTGCATCATGGCCGAGGTAACTGCCTTGGCGAGGTCAGCGGAGTCAAGTTCGACGGCGAGCATAAGGCCCATGCCCCGGACTTCGGCGATGCTGTCGTGCTTCGCGGCAAGGGCCTGCAAGCGCTGCCTGAAGTAGCCGCCAACTTCGGTGACGTGGTCCAGCAGGTTAGACTGCTTCATTGTCTCGATCACAGCGATGGCCACGGCGCAGGCGAGCGGGCCGCCCCCGAAGGTGGTTCCATGCAGCCCAGGATGCATTGCTGCCGAAACGGCTTCTGTGCAGAGCATGGCGCCGAGGGGCAGGCCGCCGGCAAGCGGCTTGGCGAGCGTGGTGATGTCAGGCTGAATGCCGTAGTGCTGGTACGCGCACCATTTGCCGGTGCGGCCGAAGCCGGCCTGGATTTCGTCCACGATAAGCAGAGCGCCGGTTGCTTGCGTCAGTTCCCGTGCAGCTGCGAGGAACTCTTTGGAGACAGGCCGGATGCCCCCTTCGCCCTGCACGGATTCAATGAGAATGGCGCAGACTTCAGACGAGAAGCTGGCGCGCAGAGCTGCAACGTCATCGAAAGGGACGAACTCGACGCCGGGCACCAGGGGCGCGAAGGGCTCGCGATACTTTTCTTTGTGCGTGGTTGAAACGGAGCCCATGGTGCGGCCGTGGAAGCTGTGTTCGAGCGCGATGAATTTAGTTCCCAGGGGAATGCCCTGTTCACGCTTCATGCCGGCATAGGCGCGCGCCAGCTTCATCGCAGCTTCCCAGGCTTCAGTGCCGCTGTTGCAGAAGAATGCGCGGTCCATCCCGGTCATCTCTGTCAACAAGGCAGCAAGCTTCGCCTGTCCTTCATGGAAGAACAGGTTCGAGATATGAATCAACTTTTTACTTTGTTCGGCGATAGCGTTCTCGATCGAAGGGTGACTGTAGCCAAGCGCGTTGACGCCGATGCCGCTGAGCAGGTCAAGATACTCGTTACCCTGGTCGTCAGTAAGGTGAACGCCTTTGCCGGAGACGAACTGTATGGGATTGCGCTCGTAAGTCGGCAGCAGCAGTTTTGCCTCCGCGGCCTTGAGAGCTTCGAATGTCAGGTCGATGTTCATGCCACCATCACCTCTGTTCCAAATGCTATGCGTGCAGATGCCAGGTCGGGAAGGACACGGGCCTCATCCGCGGGTAAAATTCGCACACGTTTCACACCGTGAAGCAGAGCCTCACGGCAGGCGCTCAGTTTTGGCAGCATGCCCCCGCTGATGACGGCGTCGCGTGTCAGTCCGCTGATCTGGTCGATGCTGAGCCAGCGCATCACTTCGCCATTCGCACCCTTGACGCCGGGCACATCGGTCAAAAACACGAGCGCGTCAGCATGGGCGGCAATGGCGCAGGCAGCGGCCATTTCGTCCGCATTGATGTTGTAGTATTCGCCATCAAAGCCGAGGGCGATGCTCGAGATCACAGGAACAGAACCCATGTTCCAGATGGCTTCGAGCCAGCGCATGTCAGACGAAACAATTTCGCCGACGTAGCCCAGATCGGGGGCAGTCCGCTTCTTGCGTGCGCGAAATACCAGGCCATCGCCGCCGGACAGTCCTACTGCCGACTGACCGTGCGAGCCCAGGGCGGCAACAAGCGCCTTATTCACCTGGCCGCCGAGAACCATGACAGCGGTGTCGCGGGTTTCAGCATCGGTGATACGCAGACCTGCGACAAACTCGCTCTGTTTCCCCAGCAGCTTCAGGGTACGTGTAAGGGCAACGCCGCCACCATGGACGACCGTGACCTGGTGGCCGTCTTTCACCAGTTCCGTAATGGCGCTCGCGCAGCCGTGCAGCAGCGCAGGATTTTCCAGGGTCGCTCCACCAAGCTTGACTACATATTTCAAGGCAACCTCCTCAAAGCAGGCCTTCTGCTTCGTTCCAGCCATACATCACGTTCATGTTTTGGACTGCCTGGCCGGCAGCGCCCTTCAACAGGTTATCGAGACACGAGACCACGATGCAGCGACGGTGGTCGGGTGCCAGGTGGAAGCCGATATCGCAGTAGTTGGTGCGAACGGAATACTGGATCTGCGGCAGTTCCGGCGTGTGGAAGAGGCGAACCATCGGGCTGTCTGCGTAAAATTCCTGGAAGCACCTGGTGATGGTTGCGGCTTGCTGGGATTCGGCGAATCGTACATAAATGGTCGAGAGAATGCCGCGGGGAATGGGAAGCAGGTGCGGGGTGAAAGTGATTTGCCCGTCCTCTACCGAGAGTTGTTCGAGGAGTTCGCCCAGATGGCGATGGCCGAAGAGTCCATAGGCCGATAAGTTGTCGGCAGCATACATGAAATGCGTCTTGGCGACCGGCGCTTTGCCGGCGCCGGAGACGCCGGATTTCGAATCGCAGATGATGCCGTGCTCCATGTCGACTAAACCCGCTGCAATGAGCGGCTTCAACGCAAGAATGACCGAGGTCGCATAGCAGCCCGGATTCGCCACCAGTTGAGCGCCAACGATCGTCGAGCGGTGCAGCTCAGGCATGCCGTAAACGCTGGCCTGTTGGATGTGCTCAGCGGTGGATGCGTCGGTATCTTCGAATTTGTAGACGGCGCGATTGCTTTCGTGTGCGAGCCGCCATGCACCACTTAGGTCAACCACGCGGAGACCGCGGGCGAGCGCTTCCGGCACCCAGGCGCGCGACTGCTCGTGGGGGGTGGCGAGGAAAAGCAGTTCGACGCCGCGCTCTGCTAGCAGCTGCCAGGAGAAGGGTTCAATGATGGGGTCATTCGTTCCGGGCATTTGCAGCTGCGGATGCAGGGAGTTAAGCGTCCCGGGCTTGCCTGTGCCGCCTGCTGTGCCGGCAGACTCGGCGCGAGCCAGGAAAATTGGCGCCGGCACTTGCAGGCGCGGATGGTGCAACAACAGGCGCGCCAACTCGGCGCCTGCGTAGCCACTGACCCCGGCTACGGCGATGACTGGTGTCTTCCCGGTCACTTAACCGACGATCCCTTCAAGCCTGGTGCGCAGAGTGGTGGCCTGCTTGGCGTCGGGACAGATGATGAGGATGGTGTCGTCGCCCGCGATCGTTCCCACGACCTCCGGCCACTCTTCGCGATCAATAGCGATGGCGACAGTCTGCGCGCTACCCTCGGCCGTGGTGAGCACCAGCTGATTCAACGCCTGCCGCACCTTGACGGCAAAATTGCCGAGTACATCGTCCACTGATGGTCGGATGTCTTCATCAGCTTCTCCATTGGGAAGGGCATAGCCGCGCGGGCCTTTGTACAGCTGCAATTCGCGAATGTCGCGTGACAGGGTAGCCTGAGTCACGTCGAAGCCGCGTTTGAGCAGCATGCGGCGCAGTTCATCCTGGTTGCTGACTGCGGATGAACCGACTACTTCGCGAATTGCCTCGTGTCGACCGTGCTTCATTCTCTGCCTGGCTTGAACTAGGGCTTGTACTAGGAAAAATACAAAGGCGCGCCTGAGAGGCCGCGCCCGCTCTGCATAAATATCCATCTACATGTATAAATATACACAAGCCCTTCGTCAAGGCCGCGGGGCGAATTATTTTTCGAGGCAGGAACCAGGGCGCATTAGAGCAGGTAAATCGGCGGCAGCGCGGCCGTAACATGCCTCCCGAAAAAAATCTGTACATAGTCCGTTACTTGCCAACGTTTACGCCTTATATTTACTCATGGACAGCTTATCCGCGTACGATCAGCCCGGCCAGACCCATGATGGCTGTTGCTCTCTACTTGACCCCCGGTTTGAGCACGAGTCCTGTGGTGTTGGCTTTGTCGCCACGTTAACCAACGTTGGTTCCCACCAAATCCTGCAGCAAGCGCTGACTGCGCTGGCGCGACTGGCGCATCGTGGCGCGATTGCAGCGGACGGCCGGAGCAGTGACGGCGTCGGCGTGATGACGGACATTCCACGCGCCTTCCTGCTCGAAGAAGCAGGTATTCAGTTGGCGTCGGATCAACCGCTGGTAGTGGGCGCGGTCTTTCTTCCGGTGGATGCTGCCAGTTCCATCACACAGTTGGAAAAGTGTTTTACAGACAACAATCTCCGTGTTCTTGGCTGGCGGGATGTGCCGACCCGCAATGAAGTACTGGGGCCGATCGCTCTGGCGACACTGCCGGTGATCCGGCAGGTCCTGCTGACGACCGATGATGCAACCGGTCTGGAGCGGCGGCTGTTTGTTGTCCGTAAACAGTTCGAGCGTTCGAAGGCGGAGGGTTACCTGTGCTCGTTGTCGGCGTCGACCCTTGTCTACAAGGGCATGTGCGCCGGACGTCTGCTGGGTGAGTTCTATCCGGACCTGAGTGACAGTCGCTTCGTGACGCCGTTTGCCCTTTTCCATCAGCGGTATGCGACGAACGTGCTGCCGTCGTGGGACCGGGCGCAGCCGCTGCGCGTACTGGCGCACAATGGCGAGATCAATACAGTCTGGGGCAATCGTGCGCGCATGGATGCCCGTGCAGCGACTATCCCGTCGGATTGCTATCCCATCTATTCTCCTGATGGTTCGGATTCGACGACGCTGGATGAAGTGGTGGAACTGCTGGCACGCAACGGTCGCACGGTAGCGGAGTCGATCCGCATCCTGGTGCCGCCGGCGAAGAATAAAGAGACCTCCAACTTTTTGAAGTATCACGGCGATGCGACCGAGCCATGGGATGGTCCGGCGGCACTGGCATTTGCCGATGCCGGGGTAGTTGGGGTCGCGCTTGATCGCAATGGACTGCGGCCTTGTCGATACTTTGTGACAGACGATGGGCTGGTGGTGGCCGGGTCTGAGGCAGGCCTGGTCGATCTCGATCCGGAACGGATTGTTCATAGCGGACGGCTTGGCCCGGGCGAGATGCTGGCCATCGATCTGGCATTGCACAAGCTGTACGAAGATCCTGATGTTGCCGATTTCTTTGATAGCAACAATGAATACGGCGAACTGGTCGAAGACATACGCCTGGAGCCATCGCTCGACCTGGCCCCGCCGCTGTCCATTGCCGAGTTGATCCAGTTGCAGCGCGCTTTCGGCTACAGCAAGGAAGATGTGCGGATGATCCTGACGCCGATGGCGACGGATGGCAAGGATGCCGTGTGGTCGATGGGCGACGACACGCCGCTTGCCTCGCTGGCGCGGTCGCCGCGACCGGTGTACGCCTATTTCCGCCAGCGGTTTGCACAGGTCACGAATCCGCCGATCGATCCGCTGCGCGAATCGTGCGTGGTGCACCTGCATACCCGTCTTGGACCGTGGGCGCCGCTGCTTGACAAGCATGCGCGGATCCCCGGCCTGTCGTTGAGCTCTCCGTATCTATCGCTTGAGCAGGTGCATGCCTTACGCACGCGTGACTTTACCCTGGCCCGCGAACTGCCGCTGGCAGTACTCGATTGCGTCTACGCGCCGACGACTACGCTTGCCTCCGCGTTGAATGACCTGTGCGCCGGGGCGATTGACCTGGTGCGGGGCGGGGCATCGGTGCTTTTGTTGAGCGATCGCCCGGTGAGTGCGCAAGCCCTGCCGGTGCCGATGGCGCTGGCGACCGGCGCCGTGCATCATGCGCTGGTGAAGGAAGGAATCCGCAGCCGGGTGGGCCTGGCAGTAGAAGCAGGGGATTGTCGCGACCTGCACCATGCGGCGCTGCTGCTGGGCATGGGTGCAGGCGCTATCTGCCCCTGGCTGGCACTTGAAACGGCGCGCAGTCTTGATCCTGAACATGGCGCTGCCAACATGATGCGGGCGCTCGATCTTGGGCTGGCGAAGATCATGTCAAAGATGGGCATATCGGTCGCTGACAGTTATCGTGGCGCCCATTTGTTTGACTGCCTTGGTCTGGGCGACGAAGTGATCAGCAAATGTTTTGCGGGCACCTATTCACCGATCGGCGGGATCGGTTTTACGGAACTCGATGCGATGTCAAAACACATCTGGATGAACGCCTATGACGACGGCGGGGCAGGTGAGGGCACCGCTGTGGTCAGCGGCAGCGGCGATCATCCGGGGGTAAGCACGAGAGTCGAGACGAAAGACCTGCCTGATTATGGCTGGGTCCGCTTTCGAAAATCAGAGCAGGCTGAACCGCACTCGTGGCAGCCACAAACGGTACGCGCGCTGCAGATGGTGACGGGGGCCGCCCGCAATGCTGCGGCCAGTACCCTGGCGCCTGCACAAGCCTGGGCTGCGTTCAGCGTGCAGGCGGTCGAGAAAGAAGCGACCGTCCTGCGAGAAATGCTGGAGATGCGTCCGGCCGGCGCTGAGATCCCGATTGAAGATGTCGAGGCTGCAACGTCTTTGTTTAAACGCTTTGCGGCGTCGGCCATGTCGCTCGGTTCGCTGAGTCCCGAGGCACACGAGACCATCACCATTGCGATGAACATGATGGGTGCACGTTCGAATACAGGTGAAGGGGGCGAAGATCCTGCTGCCTATGCACCAACCATAGATGCCAATGGATTGTCACAGCCATCGTTGCTGAACAACAAGGTGAAGCAGGTAGCCTCTGCACGGTTCGGCGTGACGGCAGAGTACCTGTCGCATGCCGAAGAGATAGAGATCAAGATTGCGCAGGGTGCCAAGCCGGGCGAAGGCGGACAGCTGCCGTCCTACAAGGTCACTGAGCTGATTGCACGGCTGCGGCATGCACAGGTTGGCATGTCGCTGATCAGCCCGCCTCCACACCATGACATCTACTCGATTGAGGACCTGGCGCAGCTGATCCACGATTTGAAGCGGGTCAATCCTCTGGCAGCGATTGGCGTCAAGCTGGTTTCTGAGTGTGGCGTGGGAACGGTTGCCTCCGGCGTGGCGAAGGCTTATGCCGATTACATCGTGATTGCGGGCCACTCCGGGGGGACTGGTGCGTCTTCGTTGTCGAGTATCAAGTATGCCGGCAATCCGTGGGAGCTGGGACTGGCCGAAACGCAGCAGTCGCTGATTGCGAATGGCATGCGTGGCCGCGTACGACTGCGCTGCGATGGCGGTTTGCGGACGGCGCGCGACATTCTCGTGGCCGCCATGCTGGGCGCGGATGAATATGCCTTTGGCACAGCTGTCCTGGTGGCCATTGGCTGCGACATGGCGCGGCAGTGTCATCTGAATACCTGTCCGACGGGCATTGCGACCCAGCGGCCGGACCTGCGCGCCAAGTTCCGCGGTAAGCCGGAACAGATCATCCGCATGTTTGAAGAACTGGCGCAGGACCTGCGGCAACTGATGGCGCGTATGGGTATTGCGAAGATCGAGGACGTGATCGGACGCACTGATCTACTGGAGCAGGTGCGTTTTGACGGCGAATTGAAGCTGAGCAGTATGCTGGCTGCACCGATCGATGGCGAGCGGCGGTGGGCAGGCGGACGCAATCCACGGCCGGATGCCCGAGCAGCGATTGATGACGCATGGATCGAGCCGGCGATTGCGGCAGCCTCTGCCGGGCAGGCTTTCGAAATTGTGGCCGGGGTGGTCAACGAAGACCTGACGCTGGGTGCACGGCTTGCCGGGGAACTGGCAGCGCAGGGCATCGTTGTCGACAAGGAGAAGCCGATCTCGATCAAGCTGCAGGGGGTTGCCGGTCAATCCTTCGGTGCTTTCGCTGTTGCAGGAATGCAGCTGGTGCTGGATGGCTTTGCCAACGACTTTGTCGGCAAAGGCCTGTGCGGTGGGGAACTGGTGCTGCGCGGACAGGGTAGCGCCGCGCGCGAAAGTGAGCGGCATGTGATCCTGGGCAACGTCGCACTGTACGGTGCGACCAGCGGCTCTTTATTCGCGGCTGGGCGGGCGGGCGAACGTTTTGCCGTCCGCAACTCGGGTGCGCTGGCGATTGTCGAGGGTATTGGCGACCATGGCTGCGAATACATGACGGGTGGCGTTGTGGTCATCCTGGGTCCGACGGGCTGGAATTTCGGTGCCGGGATGACCGGCGGTCATGCGTGGGTGTTCGATGAGCATGGGCATTTTTTCAGCAAGAAGCATTTCCATACTGACTTCCTGAAGGCAGAGATGTTTGGCTCGCTTGATGCGGTTAGTCAGAACAGCTTGAAGACCCTGATCGAACTGCACGCCGAGAAGAGTTCCAGTTCGCGCGCACAGTGGATGCTTGGCGATTGGGTGACGATTGCAAGTAAGTTCGTCCGCCTGACGCCCCACCAGAATTAGGAGCATCTCCGATCTTTGCCCCGCGACGTTTGTAAGTTGTCGCGGGGCACCGCTATCATGCGGTGTGCCTGCAAAAGCGGGCCAGGAGCCTTCGAAATGCGAGTTGGAGTACTGACGGGCGGCGGAGACTGCCCCGGATTAAACGCTGTCATTCGCGCGGTTGTGCGCAAAGGAATCTTCCACTACAAGGATGAGTTTGTCGGCTTTATCGAAGGCTGGCGTGGGGTGGTCGAGAACAAGACCATGCCGCTTGACCTTGAGCATGTTTCAGGCATTCTGCAATTGGGGGGAACCATTCTCCGGACCTCGCGGACCAATCCGCGAAAGATGGAAGGCGGCATCGACAAGTGCCTGGCCTCCATTTCTGCAAACAAGCTGGATGCCCTGATCACCATTGGCGGTGACGATACGCAGGGTGTCGCAAATGCGCTGATTGAAAAAGGGGTCAAGGTCGTGGGCGTGCCCAAGACCATCGACAACGATCTTTCCGGCACCGATGCCTGCTTCGGTTTCGATACTGCGGTGTCAATCGCGACTGAGGCGATCGATCGCTTGCACTCAACAGCCGAAGCGCACAACCGCGTCATTGTGGTCGAAGTGATGGGGCGTGATGCGGGCTGGATCGCGATTACCAGCGGCGTTGCAGGCGGCGCGGATGCCATCCTGGTGCCGGAAAAGCCAATTGACGTTGACCATGTTTGTGCCCTGATCAAGGACCGGCACGACCGCGGCAAATTGTTCTCGATTGTTGTCGTGGCAGAGGGCGCCAAGTTGCCGGGCACGGACAAGAACGCGACCCTTGGGCAGAAGGTGGATGCTTTTGGCCACGCGCGACTGAGCGGCATCGGCCAGACACTGGCGGACCTGATCGAAGATAAGACCGGGTACGAGACCCGCTCCGTCAATCTTGGACACACGCAGCGTGGCGGCACACCTACCGCATATGACCGGATGCTGGCTACCCGCTATGGCTCAGCCGCGATTGACCTGGTGCACTCTGGCGATTTTGGCCGGCTGGTGGTGCTGCGGGGAACAGAGATTACAAACATTGCCTTGAAGGACGCTATTGCGAAGACCCGGACGATCGGGGATGACCTGATTGCCCTGGCTGCGGGCTTGCAGCCGGAAGTCTAGTTGACAGGTTGAGGGGGCCGGCGGACGCTGGCCTTTTCAGCAGCAGCTTATACTGAGGTTGAAGGTGAAAGCATGGCCACTCCGACGCTTGTCTCGCTCGAGGCATACCTGGCGAGCAGTTTCGATCCAGATGTCGAGTACATCGATGGCGAACTGAGGGAGCGTCCCGTGGTTTTCTCAAGGCATGGTCTACTGCAGTCGCTCATCAGCATCTGGTTTGGAAAGCATGAAGATGAGTGGTCTGTGCGCGTCGCCGTGGAGGTGCGTACGCGCGTCTCTCCGACACGGGTAAGGCTGCCAGACGTGATCATCGATCACGCGCGCAAGTGGCCAGAAACACTGGTCGAACCGCCGTTGATCGTGATCGAAATCCTCGCGCCTGCCGATTCCTACTCACACACGCAGACACTTGCCCGGGATTACGTCAACATGGGCATCCAGAACGTGTGGCTCATCGATCCCGAGACGCGAACTGGGCGCATCTGCAAGGAAAGCGTGTGGATCGAGGCGAAGCGGCTGGAGGTTGAGAACAGTCCCATCTATCTTGATCTCGATGAACTGTTCAGCCGTCTTGATCGTTACGATAACGCTTGACCGCGGCGGCAACTTTCGCCGTCAGCACTTACACTCGGGTCAACACCTACAATGGGTCAGCACTTCTTGCATTTTGCCATGATTGCTACATGCAGCCGTTCTCGCAGTTCCGGCGGCAGTTCGTAGAGTTCATGCGTGCGGTAGATCTCAATCGTTTTCTGAGTCGTCACAAGCGTGATTTCGCAGTGTTCGCACCCTCGAAGATGTTCTTCGAGATCAGCGCGCAAATTTACCGACACCGTCAAGTCGATATAGTCATCGAGCTCTGCTAAAAATTCCGAGCAGGTCACTTGGCACCATCCCCATCACTCTTGCGGAAGTACCGGCTGAGCCGCTCCCGCAACTGCAATCGCGCTCGCAGGAGCCGCGACTTGACCGCCGGAATGCTCAATCCGAGCGTTTCGGCGGTTTCTTCCGTCGACAAACCTTCGACGTCCCGCAGAACGAACACTACCCGAAAGCCCGGCGGTAATCCGTTTACTGTCTTACGCAGGATGTCAGCCAATTCCGACTGACCATACAACTGTTCGGGGTTTGGCCGCCATTCCGCCAGGTCCCTTGGAACTGAGCCTTCCTCTGTCGCGATGTCTTCGTCAATCGACACCATCCGGCCGGTGCGTCGCTTACGCAACCGCATCAGTGCTTCATTTACCGCAATTCTCACCAGCCAGGTATAGAACTTGGAGTTTCCCTGGAACTGGTCGAGCTTCTGGTAGGCCTTGAGAAACGCGTCCTGGACAACGTCCTGCGCGTCCTCCCGGTTCTGCGTGATGTGCTGGGCGATGCGGAACACCTGTCGGTCATATTGACGAACCAGTTGTTCGAAGGCCTCCACATCGCCAGTGCGGGCGCGGGCTACGAGCGCGACGTCGGGATGAACTTCTTCAGTCGCTACTGCTTGGATGGCGGGAATCTCTTTCGGTTTCAACTTTTCGGGCAATGGCAATCTCGCAGGGGTCCTCTTGAATAGTAAATTGAGCGTCTGCCGGCGGCAAAGATTGGAAACTTCAAGGACTTCCGTGGTTCCCCTGCCTTATATGTGCTGAGAAGGGTTCAGCCCTCTCAAGTTGCATACCGCGGGCAAAGATTTCGCCTTAAAGTAGAGAGGTATAAAGACGGGTGATATGCATTGGGCTGGTGGGATAAGGCGGACAAAGAGCTAACGGTAGGCTTGATGGCTAGGTCGGTGGCCGTGCTCATGGTTGAGGCCAAGGATGGGCTTAAGACCAGGTTGATGGTCTTTTTGATAATAGGGCTTGCGTTGTCAGGCTCAAGCGGGGTTGTTGCCCAGACTACGAGCACGCCTAAGCACGCCAAAAAACATGTGACCGCTCGAGCTGCCAGCGGTGGGTCGCGCCACCATGCCGCTGCGACCCGTGGACGCGCTCGAAGAGTTTCCGTCAGACATAAGAAGACCAGACGCGCTCCCCGAACAGCTAAGAGCATCGCCCAGAGCCGCAAGCTGCAGCATGCCTTCCTTGCCTCTTCGCAACTCCGTCCCATGGCGCAACAACTGGCCTCCAATCGCAACCCTGCCGCTTACGCGGGCGTTCAAACGTACGCGCATACTCACACCGGGGATGCTGCTGCCGCGGCGTATCTGGCACTTGGCCATGCCAATCTTCTTGATCGTGACTATCCTGACGCCATTGCGAATCTAACCAGGGCAAATGCCGCCGGCGATTCACTGGATGACTACGCTGATTACCTGACAGCCCAGGCGGAAATGCAAACCGGTAAACCGGCCGATGCGGAAATGCTGCTGACATCGTTCGCAGCAAAGCATGCTGATAGCATCTTTGTTGCTCAACTGCCGGTGACGATTGCGAATCTTTCGATCCAGCAGGGAGATCCGCAGACGGCCCTGCGCGGTCTGAACGCGCATGCAGCAGAACCGATTGCAGCGCATGCCGATTTTCAGCTTGCACTTGCGCGCGCCGAGCAGCTTGCAGGCAATACCGAGGCCGCGGCCAAAACGTTTCGCCACATCTACCTTGGCTTTCCATTGAGCAGCGAAGCGGCACAGGCGAAGCTGCAGTTGCAGACGCTGGGTGCAGAAGCTCCGTTGACCGTGGGAGAACGGCGGGGTCGTGCAGACGCCCTCTACGGCGCGCAAAGATTTGGAGAGGCGGGTGACGAATACCGGTCGCTTGCGGCCGATCCCCAGGCTGATCCGGCGACCAAGGCCTCGCTCGCGGTTGCCGCTGCTGCGTGTGATTACAAGTTGAAGCGGGCAACGATCGCGGAACTCGAGGCGCTGCCGGACAGCGACAATGAAGCAGGCGCACGACGGCTCTACCTGTTGACGGAACTGGCACGCGACCGCGGCGATGTGGACGTCCAGCAATCGCTGGTGAAGCAGCTGGAGCAGCGCTTCGGTACCAGCCGTTGGCTGGCGGAAGCGCTCTATTCCTCGGGCAACATGTACCTGCTGCGCAAGGACTATCCGCAGGCCGTCGGGTATTACCTGGAACTGGCGAATCGCTTTCCGAATATCTGTCAGAAGGGTGCCACGGATGGTTGTTCCAATTACGCGCCCAGCGCCCACTGGCGCGCTGCGTGGCTGAACTATCGGCTGGGTAATTATTCGCAGGCGGCGATTCTGTTTGATCAGCAGATCGCAACGTATCCGGGGGGCAAGGAGATTCCCGGAGCCTTGTACTGGCGCGGGCGCGTTTACCAGGATGCAGAGTCTTCGCCGGGGAAGGCCGCTACTTATTTCCAGGTATTGCGCGACACCTATCTCCACTACTACTACGCCCAGCTTGCGGCGGAGCGATTGAAGGAAATGAAAGATGTTGTCCCGGTCGATATGCCTCAGCTGAGCGGCGTGCACCGTGAAGAAATTCCCGCCCTGACGGATGACGTACCGGAAGACGATCCGCACGTTGTCCGGGCCAAACTGCTGGCGAATGCGGGCTTGAATGAATACATTACGCCGGAGATCCAGGCAGCGGACGGCAGCGACGAATGGGGCGGCTTCGCGGAAGCAGAAATCTATACCTCCTTCGGGGAAAACTTCAAGGCCATGCATGTAATGAAGCGAGCGATCAGTTTTTACGCTTCGGCGCCCATCGATGCGCTGCCCCTGGCCTACTGGCACATCCTCTTCCCGCAGCCGTATTGGAGCACTATTCAGACGGAGTCGGCCAAGAACGGTCTGGACCCGTACATGGTAGCGTCGCTGATCCGGCAGGAGTCCGAATTTAACCCGGGAGCTGTCTCCAACAAGGACGCATATGGATTAATGCAGTTGATCGCGCCGGCAGCCAAGCAGATGGCGAAGCAGGCCGGCATACGCAAATTCAATGCGGGCGACCTGCTTGATCCTTATGTCAACATTCGTCTGGGAACCATGTACCTCCGGCAGACCATCGACAAATTCGGAGGCAGGCCCGAGTATGCCTTCGCCGCCTACAATGCCGGAGATAGCCGCGTGACAGACTGGCAGTCCGCAGGCAACTTCAAGGGAATTGACGAGTTCGTCGAGTCGATTCCATTTACTGAAACACGCGATTATGTACAAGCCATCATTCGCAACGAGATGATCTACCGCGAACTCGACCAGGCCCGCCCAGTCGCTCCCAAGGTCGCCCCCAAAGCGGAAAGCTCGGCAACCGCAGCCGAAAGCGGCTCCCACTGACATCGCGCGCACAGTTGAAGCGGCCTATCTAAGGGCATATCTATCTAAAGACGAAGAACTGGTAGAGGCGAAGAACTTTTGGGCGTGAAGGGGATAACCTGAAGCGAGAGAGACCGCTCAAAGCCTCTGGGTCCCCGTTCCGCAAAGCTGACAGAAGAACCGCGGGTGGTAGTGCGGGAGTGGATGATCGATTAGCATGAAGGAAGTCATTCCATCCACGCCCGGATGGCGAAATTGGCAGACGCAGCGGACTTAAAATCCGTCACCCTTACGGGAATGGGGGTTCAAGTCCCCCTCCGGGCACCACGTATAACATTTGATTCTAAAGGAACAAATGCCCCCGATGTTTTGGGAGGCAGGACAACAGTAGAAGTGAATGTCGATAATGTGTCGGTCGTTTTAACTCACTGTCCTAATGATTGGGGGTTGGCTTGGACACTACGTGCCAATCTGAATCCAAGCCCCACCACCCCCTTGTTTAGGTTTGTACTTGCCCCCAAATGCTTTCGATGGACTCCGTGCTGTTGGCCGTCTACCGGGCTTGGGGCTTTCTTGTTTTTGCCCATAGCGGGAGCCGTGTATAAGGGCTGCTGCTTTCTTCCAGCGGTTGTAAGCGTCAACATCGCCGCGTTGCGCTACGCCTGCTTTGGCGTTCTGCATGATGGCCTGTGTCCGGTCTGTTGAGTCCTGGGCCATCTTCGCGACTTGTTCTTTGGAAAAGTCGGTAATCGACTGGCTGCTCAATGAGGTGGAACTCCTTGGAGCAAATTACCTAATGCTATGTGTTTCTGGCTGGATACAGGTTGGCCTTTTTCCTGGCGAAAAGGCCGCTGTTCATCGTATCTTCGCTCTACACCTTCAGGTAATTTGCCCTAATGCCGTCCAAGAAATTCCGCGAAGAAGGCATCCATCGGTGGCCTTCGTCCAGATTCCGTGGCTTCGTCTATACGCAGCAGGGCGTCTTGCATGTAGCGGACGACCAGCCAGCGGAGCGGTTCCGGGATCCAGCCCGGTGACTTGTGCTGGATCAGCGGCAAATGTTCCAAGCCCGATGAAATGCCTTCAATCAGCCCGGCCATGAGCTTTCCTGCAAGATTGCTGGTTGAGACGCCTTGTCCTGTATAGCCGCCGATGAAACCGATCTTCGACTGGGCATCAAAGCGAACGGACGGCATCCAGTCACTGGGCATGGCGACCGGCCCGCCCCAGGTATGCGTGAAGCGAATGCCTTCAAGAAAAGGGAACCATTCGAACAGCGATTGTTGGATGAGCCCGATCGTGTGAGCGTCGCGGTCCTGCGCATCACTGATGCGGGAGCCGAATGCATAAGGCGCGCCCCGGCTGCCAAACAAGATCCGGCCGTCAGCCGTCCTGGTAAGATACACCACGCTGTTCCGTGCCGAGGCTACATTCTCACCGTGCTGCCAGCCGATCTGTGCCCACTGCGACTCAGTCAGAGGCTCCGTCAGGCAGATGAGCGAATAGACAGGGAGCAGCGCTCGATGAAGAGCTGGTATACGGGTGAGATATGCCTCGCCTGCAAGAAGGATAGCTTTGCCGGCGCGCACCTCTCCTCGAGATGTGTTGAGTCGAGCGTCCTCTCCGCCATGGTAGGCATGAACGGCTGTCTGCTCGTAGATAACGCCGCCCAGTCGTTCCACGGCGCGGGCCAGGCCGCGCACCAGCCGGCCGGGATGCATGCTGGCGCCGTCCGGCGTATAGAGAGCACCATGGACCCTGGTGACACGGATGTGGTCCGCCGCCTGTTCGGGTGTCAGCAGCGAGTAGTGGTCGGCCATGCCGAGCCGGTGGTATGCCGCATACGAGGAGCGGAGTGCGTCCATCTGGTAAGCAGATCGAGCGAGCAAGAGCGTTCCGCCAGCGCGGAAACGTGCGTCAATTTCTTCTTCAGCGCAAACGCGTCGGATCTCTTCTACGGATGCCTGGACGGCAAGCAGCATCGACCGTGCGGTCTCTGCGCCATAACGTTTTTGCAGGAGACCGGCCGAGACAGGAAAGCGGGGCGAACACCAGCCGCCATTCCGTCCTGAGCCGCCATAGCCGACGATTTCCTTTTCAATGACAGCAAGTTTCAGTGATGGATTGCTGCGCAGCAGGTAGTAGGCCGTCCATAGTCCTGAATAGCCGCCACCGAGGATGGCTATATCCACTTGCGTGGAGCCGGTAAGTGCAGGTCGCGGCGTTAGTTCTTCTCCTGCATCTTCCAGCCAATAGCTATGGCTCTTATAGTGAATGCCATCAGGAGTCGACATTATCCCGCCAGTAACCACCCGGCAAGTAAGGCGAAACCTATGCCAAGCCCCTCTCGCCGGGTAATTCTCTCATGCAGAAACATCACGCTGAGTACGATGGTGATGACTGGATAGAGGGACGAAAGACTGATGACGGTCGAGACTTTGCCTTTCTCGACCGCCGCAAAAAATGCGAGGAAGCCAATGAAATTGATGAAGCCCGCTGCGAAGGACCAACCAAAGCCGGCCGTTGACCATTGCACCCTGAAGTGTTCAAGTGCAAGAACAACCAGAGCAAACCCAACCACGCCAACTGCCTGAAAGAGGAGCGTCTGCCGGGGTCGCGTGTGGTTCGAGGCAAGTTTGCTGCAAAAGCCCCACACTCCCCACGCCATCACGGTGAAAGCTGCGTAAGCGATCCACGGCTTCATCCAGCTGGTCTCCTTAGAGCATCAGGTTAAAACAAGCTATCCCTTGTCAGTAGTTATTCTGAAAGTATGAGCGGACAAGCGACTGGTTCTTCTAAAACGGCGATCCAATCGCTGCGCAGCAGAACAATGGCCCTAGTACCAACCTATAGGACGCTCATCCAGGTTGATGTAAACCTGCTTGGTCTCCAGGTACTCTTCTACGCCGCCCGGCCCCAGTTCGCGACCAACACCTGATTGTTTGTAGCCACCCCACGGCGCCTCGGTACATGTCGGTTGCATATGGTTGACCCAGACAATGCCGGCACGCAAAGATTTGACGACGCGAAAAGCCTTGAAGATATCACGCGACCATACGGCCGCTGCCAGGCCATAGCTAGTGTCATTTGCAATGCGGATTGCATCGGCTTCACCCTCGAAGGCAATGACCGTCGCTACCGGTCCGAAAATCTCTTCGCGGGCTATTCTTGCGTGATTATCCACGTCATAGAAAATGGTCGGCTCAATGTAATAGCCTTTGTCGAATTGTTTTGGCCTGCCGCCACCGCTGGCCAGCCTTGCTTCTGTTTTGCCGATCGCCAGGTAATTGCTGACGCGCTCATACTGCGCCTTGCTAACCACCGGCCCCATCTTCGACGACCGATCCATCGGCGGTCCTAGCTTGATGGTTCTTGCTTTCTCTGCCATGGCATCGACGAACTTGGTGTAGATACCCTTTTCAACGAGAATACGGCTGCCCGCAGAGCAGACTTCGCCCTGGTTGATGAAACTTCCAAAGAGCGCTCCATCAATCGAAGCTTCCCAATCTGCGTCGGCGAAGAAGATGTTGGGAGACTTGCCGCCTAATTCAAGAGTGACGCGCTTGAGTGTATTCGCAGCGCTTCGGGTAATGCTCTTCCCAACTTCGGTACTGCCGGTGAAAGCTATCTTGTCGACAAGTGGATGATCGACCAGCGCAGCACCGCATGTTTCGCCGAAGCCATTGACTAGGTTGACCACCCCTGGGGGAAGGCCTGCTTCTTCAAACCATTGGGCCAACATCAAAGCCGTCAACGGCGTCTGTTCCGCCGGTTTCAACACCATGGTGCAGCCCGCTGCCAATGCAGGTGCCAGCTTCCATGAGGCCATCAAGAGCGGATAATTCCAGGGAACGATCAGGCCGCAAACACCGATTGGTTCTTTGAGGGACAGGCTGAGTGCATTTGCCGAAACGGGGTTTACCTGGCCGGGTATCTTGGTGGCAAGGCCACCGTAGTACTCGAAGATTTCCGCGACGGCACCGATGTCGCCCTCAGCTTCAACGATAGGTTTGCCCGTGTTTAGAGCTTCAACTTCTGCTAATTCCGCAAGGTGCTCGCGTACTTTCGCGGCGAGATTGAAAAGTATGCGCGCGCGGTCTTGAGGTGTCTTCTTCGGCCACGCGCCCGCGTCGAATGCCCGGCGAGCCGCTTGCACTGCCAGATCAACGTCAGATGCGTCGGCTTCGGCGACCTGCGCCATTTCGTCTTCGGTAGCTGGTTCAATGACCGCGAAGCTCTTGCCGGACGCATTGGTCGTCCATGCTCCATCGATGTATTGCTGATAGACGCCGGCAGACGACTTCATCCCGGCGCTCATGTCAAGTCCTTTATCAGGAAACAACCACTTCTTAGGAAACAACGAATGGTGTGGGTGACATCTATACTTCTTAAGTGAAAAAGCTTCGAACAGGGCGGCATCCTTTGTAGATACCATTCCTGCTGTCGAAAGACCAGAAGAACATGCGAGCTGTGCGCAGATATCCTGGCTGGGTTACTCGCCCGATTGGGGCATGCTCATTGAGTGGGAATCCGTAGTTCGGCCAACGCGCCGCCCTCGGGGTGGTCCTTAAGGGTGATACTTCCATGGTGTGCCTCAACAATCGTTTTAACGAGAGCCAAGCCGATCCCTGTACCGCTTTGCTTGGTGGTGTAGAAAGGCACGAAAAGGTTCGAGGGGTTAGCCACACCCAAACCGGAATCGCGAATGTGCAGGATGAGTTCGCTGTCATGATCTTTGTCCAGGTTCCATGAAAGTCGCACGCATGGCGACTGGTCGGCGTTTTCCAAAGAGGCTTCAGCAGCGTTGCGCAGGAGGTTGATAACTGCCTGGCCAAGCTGGTCCTTATCAGCATGAATAACGACATCCGGGCCAGGCTGGATATGGACAGGAAGCCTGGTTTCCAGTGGAACAAGCTGGTCAAGAAAAGTTGTAAGTGAAAAGGTAGTGCGTTGCGGCGGGGGAAGCTGCGCCAGCTTGCGGTAGGCAGACAGGAAGTGATTCAGCGATTCAGCGCGCTGCTCGATGACTTCAAGGGGACGGGCAAAGTCTTCGGTGGATGCGTTGGCCTGCACCATCAGGCGAAGGGAGCCGGCAATGGATTTGATCGGTGTCAACGAGTTATTGATTTCATGACCCAGAACACGAATCAGTCGCTGCCACGCCTGGCGCTCCTCCTGCCGAAGTGCAAGGCTCACGTCTGAAAGCAGTACCAGGGTATGGGGCACGCCGTGCTGACGGAAGGCGGTGCGGCGCACCATCCACTGCACCGCATTGGCTTCCGTGCCGAGGGTCGCTACACGTTCATCCGGCAGGGTGAGCAGAGGCTCCAGGCCAAGCGCCAATGCGGATTGGCCGACCGCTGCCCTGGGATTGACGTGCAGGGACTCGACCGCAGCCGCGTTGAGTAACCGTAAAATGTTTTTTTCGTCGAAGGCGAGGACCGGTGCATCGATCGCCTCGAGAACACGTCTGACTAAGGCTGCAGAATCCAGTGAAGAAAGCCGCTCGCCCTGCAGGTCGCTCGCGAGGGCATTGATTTCAAGCGCCAGGTCGCCCAGCGCATCGCCGCGGCGAGCACCACGAGCACGGAAAGAATAATCCTCTTCACGCAGAGCGGCGACAACATTTGAAAGCGTCTGCAGCGGTCGCATCATCTGTTCGATCAGCCACGCCTGCAGCATCGCCCAGCAGATAAGTACAGTGACCAAGGCTAGAATCCACGTTGACTGACTTGATCTTGACCAGGCTAAAAGGAGCGCCGTGCAGGCGAACACAGGAAGAGACAACAACCAGAAGATGAGCCGCAATCGTTTCTCGTAACCGACGCGGCGACTTGTGCGGCCGAGGGGTACACGATTTCTAGGTGGCGATGCCATGTTTTTCCAGGCGGCGGTAAAGCGCACCTCGACTCAACCCCAGCAGCTCTGCTGCCTGCGTGATGTTTCCATTCACGCGCGCGAGCGCCTTACGGACGAGCA
The DNA here is from genome assembly GCA_964658035.1 of uncultured Acetobacteraceae bacterium. GTDB lineage: Bacteria > Acidobacteriota > Terriglobia > Terriglobales > Acidobacteriaceae. The sequence goes on from CAZZXL010000034.1 coordinate 25,020, forward strand.
CTGCCTCCACAGCGTCCAGGCTCAGGTCATCGATGCTGCCAAGACCGGTGCGGCTCGCCTGCAAGCCGAGGTCGGCAACCTCAATGTGTGTGCCCCGGGCCATCAACACAGCCCGCTCCATGGTGTGATCAAGTTCACGCACGTTGCCCGGCCAGCCGTGTTGCAGCAAAGTCTTAAGGGCCTCGGGAGCCAGACCCTGCATCAGCCGCCGATAGCGGTTCGCATGGTGCGCAAGAAAGTGCGCTGCGAGCAGCGGTATATCTTCGCGACGATCGCGCAGTGGCGGGATGCGCAGTTCTACCGTATTCAGACGAAAGAGCAGGTCTTCGCGGAAGCGGCCTTCGGCAACCTCGCGCTGTAGATTTGCATTGGTAGCAGAGACCACCCGCACATCCACGCGGGTGCTTTTCGAAGATCCCACGCGCTCCAGTTGACCGGTCTCAAGAACGCGCAGCAGTTTAGCCTGCTGCCGGATCGGTACGTTGGCAATTTCATCCAGAAAAAGCGTGCCGCGGTCCGCCAGTTCAAAGCGCCCCACGCGGTCGGTGCGAGCATCGGTAAAAGCCCCGCGCACATGGCCGAAAAGTTCACTCTCGAAGGTGCCATCCGGCAGGCCGCCGGTGTTCACTTCTACCAGGGCCTGTTGCGCACGTGCGGAAATTGCGTGCAGTGTCTGCGCAACTACTTCTTTGCCCGAACCATGCTCACCGGTAATCAGTACGTTTGCGTCGGATGGCCCAATCCGTGAAATGGCATCGAGCAAGGGACGCATGGAAGGTGCAGTGGCAATGAACTCCGGCCGGTTCTTTGCGCGCAGAAGAAGATTTTCGGCCTCGAGCATCTGCGATCGGCGCAGCGCCTGGCTTAATTCAATCTGCGTGCGGAGAATGGTCAGCAGGCGTGCGTTCTCCCACGGCTTCTGGATGAAGTCCCGTGCGCCAACACGAATAGCTTCTACCGCAAGATCGATGTTGCCCCAGGCGGTCATCACGATGACGGGCATCTGGCTATCCGTGGCGAGAATACGACGCAACAAGTCGAGGCCTTCAGCGCCGGAGGTGGTATCGCGCGAGTAGTTCAGGTCAATTAAAATGGCATCGAAGCTTTCGCAGGCAAGTTCGGTCATCGCTTGTGCCGGCGAGCGAACTGCATGCAGCAGGTATCCCTGCGGTTTGAGCAGGAGCTGCAGGGCTTCGAGGATGTGTGCCTGGTCATCAGCGAGCAGCAATCGCGGTGGCAGCGGCTTCACCGCAGCGGGCACCTCGATGCTTGGATTGGCCTGTGCCATGAATCCTTTGATTAGACCAGTTTCCTTGTAGTCGTGCTATTCAATTTGGCGATCAGGCATCCGTCAAGCGGGAACAGCAGCCTGCTATCAGGGCACGTTCGCCGATGACCTTGACGATGCGATCACACCGGTTCGCGCATCGTCAAGGGACACATGGTAGGTGTCAAGCGTAGCGCCGGTGGCACGCGCCAGCTCAATGCGTGATTTTTCAAAAGTTGTCTGAGACGCGGCAAGCGTGGATTCGGCAAGCGCCAGGTCGCGCTGCGCCGTCAGTGTCTGCAGGTTGGAGCCGGCGCCCAGCTTCTGTTCCTGCTTACTGATGTCGAAAGTCTTTTGCGCCAGGTCGCGTGCTTCGGTGGCCGCCTTCACCCGAGCACTGCTTTGTTCGAGCGCGTACTGGGCATTGCGGACTTCAATCCGGATCTGTTTCTTCAACTGCTGAATCCGCAGCTCTGACTGGCGATACTCAAGTTCGGAACGGTACTGGTCTGACTTGGCAACACGGTTGCGAATGGGTATGTTCACAGCGATGCCCACCAGGTAATCGGGTGAACTATTGTTGAAGGCGGTGTTCATCGAGCCGGCAAAAGTTCGGGGAGCAGTGGAAGGCAGTTGAGCGGCCGGATTATCTGCACCGGCAAGACCGGTGCCACCATAAAAGCCTTCAAGATCAACCGTTGGCAACACTGCGTTGCGCGCCGCCCTGCGGCTGATATCGCGATTAGCGAGATCGATGTTTGATTCAGACAGTTCAGGGCGGTCACTTAAGGCATTGGCGATAAGTGTAGCTACCGGCTGCTGTTCTATAGACGGATCGGCAACGGTGATCTTTTCTGTGGGAACGACCGGCATTTCTTCCAGCGTCGGGTCATCAAGATTCTTTGTCAGCGCGTTCTTGATCAGGGACTCCTGCAATTGCAGTGTTGTCCTGGAGATGGTCAGGTCCTGATCACGATTGGCGAGTTCACCTTCGGCCTTGGTGACGTCGATGGAAGGGATTGCCTGCAAAGCCAGCTGCTTGCGATCGCTGTCCAGCGTTTCCTGCGCAAACTGCAGTGAGCGCTCCTTCACTTGTTCGTCCTGGTAGGCATTTACCAGGTCCCAGTACATATCAGCGATTTGCGTGATGCTGACGATGATCTGGTCCTTGAAGGAGATGTCAGAGATTTTGCGGTCATTGCGGGCTATGCGCAGGTAGCGGGTGTTGGGGCCACGACCGAAGCCGGCAAGCAATGGCTGCGTGATGGTGAAGCGGTAATAGGCGTTCAATGTGGGATTTAGAAACGAGTAAGGACTATTCTCAGTGACGCGGCTGTTTTCCAGTTCAAACGAGATGGCTGTGCCCGTCGTAAATGCCTGCTGGTATTCAATGTTAGTAGCCAGGGTATTCAGCTGCAGGGATGGAACACCATAGACCTGCTCATTCGAGAGGGGCTCGGTGTAGTGCTCCAAACTGGCACTGCCCGAGATGATGGGATCGTAAGAGGAGACAGCAGTACCGGTGCCCAATGTGGAAGAAACCAGGCCGGACGCGCCGCTGCCCGCTCCCCCTGCGCCGCCGGTTGTACCGCCGGCGCCTGCCCCGGGAGCGCCGGACCCTAATCCACCCACACCACCGCCCGGTGTGTTCTGCACCACTCCTGTATTCACACCGCGAAAGACGCCGCCGGCCTTGGTGCGCTCGATGTCAGCTTCGGCGATCGGCAGATTGTAGCGGGCGATGGCGATGTCGAGGTTATTCTCAAGCGCAAGCTCTATCGCATCATCGAGCGAAAGGAAAAGCTTGCCGTCGTGCATCAATTGATCGATGCGCGCAGAGTTCGCCAGGTTCGCTCTTGGAACCTCGTTCGGTGTGTAAGCACGTAGAGGGTTGTTTGAATGTGGAATATCCAGCCGCAGAGCAGGAGTGTTCTGGGCGCGAGCAGCTACAGAAAACACGGACAACAGGACCATCGCCACCGGGCGGCGCAGGGACAAAGCATTCACGAAGTGCTTACCTCCGTTGCCGGTGCAACATAGGCAGGTGAAAAAGCAACAGCGCGCGGAGTGATTACTGTGTTGCCCGTCATCCATCCATCGCGCAGTTCAATCAGGCGGTTGCCGTACGAAGCATTTACCTCGGAATGTGTCACCTGCACGATGGTGGTGCCCTGCTGGTTCAGTTTGCAAAAAAGTTCCATGATCTCCGTTGCCTGCGCGGAGTGCAGGTTACCGGTGGGCTCGTCGGCCAGCAGCAGTGAAGGCTTGTGCACGACCGCGCGCGCGATGCCAACCAGCTGCTGCTGGCCGCCCGAGAGCTGGCTTGGATACAGATCTTTTTTGGCTACGATGGCGAAGCGGTCGAGGATGTCCGCTACCATCGCCTGGCGCTCGGACTTGGGCAGATTCTTATAGGAAAGTGGCAGATCAATGTTTTCGGCCACAGTCAGGTCGTCCAGCAGGTGATAGCTCTGGAACACCATGCCCGTGCGCTTGCGGGCAAGGTCGGCACGCTGCTTTCGATTAAGGCTATGGACGGCTTCACCCTCGAACCAGTATTCGCCCTTCCACTCGTCGTCGAGCAGTGCAAGCACATTGAGCAGGGAAGACTTGCCCGCGCCGGACGGTCCCATGACGGTGACAAAGTCGCCCGCGCGGATGGTCAGGTCAACGTGCCGAAGGACCCAGGTTTGTGCTGCGCCGGTTTTGTACGTGCGTTCGACTTTCTTTAATTCGATCATGCGGTTTTATCCTTCACCAAACTTAAAAGTCTTTGCCGAGATGCTGCCAAGTCGAATTTTCACGAAGCGCTCCAGGGAACATCCTGTCTTCCGTTTTCCGTTAATCTACTCGGTCCTGAGTGCTTCTGTAGGGTCGATGGATGCTGCACGGCCAGCCGGAATAAGTGCAGAAATAAGTGCCACGCAGGTGACTAGCAGTACCGCGGAAACCAGGCTGACCGGATCACCCGGCGACACCCCAAACAGCTGGCTGCGCACTACATGCGTAAGTCCTAAAGCGACCGGTATGGCAATGGCGATGCCGAGGCCGGCAAGCTTCAAAACGTCTGCAAGAACGATTTGGGAAATGGCGACTCGACTTGAACCAAGAGCAATGCGAATGCCGATTTCACGGGTGCGCTGCGCGGTTGCATAGGCCAGAACGCCATAGAGACCTACTCCCGCGAGTACTGCCGCAAGGAGACCAAAAGAAATGGCCAGCAGCAGGACAAGACGGTCATTGGACAGGTCGTCATCGATCTGTGCATCCATCGTGCCCAGCTTTTCCAGCGGAAGCTTCGCATCAAAATGCTGCATGGTGCGACGCACAGTCGAGATTGTTTGATCCGGATCTGCATAGGTGCGCAGGTAAAAAAACATGCTTGTTAGCTCAGCGTTCTGCTTGATAGGAAGGAATCGTGTGGCGACGGCAGCATCTCGCAGGCCGGTATGCTTTGCATCGTGCACCACGCCGATGATCTGTGTACCGAGCTTGACATGATTGCCGCCGCCATCGGCCATGTTGCGGCCGATGCAATCCTGAACGCTCTTACAGAAGTGCTTTGCGAAAGATTCATTCACTATCGCGACCGGTCCGTGGCCGGCTGTATCTTCGGCGTTAAAGTAGCGGCCGGCCAGCAAAGGGATCTGCAGTACAGAGAAATAGTTCGCGCTGATGGAACTCTGCTCGACATCCACATCTTCTTCAGGTGCAGGTGTATAGCCCTGTACCGAAACATTGCCGCCCCGATCGTTTCCTGCCAGTTCAGGATCAGTCGTTGCGGCGACCGATTGAATACCGGGTAAAGCAGCAAGCGTCTCGGTAATTTGCTGCTCCGCATTTGCAATCGCCGCTACAGAATATCCGGCGAGCTTTGGATTGATGCCGAAGCCGACCAGGTGCGCCGTGTTAAAGCCGACATCGACGGCGCGAAGCTTCTGCATCGTGCGTACGAAGAGGCCCGCGCCTACCAGCAAAATGACACTTAATCCTATTTGCAGGCAGACGACCACGCGTCTGAAGCTGAGGGTGCCGCTGCCGCCTGTCATGCGCTGCTGACCGAGCATCATGCTCAGGTTAGGCCTGCGCAACTGCAAGGCCGGGGCGAGACTGAAGAAGATGCTGACCGTGAGTGCCACAAGAAAGTTGAAGCACAGCAGCCGCGCATCGATCGTCGCATCGAAGGCACTCGGACCGTCAGACGTCCCCATATGGTTGACCAGTGAGCGGACCGCAACTACCGCAATCGCCATGCCTGCAGCGCCCCCGCAGGTGCCGATTAGTAATCCTTCGAGAAGAATCTGCTGCGCCACTCTTCCCACTCTTGCGCCGAGAGCGAAACGAAGCGAAAACTCACGGATGCGGCCGGCCGAGCGTACCAGCAGAAGACTGGCCACATTGATTGAGGCAATCAGCAGGACCAGTGCTGCCATGGCCATAATGGCAAGCAGCGGTGTTTCGTAAGTGTCTCGGCTATAAGAAAAGCCGCGTGCGCCGGGCAGTACAAGCATGCGGCTGTTGGTCAGGAAGTCGTCCGTGAATCGTTTCGACTGGGTCCCGAGAGCTTTCAGTTCGGCAGCGCGCAAAGCATGCCACAGCGGCTGCATGGCGACCTGGGCATGGGCACGCGTCTCGCCCGGCTGCAACCTGCCGACAATATTCAGCCATTTATCGTTATGGTCGGTAAGCCGCTTTTCTCGGCCAGCGGACACCTGGTTGATCATCGACATGGGCAGGAAGACGTCGGGCCGCATGCCCCAGACGGCACTTCTGAAACCAGGCGCGCTGACGCCGATTACCTGGAACGGATGGCCGCTGATCGACACCGTTTCGCCTACGACACGTGGATCGGAACCGAGATGGCTCGTCCAGAAGTCGAAGCTGAGGACGGCGATCGGGTTGCCGTCCTGCTGGTTATCCTCAGCCTGGGTGAAGACTCTACCCAAAGCAGCGTTGACCCCGAGAACGTTGAAGTAATTGCCGCTGACGACCTCGGCATTCGCTATCTGCGAGGCGCTGCCGCGGATAAACGCAACGTCCGTCTGGCTGGTAGCGATGAGTCCTGCGAAGACCTGGTTGCGGGCCTGCAGGTCGTGATACATGGGATAGGAGAAGTAAGCCTGTGGATCACCACCCCAGCTGCTCGAGTGGCCCTCCCAGGCTTTCCCCGTGCCCTCGAGAACGACCAGTCGCTGCGGGTCGCGTACAGGCAGCGAGCGTAGCAGCGCCTGGTCGAGTAATGAGAAAATCGCTGTATTTGCACCGATGCCCAACGCCAGCGTGAGGATCGCGGAGAGCGCAAAGATCGGCGAATTCCGTAGTTGTCTGAAGGCATAGCGAAGATCCTGCCAGAGTGCTTGCATAGTTATTCCGCCCTCAGTGCTTGCATGGGATCGATCGAGGCCGCGCGTCTTGCCGGGATGAGTGCCGCTGCGGCGCACGCCAGTAGTAAAAGCACAATTACGGTGGCGAGAACGGCCGGCTGGAAAGCGCTCGTTTGATAAAGCGAATGACGTACCAGGTTGCCGCCGAGATAGGCCAATGGCAGCCCAAGGGCAAGGCCGATGCCAGCCTGCGTCAGTGCGTTTTCGACAATCATGCGGAGTACGCTGCCGCGGCTTGCGCCGAGCGCCATCCGGATACCAATCTCACTGGTTCTACGTGCCACGGCGTAAGCGGTCACGCCGTAGAGACCGATCGAAGCAAGAACTAAGGCCAGCATGCCGAAGAGCGATGTTAATCGAACCACGAGCTCCTGCTGCAGGAAATTATTGCCAAGTTCATCCTCATAGGAGCGCATGCTGAGGATCGGAATATCCGGATTGATCGCCTTGAGGGCCTGCCGCAGTTCGTCCCCGACGGCTGCGGGGTCGCCCCGGTAATGGACAATGATATTGCCCGCATAATGATCGAAGGCCTCTTCAGCAATTTCCTTCAACCCGGTATAGCGGACGGTCTGTGTCAAAGGCGTAAAGAACATCGGCCGGGCTGGACCGGAGGGATCGCCGAATTTGGCATTATCGACGACGCCGACTACTTCAAATTCGCCCGCAAGCTTTTGATTTGGTCCGAAGTGACCGCCGATCGGCTGTTTACCCGGAAAGAAATGATCCACAAATGCTTTATTCACGACTGCAACATGCCGGCTGGTCGCCGTGTCCTGCTGGTTGAAGGACCTTCCCATGAGCACAGGTGTGCCGATGCCGGCAAAGAAGTCCGGACTGACCAGATCGAGTGCTGAGGTCGAATTGCTGTCACTCTTAAACGTGGCACCGGGCAGAACAACACCGGTAGTCCACCTGGCGCCTGACATAGGTGCGTAGGTCGCGTACGCAAAATGCTGGATGCCTGGCAGATGAGATAGAGTGTCGTCGAAGCTCCGGTAGACAGCGGCAAGCTGGTCAGGACGATAGCTTGCGGCGTGCAGGTCAATCGCCAGGACCAGGCGACCCTCGGTTTCGAAGTGGAAGTTCTGGTGTTCAAGAGTACGCAAACTGGTGATCAGCAATCCCGCAGTGCTGAGCAGCGCCAGCGACAAAGCAGCTTGCAGGACCACCAGAATCTTCTGTGGCATGGCGCTTGCATCGCGCGTGCTGCGATTGGCGCCTCGTAATGCTTCTACCGGGTTGGATCGCGAAGTGATCCAGGCAGGCGCGATGCCGAAGACAATGCCTGTCACCAGTGAAAGCAGGAGCGCAAAGCCGAGCACAGGCAATGATGGCGATGCAGCAAGCGGGCTAATCTCCACGCCGCGCATGGCGAGAGTAAGAATGGCGTGTGTACCGGCGTAGGCCAAGACCAGTGCCGCGACGCCACCGAAAACAGCAAGCAGGATCGCCTCGACCAGCATCTGGCGAACAAGGCGACCGCGTGGCGCTCCAAGCGCACTGCGGACGGCCATTTCCTGCTGTCGGGCCATGCCCCGCACCAGCATCAGGTTGGCGAGGTTTGCGCAGGCAATCAGCAGCACAAAAGCGGCGATCAACTGCAACAACTGCAATCCGCTGCCGTAACGGTCGCGAAGGTTGTTGATGCCGCCGCGCGCAGATATCAGTTCAGTGGTTTGACGCGCAAGGTCCTTGTCTGTCGATCCTTCATAGAAGTCAAGGTGAGCGGCGTTCCACTGCTGCAACTCGCCGCGCAACTGCTGGCCGATGATGAATAGCTTCTTTCCGT
>CAZZXL010000035.1:0-32932 GCA_964658035.1 uncultured Acetobacteraceae bacterium
GATTCCTTACAAGGTGCGTAAGGGTCTAATGAGCAAAATCACCTCGAAACCGCAGGTGATGTTCCGTAAAATGGTCGCGCAGGAGAGCCTGCCGCTGTTCTGGGTAGCCTAGACGCAAAGTGGTTGGGAAGAGAAAAAATAATGCCTACGAAGCGAAAATCGAAGGGAGCGTACATGATCTCGGCGGTAGCCGAGATGTATGAAATTCATCCGCAGACGCTGCGTCTTTACGAGCGCGAGGGACTGCTGAAGCCGTCGCGAACGGAGGGCAATACCCGTCTCTATACCGATGAAGACTTGGAAAGGCTGGAGTTCATCCTGAACCTGGCGCGCGATCTGGGCGTCAATATTGCCGGCATCGCCATCATTCTGCAGATGCGCGAGCGCATGGAAGAAATGAACCTCCAGATGCAGAGCTTTGTGGACTATGTGCGTACAGAGATGCTCACGCGCATGCAACCCGGCTTTCGAGGCGGAATGCCCGGAAGCGACTCGGCCATGGTGCCGCTGCGCCGCTCCGTGATGGTGGCCGCGAGGACCCTTCGCCCTGACCGCAAACGTTGACCCATCCGCAAGTACACAGGCAAAATAGGACACCCCTACGAGACCGCCTTGGAGTACTCTTAACGAGGAAGATTCTACCATTTTGCATATATCCCTTCTACAGCATGGCTTGCTAGGCCTCGGTATCTTCGGGTTGGTGACCTCAACCATTTACGGCGGCATGGTCGCTTGGGCTTCTTTTCGTTTTGTCAAGGAAGGTTGTGCCCGGTGCACCGCCGGTAGTTGCCAACGATTGCCCGCGGTTAGCATTCTGAAGCCGCTGCACGGCTCTGAGCCCGCCCTGGAGGCCCACCTCGAGAGCTTTTTCAGCCAGCAATATCCCGACTTTGAACTACTGTTCTGTGCCCGCTCTAGCGAGGACGCGGGACTGAAAATCGCGCGCTCCGTCGCCGCTCGCTATCCCGAAATCCAGGCACGTTTCTTTACCAGCGGCAAGCCGCCGTATGCCAATGCGAAGGTGGCGTCGCTCGAAGTGATGTACCAGGCTGCGCGGCATGACGTCCTGGTTGTCAGCGATAGCGATGTCCACGTCGCGCCCTCCTATCTCCGCGAGGTCGCGGCGCCGTTTGCCGATGCGGAAGTCGGTGCAGTGACCTGCCTGTACCGGGGTGTCGTCGCGGAAGCTGGTACGCGCGGGCAGGAAAAGCCTTCGATCTGGGCGCGGCTTGAAGGTGTCGGCATGTCGATCGAGATGCCCGCCGGGGTCCTGGTGGCGCGGATGCTCGAAGGCATGCAGTTCCTCCTGGGGCCAACCATGGCTGTGCGCAGGAAGTGTATCGAAGAAATCGGCGGCTTCAAGTCACTTGGACATTATTGTTCCGATGATTTTCTGCTGGGCAGCTGGATTGCCGAACATGGCCACAAAGTCGTCCTGTCCCGTCACGTCGTAGACCACGTGATCCTGAACACCGGCTTCCTGGCATCGGTAAAGCACCAGGTGCGATGGATGAAATCCACGCGCTGCTCGCGGCCGAAGGGGCATTTCGGCACGGTACTCACCTTCAGCACGCCATTCGCCCTGCTGGCTGCGGCCACCTGGTCATGGATGGGTAATCCGCAAGCGGCTCTCTGGGCGCTTGGCTGGGGAATTGGCAGTCGCGTGCTGCTCGCAGGTGTGGTAGGCGGCTTGGTCGTGGACGAGCGCGATCTTTTGCGCACCATGCTGCTGCATCCGCTGCGCGACCTGATGGGCTTCGGCTACTGGGCAGCCAGCTACACCAACAACCGGATCCTCTGGCGTGGCGAAGAATACGAACTGCTGCAGGGCGGAGCGATGCGGCCGGTACATGCCGGTGCCGGAAAAAAAGCCGACACTCCGCACGCTGCCGCGCTCACGCACTGATCCTCCTGGCGCTGGCAACGATTCAGCCACCCCACCTCCGCGTGCTACTTACGGCGTGAGGGGTCGGGCACCTGCCACAACTTGAAGCCGCCGCGAAAAGCATTGTCATTCGACCCCAGCTGCACATGCCGCGGCAGCTTTTTCAGCAACTTGGCCTGCCCGCCTCCAAGCACAACAGAGTCCGTTCGCAGCGCCGCGCATAGCAGATCGATGACGTTGGCCGTGTGTTTCCTCCAGCGTTTCTTCCCAAGTCGCTGCAGACCCCGCAGACCCACGTAGTCCTCATAGGTGTAGCCCTTCCTGTAAGGAAGGTGAGCAAGCTCCATCGGCTGCACGATGCCGTCGATGACCATCGCCGAACCGAGTCCTGTGCCCAATCCGAGGAAGAGCATCCGCCCGCCGTGATAACTGCCCAGGGCCTGCATGGCGGCATCATTGAGCATCCGGACCGGCTTACCGAAGGTGGTTTCATAGGGAAAGTCGACCCAGCCCGGTCCCAGGTTATGTGGGTCAAGCACCGGCGTGTCGTTACTCACCGGCCCCGGATAGCCGATCGAAATACGGTCATACTTCCAATGTTCTGAAGCTTTCAGTACCGACGCGGCCATAATCTCCGGCGTCATGAAAGCACCCGAATCAATCTTGATGGGGGTCTTCTCTCCCTCCGCCAGTACCTTGACGTGAGTCCCGCCTACATCGATCGCCAGTGTCTTCATGTACGCTCCATTTCTGAAAGAACTTCCCTAGGCTAGGTTGCACGCAGCAGCGTGCGGTTGTCTGCTGCTTTATTGTGCGACAGGCCGATCTGTATACAGGGTCTTATCGGCAAGCTCCTGCAGGGAAATGAGGGTTCGTCCGCGCAGCAGGCTGGTCACATGATCGTGATCGTCGCTGGTCACAAACAGATACTTGCGCGCGCCGGTAGCCCACAGACCCAGCAGGGCGTTGTCATCGAGAAAGATGTGCGGTGCATCCGGATACCACGAACCCCAGATCATCGAAGAGGACCGGCCATTGATCAGCAGGGCCTGCCGCTGCGTGTAGAAAATGATCGACGAGGCATTTCCCTGGTCGCCATAGACGATAAGCTGGGCATCGGACTTAAGACTTGGATCGCCTCCGGCGTTGCCGGAGATGCGATTGATCGTATCAGCCATGGGTCGCGAGCCCAGCATCCCGCCGAAACGCGCCAGGGCGATGTGCGCGGCAATCAGAAACAACGCGGACGTAAGTGCAACCGTAATCGTGGCATTTAGATGCCTGCCGTTCCTGCGATCGCGCAGGGCCAGCAACGGTCCAATCAGCAGGGTCAGCGCCGCCAGCCCCGCTGGAAGTCGCAGGCCCGCGAATGAAGTGCCGGTGAGGTCGAAGATGTGCGACATCGACAGCGAGTATCCGGCAACATCGCGATGCGCCAGCAGCGCGCCGACGTCCGGGGTAAACGGCAGGTGGCGTGAAGACCACAGTCCATAGCTGAGCGTTCCCGCAACCGCGGCTCCGACAATGGCGAGCAGCGTATGCACGCCGATCAGCGAATCGTGCGTTTTCCTGCGCAGGTCAGGGTTGGTCTCTTCAGCATTTCGCTCGTACCCCGCCACGACTGCCGCCGTGAGCGTCAGCAGGGCAAACCAGGACGGAAACGTGTAGTACTCCTGGTTGGTAGATACGGAGAAGAAGATCAGGATAAAGCCGGCGTAGAGCGATAGCAGCCAGATGGTCTTCTTGCGGAACTCTTCGCGGGCGATAGCCGGGGTGGCTGAATGCACACGGATGCCGGCGAACCATGTCCCCCGGGAACGCCGGAGATGGCTGCAGACCAGCGGCACATAGATGCTCCAGGGAAACAGCCAGACCAGGTGGCCTAGCCAGAAAATCCAGCCTGCCTGCTTGTTGTAGTCATGCGGATACCGGTGCCCCAGAAAGCGCAGTACGTGCTCGTTGATAAAGTAGAAGTAGAAGAAGCCGTGGACGCCGGCGGCCGAGGGAATGTTGCCGGCCGGGTGGCCGTGGTCCGGATTGCGCAGGCCCGCCAGAATATGCCAGGGCGCCGCGATCAGCAGGAAGAGTGCGATACCCGTGAACGGTCGCAGGCGTCTCCACAGCTTCCAGTCGCCCGTAAGCAGCAGGTAAGGAACAACAGCGGCACCAAAGAAGACCGGGGCGATGAGACCCTTGGTCAACATGGCGAGAGCAAGCGCTACCCACATGGTATAGATCGGCGCAGGCCTGTTGTCTTCAATCCCGGTAAGAAAACAGTAGAGCGCAAGTGCCAGGAAGAAACTGAGGATAGCCTCAGGTATCAGAAAGCGCGTGTACAGGAAAATCCCGAGTGTGGAGACAATCGCGAGCGCTGTGTAAAATGCTGCGCGATCGTCGAAGGCGCGTCGGGCCCAGACCCAAAGCAGTACGGCGAGCGCGAGCACGGCTACCGTCAGCGGAAGGTGCGTAGCAAAAACATTGAAGCCAAAAAGATGATAATCGGCAGCGATCAGCCAGTAGGGAAGAGGCGGTTTTTCAAGATAGCGGACGCCATTGACGTACATGGTGACATAGTCGCCCGAGAGCACCATGTGCTGCGCAGCCTGCGCGTGCGTGCCATCGACATCATCCTCAAGCGGAGGTGTAAAGAGCGCGGCAAAGTGCACGGCCAGGTAGACGACAAGCAGGAAAAGCCACGCCCGCCAAGGATCCTTGTAGAGGCGAGGACCCTTGTAGAGATGCGTTTGGCTGGATGCGTCGGAGATTTGGCGGGTCATGGGAATGCGGGACCTTCAGAATACCAGCTTGGGTACTACCTTCTGCCGCATGTCATCGCCGATCCCGGCCGGCACCTTCGGCAGCCCGGAGACAGACCAGCGTCTGGAGCGACGGGCGAGCGGCGGCTGCGGTGTGACGGCGCGTGGTGTATCTTCACCGAAGATGCCGTAGCTGCGTGCACAGGGCAGGCTCTGAGGAAAGCTTCGAAGGATGCAGACGATTGCAGCAATTGATCTAGGTTCCAACTCCTGCAGACTGAAAATCGCCAGGGTCCAGCGGCATTCCCTCAAGGTGCTGCACGAGGACCGCGAGGTGACGCGTCTCGGTAAGAGCGTCTTTGAAAGCGGCCTGGTCTCTCCCGAGGCCATGGCCAATACCCTGGCAGCGCTCAAGCGTTTCCAGAAAGCCACGCAGCAGTACAGCGTCGACCAGGTACGGGCAGTGGCGACGGCTGCGCTGCGCGACGCGCGCAATGCCTCTGCTTTCATCGCGTGGGTGAAGGCGGAAACAGGCTGGGACCTGGAAGTAATCTCGGGACTTGAAGAAGCGCGGCTCATCCATCGGGGGGTGATGCAAGACCCCGCGGCCCAAGGCAAGTGCCTGCTGATCGATGTAGGCGGGGGTAGCTGTGAAATCACTCTCTCCGATCGCAGGCGCCTGCAGGAAACGATCAGCCTGCCCCTGGGAGCAGTCCGACTGACGCAGGAGTTTTTACAAAGTGATCCGCCGACCGCAGAAGATGTGGCCCGCATGCAGCGCTTCATTACACGCGAACTGCAGCGGGCGGAAAAGAAACTTGGGGCGGTCCGTGTCGCCACGGTAATCGGCACCTCTGGTACGGCGGCCGCGCTCGCCCAGGCAAGCGAAGGGGTCGGCACGATTCGCGTGTCCGCGAAGCTGACAGCAGGCCGCTTGAAACCAGCGGCTGTGCAGTCGTCCGGTCCCCCTTCGAAAGTAGCCGCCGCAGTGGACGTACGCAAACTTGCCAAGAAGCTGACGAGGATGCCGCTCGCCGCCCGCAACTCCGTACCTGGAGTGGGCCCGCGGCGGTCGGAGATTATTGTCGCGGGTGCGCATGTCTATTCGGCCATCCTCGACCATTTTGCATTGCCCGGTTTTCGTTACTCGGAGATGGGGCTGCGTGACGGTGTCCTGTCCCAGATGCTGGCAGAGCGAGACGTGCGCGCGGCCACTCACCTGGAATTCGAGCGCGAACGCTGGGAGAGCGTAGTCGCCACCTGCCATCGGTACAACGTCGACCTGAAGCAGGCGGAGCCGGTCAAGCAGCATGTACTGCAATTGTTCCGAGACCTGGCCCCGGTCCATGCACTACCGGCAGACTACGCCCACTGGCTTGGGGCGGCAGCGATGATGCGCGATGTCGGTAAGTTCCTCAACTACCAGGGGCACCACCGGCATACGCAATACATTATTGCGAATTCGGAGTTGTATGGATTTACGCCCCAGCAGAGGGCCCTGGTGTCCGCCATCGCGCGGTACCTGGGCAAGTCGCGCCTGCAGCCGGACGACCGTGCCATGCGGGCGATTCCGCCCCAGGAACATGCGAATGTGCAGCGGGCGGTCGTCCTGCTGCGGCTTGCAGTGGCCCTCAACCAGGACCGCGCCAGCGACCTGCTGAAGGTCATGGTGCGGGTCTATCCAAAGCGGGTGCTCTTCGAATTGCACCCCGGCAGAACCGGCGCGGAGCTGGAATTGTGGTCGCTGCGGAAAGAGGCCGACTACTTTCGCGAGGTCTTCCGCCGGGATTTCTTGGCAACGCTCATATAAATCTGCCGCAAAATTCGAGGTTCGATCAGGGACACCAGCTGGCCAGGTTTGCGGGTGCAGTCGACGCGCGCAATGGAACCCTTCCGGAGGCGAAGATTCGGCCTTCCCGCACTCGTAATCAGGGAGACCAGGAACTGCGATAGGTTGGGATTGTGCCCGACCACAATCACGTTTTCATAAACACTCAAACTAGTCACCAGTTGCTGAAAGACTTCTACCGAAGCACCCGGTGCGAGAGCGTCGGACAATTGGATCGTCGACTCGTAGCCTAATTCGGTGCCTACCAGAGAAGCCGTCTGGAGAGCTCGTTTGAGGGGACTTGAAACAATGACATCAATCGACACGCGAAGTGCATTCAAGTAGCTACCGACCAGAAGGCATTGCTGCTTGCCTTCTTTATCGAGAGGCCGCTTCTTGTCGAGCAGAGGATTTGGGCGTTTTTCACCGGCAGATGCATGGCGCAACACATAAAGATTCATACAACTTCTATTTTCTTCGAAAATTCATACTTCGTATACCACGCGGAGCGCCGATGGCAGGTCGCTTAAAGCAAATTACCTGAAGGTGTAGAGCGAAGATACGATGAACACAAGCCTTTTCACCAGGAAAAGGCCCGTGTATTCAGCCAGAAACACCATAGCATCAGGTAATTTGCTCTAGGTGACTGGAACCGGCGTGGGATACGGACTTAGCGGATCAGGATCGGGATCGGGACCAGGATCAGACCCCGGGTCAGGGTCAGGGTAGGGTTCAGGGTCAAAGCCTGGTTCTGGACCAGTACCGGGAAGGACGTCGGGGCCGATGCCCATGGTGTTGAGGGAGTCTGCTATCGAAGGCATGGTTACTGGGAATCATTGCGCGAACGCTCTGTTGCCTGGGCAGGCGACAAGCGCGACCATCGTTCACTGCGCAAAATCCCACTGAGCAAGAGGATTGTACTTTCTTGGGCAAAGCCGGCTTCTGCTAACAGCCGCCGGTAAACGGGTAGATGGTGGACGCGTAGCCCCGTCAACAGCCGGAACATGGCATACAAAGCCCTGACAAGCACCCGGCCAAGGGTGCGCGCGGACCCCCTGGAAGGAACATCGAACTCCGAAACGACCCAGGTTGTCCGAATCGCAAAGTTGCTGCGTAAACGGTGAAGCAGGGTCATGATTTCAGCTTCGGTCAGGCAGTCGAGAAAGAAATGTGTGATGACGAGATCGTAGGTCCGTCCGGCAGGTGGCTGGAAATGCCGGATGTCCGCACAGTGAGGGCGGACCTGGCTGCCGGGGGGAATTCGTCCCATTGCCAGGTCCAGCATGGTCTTGCTGATGTCGACCAGATCTACTTGCAGATCAAAGTTTTCACGAACCAGGCGAGCCAGGAACCGGCCATCGCCATCTCCCAGGACCAGCGCGCATCTCGCTTGCCCCAAATGCGGTAGCTGGGCAAAACGGCAGTGCTCGAGCAGGCGTCCGAAGCTGCAATATTCCAGCCAGCGATAGGGTCGAGCAATCCTGTCAAAGTTGAGGCTGACCTCATCTTTCGCCAGCTGCGGTCCGTTCATGCCGGCATCGGGTGCAGCCACAGTCGATAAGCGAATTCAACAATCGGAAGGAGTATCGCGGGGGTCAGCAATACAGCATCTGCAGCCGCCCGGAGACGTACGGCTCTGATGACCCTGCGACGCTTATGCAGCCAGGCAAGTGCCAGGATGCTCATCGCCACGGAGAAATAGAGACCGAGCAGTGCAGCAGCATCCGGTGCCGGCGGATGCACCGGCAGGAGCGTGCCGGCGACGGCGGCGAACGTTGCGATGAACAACGCGACTCCGCTAAAGTGCTGCCCGATCCTCTGGGTAGCTTTGTGCATTTGAGCAGGAGTGCTCCGCGAACCCGGTTCACATGTGCCTTCCCAGTAGTCGATGGCGACGCAGTTCATCCAGCAGAGAAGGGCAAACAGCAGCGCCGGCATCACCAGCCAGGGACGCACGGCAGGCTCGCGCGACCATGTCGGGATGACACATGCTGCGGCAAAGATGATGCCGACGACGAGTTCCTTCTGCAGCCGGATCCGCCTGCCTGCCGCCCACCTAAAAGGAAAATGAACGCACAGCAGGTAAAGGAGTGCGCATGCGGTCAGCACCAGGTCTTCGTGTCGCTGCGCGGGATCGAGCCGGGTAATGACAAGCCAGCCAAGCAGGGGTAGTGCGCATGCGCCAATGGTCAGGAAGATGCGGCGATGCCGCTGGTGAAAATGGTGCCGCAATTGCAGGGATGCCGGATGCGTGGGCCGTGCCGCATCAAGCAGGCGGTCAGCTACGTAGAGCAGCCAGGTGGCAAGTGCCAGCATTGCGGAACCAGGTACAGGTAGACGCATATGCACCGCAGCTGCGAAGCTTACGGTCCACACCACAGCAACTGTCGGCGCATCCAGTGAAACCAGGTGCCAGTGGTCGAGGCTTTTGCCGGCGAAGCCTCCAAGCATCCTCCCGTACTTGCTCCTGCTGCGGACGGTCCTTACAGGCGAAAGAGTGGAAGTGGCCACTCCTCAAGTGTAAGGCCCTGGCAAGGACTGCGGGCCTCATCTACTGCAGGTCAATGCAGGCAGGTGGAAGTGACTTTGAGGAAGTAGAGCGCAGGCACTGCGCTCGCCGCATCAGGGTGCGGAGGGCCCTGCATCCTCCGGGGTATCTGCAGGGGCAGTCTCAACGGCAGTGGCTTGCTCTGCCGAGCGGGAGGCAGCACCGGGTCCCTTGGTCGCCTGTCTCACCTTCACCGCGGCGCCGGCTGCATTCTTAGGATTGGCCTCGGGTCGCGATGGCGATGCTTTACCCTCTGCCAGCTGGAGGAAATACCCCTGCGCGCTGAACGCCTTCGTGCCGGCGGCGGGCTTGACGTATTCGTAGTCTCCATCGGCATTGAGACGCCTGGCTTTGCAGGTGTCAGCCAGGTAACTCGCCAGAATCTCGTTACGGATGCGTTGACCCAGTGCAGGGTCGCGCACAGGGAAAATCGTCTCGCAGCGCTCGAAAAGGTTGCGCGGCATCCAGTCCGCGCTGCCGCAATAGATTTCCTGCTGACCGCCATTGGCAAAGCAGAAAATGCGGCTGTGCTCGAGAAAGCGGCCAACGACCGAGATCACACGAATATTGTCACTCAGGTTCTTGACCCCCGGCCGCAGGGCGCAAATACCGCGGATAATTAGGTCAATCTGCACGCCTGCTTTCGAAGCGGCATAGAGGCCCTCGATCAGGGTCTGGTCGAGCAGCGAGTTCATCTTGGCGATGATGTGTGCAGGCTTCTTGTCGCGGGCATGCTTGGTTTCCCGCTGGATCATCTTCAGCAGGTCTTCGGCGAGCGACACCGGCGCAATCATCAACGGCAGGTAGTTATCGGATTCTGCATGCGCGGTGAGAAAGTTGAACACGTG
Organism: uncultured Acetobacteraceae bacterium; assembly: GCA_964658035.1. Classification (GTDB taxonomy): domain Bacteria; phylum Acidobacteriota; class Terriglobia; order Terriglobales; family Acidobacteriaceae. Next base: position 9,866 of record CAZZXL010000035.1, read on the forward strand.
CTGCACGGCTTCCGTGATCGATGGGTCAGCCGTGAGAAAGCTGAGATCGGTGTAGAAGCGGGCGGTCGTGGGATTGTAATTGCCCGTCCCAAGATGGGCATATCGTCGGGTCACACCATCTTCATCCCGCCGCACGATCAGTGCCAGTTTGCAATGTGTTTTGAGGCCGACAATGCCGTGGAAGACCTGCACGCCGGCGTCTTCAAGGTTACGTGCCCAGCGAATGTTTGACGCTTCGTCGAAGCGCGCCATCAGTTCAACAACTACGGTCACTTCTTTGCTTTGGGCAGCCTCGATCAGGGCTTCAAACATGGGCGAATCGGCGCTGGTGCGATAGAGGGTCTGCCGCATCGACTTCACACTTGGGTCTTCTGCGCCGGAAATAATGAAGGATGCGACCCCGTCGTAGGAATCAAAGGGGTGGTGCAACAGGATGTCGCCTTTACGCAGTTCTTCGAACAGGTTGGCGGAGTCCCGCGAGAGCCGCAATTCGCGGGGAGTAAAGGGCGCAAACTTGAGGTCGGGTCGAGCGGTATCGCCGTAGAGATTCATCAGGCGTGAAAGGTTCACCGGACCGTCAGTGCGGAACACCTGCTGCTCGTCAAGCTCGAAGTTGACGCGTAAACGCTCGATGATTTCGGGATCCGTGTTGTGTTCGATCTCGAGGCGAACGGCATCACCTTTGCGGCGGTTGTGCAATTCCGTGCGAACGCTCTCAAGCAGTGAACGGGACTCTTCTTCCTGCAGGTAAAGGTTGCTGTTACGGGTGACGCGGAAGGCCCCTTTGCTGAGGACCTCGTAGCCGCGATACATACTGTCTGCGTAGTGGGCGATCAGGTCGTGAAGGAAGACATAATCATGTGTTCCCGACGCTGAAGGAACGGGCACCAGGCGTGGGAGGGCCCGGGGCACTGTCACGACTCCAAGCACGGTTCCGGACGCCGATCCCTTGCGCTTCACACGCAGCAGCATGGCAAGACAGAGGGCCTTGTTCAGCACCCGCGGAAAGGGATGGGTAGGGTCGATGGTAATGGGGGTCAGCAGCGGGTCGACTTCACTCTGGTAAAAGTCGCTGGCATGTTTCCGCGCCTGGCCGTCAAGTTCATCCCAGCCCAGCACGCGAATCCCTGCCTGGTGCAGCAGGGGCTTCAGCTGCTTGTTCCAGCAACGGTATTGTGACTCAACAAAGCGGTGGATCTCGGTGGCGTCATCTTCCAGAGTCTGTTCCGGTGTCCGGCCATCCGGACCAACTTCCTTGAAGCCATCTTCAATCCGCTGCAGTAATCCAGCGACCCGGATCTCCACAAACTCGTCGAGATTGCTGGCCGTGATGGAGAGAAATTTTACGCGCTCAAGCAAAGGGTTTGTGGCGTCTTCGGCTTCCTGCAGGACGCGGCCGTTGAAGCGCATCCATGAATGGTCGCGGTTGAAAAACAGCTGCGAGCGGGGAATCGCGATGGGCGTTCCGGCCCTGCCGGTTTTACTCTTAGGCGGCGTTTTACGTGTTTGGTTTGTTCTGGTCGTCATTATTTTCATGCCGTCGAGATTTGGTGGCATCTCTCCATTGGTACACCGAAGGCAACATGTTTAGATGAAAAGCGGGCGAAAACAGCCGCCGGGCTCTCGATTCCACATCCAATGCCCACTAAATCCGGCTGAACACCGCCCTGACCGGAATCCCCTTATTTGCAGGCGCATCTGTTAAGAGATGACGCCCGCCGCTGCTCTTTCGGCTGGGTTGCACTCCCGACTGATCGAAGGCGTGGAGCTACACTAGTAACAGTCAGGAGATCGCCATGGCCAGAACATTGGATAGTGAGAGAAGCCCGGTTGCCGGAGAAGTTACCGGCGGAGACGCGGTGCTCGAATTGTTTCAAACAGCCGCACTGCTTCTGGGTGATCAGCAGGAAGCGATTACGACTGTAGAGAGGGCAGTTGCCAGTGCCCAGCTTGACCCTTGTGCAGAACCCGGCAGGGCGCTGATCGAGAGCCGCGAACTTGCGGTGCGGTTGTCAGTGGCACGCGCGGTGGAAGTCACCCCGACCGCGTTCGATCCGGAAAGGGTCACCGCGGGACCGAACGTCTGCTTCGATACGGACGACCTCGGTGCGACTGGCGTCAGTGCGGAACAGCTGGCACAACTGGTCTCAGGTTCCGCGCGCGCCCAACTGCGCGATTGGCTCGAGCATCTGCAACCCGAGGCCCGCGTCATCTTCGTTCTGCGTGCGATGCTGGGCAAGGACAGTGCAGCAGTCGCCGACGTTCTGCAAAAGGCAGGTGCCGGCTCCGGCTGGAGTGGAGCACAGGTAGGGCAGGTCTATCGCGGGGCGCTCTGCTCGCTTGCGGGATCACTGGTGCACGCACCGGCCCCTATCTAGACGACCCTGTATCGATTGCATGCTTCCCTCGGCGGCCTGGCGTTCGCAGTTATCGCGACGGTCCGTGCCCGACAGGATGTCGGGGGTGCTTGCTGCGACGGCTTGTTGTAGTCGTTATTATTGAAGTCTTTTCCATCAGTTAGGCATCCAAAAGCACGTACCGTCGGAAGGTGGCAGCAGCCGTTGAAAGGTAGCAGAGTGAAGCGAGTGTTTCTGGTGAAAACGCGACAAGGTTGGTGGAGGAAGTCAGCATTGCTGGCAGCGTCCATTGCGCTGCCAGGCCTCTCCGCTCATGCGCAAAGCTCCAGTACCTCCGGTTCGTCGAGCAGTACCTCGACAGCCAGTTCCGGTGGGGGCAGTTCGTCCTCCGGTTCGTCGTCATCTGGCGGCGGCAGCTATGGTCCTTCCGCGCCCATGCCGCCCGACAGCAGTGTGTACCAGGGCAGCGTGGTTACCGATAAAGCGACTGGCGATGTGCTGCCTCTCTCCCTTGAACGTGCAATCAACCTGGGCTTGCAACATAACCTGGGCCTGATCATCTCGCAGACCAACGAGAGTACTGCCGGCGGTGAAAGGCTGCAGCAGTTACAGAACCTGCTGCCCACGGTAAATGGCGATTTCCGCACGGCCGTTCAGGAAACCAACCTCAAGGCCGAAGGCCTGAATATTCCGGGAATTCCGACCATTATCGGGCCTTACGGATACCAGGATGTGCGGGCGTCCATGACCTGGTCGCTGCTCAACATCTCTTCGTTGCAGAAATATCTCGCTTCGAAGCACAACTTTACAGCTACGCAGTTGAGCTATGCCGATGCCAGGGACCTGGTCGTGCTGACCGTCGGGAATGCTTTCCTGGTGTGCGTTGCGGATGAATCGACGATCCGCAATGACCAGGCGCAGGTCGACAGTTCCAAGGTCTCCCTTGACCAGGCAGTCTCAAATCACCAGGCCGGGACGGCGCCTCTGCTCGATGAACTCCGTGCGCGGGTGGACTACCAGACCCAGCAGCAGGGGCTCATTTCTACGCAGAACCAGTATGCAAAAGACAAGATCAGCCTGGCGCGTGCCATCGGGCTGCCGCTCGATCAGAAGTTTGAGCTGACCGATCTGCCGACGTATGTCCCCCTGCCGGATGTTGACCCCAAGGTCGCCGAGGCACAGGCAATGACCACGCGGCAGGACCTGGCTGCCTCTGCCGAAACTGCTCGTGGCGCCGGAGAGGACCGGAAGGCAGCCACCGCAGAGCGGTATCCGACAATCTCCTTTTCCGGAGACTTTGGTGATATCGGTCAAAACCTGGCGAAATCGCACAGTACCTTTACAGCGGTCGGCACCGCGAGTGTGCCGATCTTTCAGGAAGCCAAGTTGCGCGGAGATGCGCGGCTGGCGCAATCGCAGCTGGATCAGGAACTGGCGACGTTGAACAATCTGCACGGGCAGGTCCAGGCGGATGTAGCCAATAGCATCTATGACATCGAAACAGCAGCCAAGCAGGTCGAAGTCTCGCATAGCAATGTGCAGCTGGCTACTCAGGAACTGACGGATGCGCAGGAGCGGTACGCGGCAGGGGTCGCCGATAATCTCCCTGTCACACAGGCCCTTGCATCGGTTGCGCAAGCCAATAGTCAGTACGTCACCAGTCTTTACCAGCACAGCGTTGCAAAGCTGGAACTGGCGCGTGCGATGGGCGTTGTGGGTACAAAGTATCAGCAATATCTTGGAGGAAAGTAACAGTGGCCGAGCAGAACCCAGAATCAGGTAGACCGGGCGCCGTCGCGGACAGGCACGAAGATTCTGAGCAGAACCAGAGCCAGGAGCCGCCCCAGCAGAAGACGCGCCGCAAGTTCATCATCATCGGAGTAGTCGCACTGCTGGTGGTGATTGCAGTGCTCTTCTGGTGGCACTCGACCTTCTCTGAAGATACAGATGACGCGCAGGTTGCCGGCCATCTCATCCAGCTGAGTTCGCGCGTAACCGGCCAGGTCATCAAGATCAACTTTACCGAGAATCAACTGGTGAAGAAAGGCGATGTGCTGGTCGAAATTGACCCCAGGGACTTCCAGGCAACGGTACAGAACGATGAAGCCAACCTCGAAGCTGCCGAGGCGAATTACGAAGCCACCAAAGTCAACGTGCCGGTAACGACCATCCAGACCAACAGTTCGATCTCGCAATTTGGCGCCACGGTAACAGCGTCTGACAACGGCATCAAGCGGGCCCAGCGACAGTATGAGCAGGCACAGGCGCAGGTGGCGCAGGCAGACGCAACCAATATCAAGTCGCAGCAGGACCTGAAGCGCTACACCCCCCTGGTTGAAAAAGACGTCATCTCGAAAAGCCAGTATGACCAGTATGTAGCGACGGCGCGCGCGAATGAAGCAGCGCTGCTGCAGGCTAAGGCAAATGCCATCGCTGCAGAAGACCAGATTGCTATCGCGAAGGACCAGGCAGCGCAGTCGCGTGCGCAGTTGCGCAATGCGCAGAATGGTCCGAACCAGGTGAAGATTCAGAAGTCCAAGGCCGACCAGGCAGCAGCGCAGGTCGAACAGGCCCGTGCGCAGCTTACCCAGGCGCAGCTGAACCTGAGCTACACCAAGATTGTTGCCCCGGCCGACGGGATCATCACCACCAAGAGCGTCGAGATCATGGACAATGTAGGCGTGGGCCAGAATATGGCAACCCTAGTCTCCCTTGAAGACGTCTGGATCACGGCAAACTTCAAGGAAACACAATTGCGCCACATGCAAACCGGCCAGTCGGTGAAGATCCACGTCGACGCGTATGGGCGGGATTACAACGGCCGTATCACGCAGATTGGGGGAGCGACAGGTTCGAATCTGAGCTTATTCCCGCCGGAAAATGCGACAGGCAACTACGTCAAGGTCGTGCAGCGGCTGCCCGTGCGCATCGACCTGGACCAGGGCGAGAACCAGGACCGTGCCCTTCGCCCGGGCCTTTCAGTCGAACCTGTTGTCCGGGTCAAATAGAACAGCACCCACTTAAGCAGGCGCATGCAGGGCATTGATTGGGCCCAGTCATTTCACGCCGGATTGCATCCAATCATTGAAACTACAGGAGAATGGCATGAGCAACAATGCATTGAAAACGCGCGGCTCCAACGAATTGCAGGCAAAGGATGCATCGAAGGGGCAGGATCTGATTACGCCCAACTGGCGGCAGACCGCGAAGATCACGCAGAAATACGGGACCATCGTCAAGAACCTGCCGATCGGCATTCCTGAGGACGCACGCCAGGAAGTGGTGGAACGGCTGAACCTCCTTCTCGCAGACACCATCACCCTGCGCGATCTGTATAAGAAGTCGCATTGGCAGGTAGCCGGGCCGACCTTCTATCAACTCCACCTCTTGTTTGACAAGCATGCAGATGAGCAGGGTGAGTTGGTCGACACCATCGCCGAGCGCATCCAGCTGCTGGGCGGAGTCAGCATTGCCATGGCGCACGACGTTGCGGCAAATACCCGTCTCGAACGCCCTCCGATCGATCGCGAAGAAGTCCCCGTCCAAATCTCTCGTCTGCTTGAAGCACACAACTTCATCATGAAGGATGTACGCGAACTTGCCGACAAGGCAAATGATCTGAAGGATCCCGGCACCAACGACATGCTGGTCAGCGATGTGCTCCGTACCAATGAACTGCAGACATGGTTCGTGAGCGAACACCTGGTAGAGATGCCCCTGGTTTTCGCGCAGTAGACCCTACTGTATGTCGATACGAAAGGCCGGCTCAGTCCGGCCTTTTCTTTTTGGCCCCAAGCGAGGCCTGGGCAACTCCATCATGGAAATGCGAATCGATCACGCGCCGAATTCATCTATACTGCAAGCCAACGAAGGGCTGCGCGTCCCATGCCAATAGCGGTTGATTTCTTTCTACATTACGTCTACCTGATTCTCTTCCTGTGGGTGATGGCGGAGCAGCTTGGCGCGCCCATCCCCAGCATCCCGCTGCTCTTAACAGCCGGCACTCTGACGGCTACGCACAAGGTGAGCCTCACCGCGACCCTGCTGGTGGTAATGGCCGCCTGCGCGATTAGCGACTCCATCTGGTACTACCTGGGACAGAAGTATGGCGGCTCGGTAGTGAAGCTTTTGTGCCGCCTCTCCATGGAATCGTCGACTTGCGTTCGGCGCACAACCAACTACTTCACGACCCACGGATCAAAGGCCCTTCTCGTCGCCAAATTCGTCCCCGGCCTGAGCACCGTTGCTGCCCCCGTCGCCGGCCAGACCGGCATGCCCTACCGCACTTTCCTCGCTTACGACATGGCCGGCGCACTTTTCTGGAGTCTGACTGTGACCCTCGCAGGGCGTTTTTTCGGCGACCAGCTCAAGAAGGACCCGCACGCTTTTAATATGCTGGGACACTTCGCGGTCCTGGTATTCGTCCTGCTGCTCGTCGGTATCTTCCTCTACAGAATCATCAAGCAGCAGTCCTTCCTGAAAAGCGTGCGCGGCGCGAAGATCGAGCCCGAAGAATTGAAAGACATGCTGGATGCGGGACAGAAAGTGTTCATCGTCGACCTTCGGCATCCACTCGATTACCTGCCTGACCCCCGCGTCCTGCCGGGTTCTGTACGCATCAGTCCGGAGACCCTCGCGATCCACAACGAGCAGATTCCGCGCGACCGGGACGTAGTGCTGTACTGCACCTGCCCCAGCGAAGCGACCAGCGGCAAAGTCGCTCTCACCATGCGCAAGCAGGGCATCTACCGGGTGCGTCCTTTGCGCGGCGGCTTTGATGAATGGAAGCGCCTTGGCTTCCCCCTGGAAACCCTCCAGGAAGTTGCCAGCAGCACAGCAGCGTGATTCGCCGGTGAGCCTGCTCCGCCCCGTCGCAGGCACCTAGGTTGCAGCTGGACATTCACCCTGCTGTCGCAGGCTGCGTCGTGTGCTAGCTTCCACAGCAACAACGCCGGCTTCGGCTATCCAATCGGCAAGTCCGGCAGCTTCCTTTTTGCAGGATAGTTTCCAGGCAGCCGCTACATGCGTGCGGTGCTATCCGGCAAGATCCGCCGGCGCAACGCGGCCAAACGCAGCAACCGCTGGCTTACCATGTAGGCAGGAGACTTACTTGGCATTCGAGGACCTGAGAGATTGGATCAAGCGGCTGGACAAGGCTGGCGAGCTCGTACACATTCGCGAAGAAGTAGACCCCATCCTCGAGATGGCGGAGATTACAGACCGCGCTTCCAAAGCGGGCCGTAAAGGTGGCGTCAACGGGTACTCTGCCGGTGGTCCGGCGCTCCTGTTTGAACGCGTCAAAGGGTATCCGGGTGCCCGGGTCCTGATGAACCAGTTCGGCAGCGAAAAGCGCATGCGCATGGCTCTCGAAGTGGATTCGCTGGATGAAGTCGCCGGCCGCATCCAGGAACTGATGCAGCAGAAGTCGCCGGACAGCCTGTTGGACAAGCTGAAGCTGCTGCCCAAACTGGCGGAAGTGGGGAAGTTTTTCCCGAAGACAATCCCCGCCCGGCATGCTCCCTGCAAGCAGGTCATCCTGAGGGAGAACTTCAGCGTGCTCGACTTTCCTGTCCTGCAATGCTGGCCGCTCGATGGCGGTCGATACATCACCCTGCCGCTGGTCATTACGCGCGATCCCAAGCACCGCAAGCGCAACATGGGCATGTACCGCATGCAGGTCTACGATGGCCAGACCACGGGCATGCACTGGCAGCGGCAAAAGGTGGCAGCTGAACACATGCGTGACCGCCTGCGTATGGAAGCCGAGCAGGGTTCGACCGGCGACCCCCTGGCCGCTCGGGTGCAGGCTATGGCCGAGACTGCGGGGGGTACCCAGCTGCCGGTGCATCCGGGCATGCGGCTACCCCAGGTCGTCCAGACCAAGGTGGTGCAAAATCGAATGGAAGTTGCCGTCGCCATCGGCACCGACCCGGCCACCACCTTTTCCGCCATTGTGCCGGCACCCCCCGAAGTGGAAGAATTCATCATCGCCGGGTTCCTGCGCCAGGAGCCGTTGGAACTGGTAAAGTGCGAGACCGTTGACCTTGAGGTCCCGGCCCATGCAGAGATCATTCTTGAGGGGTATGTACTGCTCGATGAACTGCGGAGTGAGGGCCCGTTCGGTGATCACACCGGCTTCTACACACTGCCGGATGAGTATCCCGTCTTCCACATCACCTGCATCACGCACCGGAAAGGTCCCATTTATGCCGCGACCATTGTCGGTAAGCCGCCGATGGAAGACGCCTGGATGGGCAAAGCAGTCGAGCGGATTTTCCTGCCGTTGATGCGCCTCTCCATCCCGGAAATCGTCGACATCAACCTGCCGGCCGACGGCGTGTTTCACAACCTGATGATCGTCTCTATCCGCAAAAGTTATGCCGGCCAGGCGCGCAAAGTGATGAACGGCATCTGGGCCCTGGGACAGGCCATGTTTACCAAGGTGATCGTCGTGGTCGATGAGGATTGTGACGTGCAGGACCTGGGTGAAGTAACGTTGCGCACCGCCAATAATATCGATCCCGAGCGGGACATCCAGTTCACCATGGGTCCGGTGGACTCGCTGGATCACGCCTCGCGGCTGCCCAACTACGGCAGCAAAATGGGCATCGATGCTACCCGGAAGTGGGCTGCCGAAGGTTTCACCCGCCCATGGCCGCCGATGATAGAAATGGACCGCGCCACCAGGCAGCGCGTGGATAGTATCTGGAAGAAGCTGGGGCTTGAGTAACCACCGCAGCACGTGTTGCAGCATTTGATGGGGTCTATGGTAGGCAAACTGTTGTTCAGCTGCGTGTGTCTTGGGAGCGGTGCGGTTGCGGTGCAGGCCCAGGTGCTCGACGGCTTTAACTGGGTCAACCAGAAGACTGATACTGCTACGATGGCTTCGGTTGCTCACATTCTGCGCGACGTTGACTACACTTCGATCGTCGAGGTCGCGTTTGTTGCGCCGGGCACTGCCGCCGCGGCAGCTAACGGCGCCGAGAGTGCTTCGACTGCGGTAGCGCCGGTTGCGTCCGCCAGTCTGCAGAGGGATTCGCACCTGCTAGCCATCATCGCCAAACGCGCAAGCGCCACCGCTTTGCCCAGCGACACCACCCTCAGCATTTATGACCTGAGCTTGAAATATGAGACATCGAAGCTGCTGCTCGCCGGGGCGAACCTGCACTTTGCCGGCTGGCTGAAGTTTACCCGCGAAGACCAGCCGGAACTCGTCGCCACTTATCAGGATTGTGCCGGCACCTGTCAGAAGACGACCTTCTTCACCACCTTTTATCTTGACCAGAAGACGAAGGAATGGCGCTCGCGCTGGCCGCGTTCGATCTCTGGAGCGCCGATCTTCTCCGAAGGCCAGGAAGCCGCCGGCGGTCAACAGGTGTATGCGCTGATGGTCGATGACACCGGGCGCGCAGTCCTGGGCACCTGGCAGCACTACTCCGGCCGTACCCGGCGCGTGAGTGATTACGTTTACAGCTACCACCTGACACAGTGGAGCTTTGCAGATGTAACCGAGCCGCTCGAGGGGAACGCAGCGCATGCTATGCAGACCCGCATGTGTCGAGCCCAGGATGAGGCACTCGGGATCGCCGGTGGCCAGGATTCGTCGCTATGCAAGCCGGGAGCAGCGAAGGCAGAGGTATATCGCCACGCTCGTTGACACCCTGTCGTACAGCAAGAGCGAACGCACACACCGTCATCCCGCGCAGCGCCGCGCCGGACACACCTTGGCGTCCCGACCGCAAAGTAGGGCCAGGGGCGTTTGTTCCCCCTGGCCGGAGCGCCGGGCTGCCCGGCACCGCAAGGTATGCACGGAAGGTTCTCCGCTCCGCTCACAAGCCTGAAAATACAACTAAACGCAGCCGATAGACTCACCAGAAAGCCAGCCTTTTGTGGGCTGAAGCCGTTTGGCGCGTCTTTTAATACCAGTCGGTGTTCGATCCTACAGGGGCTAAGTCCCCCTGCTCGAAAGCCCAACCATGACGAGTGTACGAAAATACCTGCTCTTCTTCTGTACCCTTCTGCTGACCAGTGCCGTTGCGCAAGCCAGCGTTGGTCTCATGATGGAAGAGCCATTCGGTGCTTTCGGATACGTCAACCCGACGGGACACGCCGCTATTTATCTCTCCAACGTATGTGCTGCGTCCCCCACCAGGCTCCGTACGTGCGGCCCGGACGAAGCCGGGGTAGTCATCAGCCGCTATCACCATGTTGACGGGTTTGACTGGCTGGCCATGCCGCTTATCCCGTACCTGTATGCGGTCGACACGATTGCCGAAATTCCAGACACGGTTACTCCCCAACAGGAAGATGAGTTGCGCGACACATATCGACGACAGCACCTGGAAGCCCTGGCTCCTGACGGACCGGCAGGGAAGACTCCCGATGGGGAGTGGATCCAGTTAGTAGGCGCTTCGTATGACCGGAAGATCTATGTCTTCCAACTGGATGCTCCTGCCAGCAAGGACGAGCAACTCATCGCAGAGTTCAATGACCGGAAAAACATCAGCCACTTCAACCTGTTCTTCAATAATTGTGCGGACCTCTCCCGAAGAGTCCTTAACTTCTATTATCCGCACTCCATTCGCCGCAATCTGATCGCGGACCTCGGCCTGACGACGCCCAAGCAGGTGGCGCGCAGCATGGCGCAGTATGCCAAAAAACATGAGCAGCTGGAGTATCACTCCTTCGTACTTCCGCAGGTCGCCGGAAGCGTTCCGCGCAGCAAGCCGATCGACGGTGTCATCGAGTCATTTCTCAAGAAGAAATACGTTCTGCCGGTAGTCATCTTTCAGCCCGAGGTAGCCGGGGGCTTAACGGCAGCCTACTTCCTGCGCGGACGTTACAAGCCGGGCGGCGACGCAGAGCCTCTGACTGTACCTGACCTGCGGAAGCTCTATGAAAACGACGCGACCCTCTCCTCACCTGCCCCGCGCGGCATATTGCCTAAGCCCGCTTTTAGCACGCAGAATCTGGGCCTGGTCTCAGGTTTCATGCAGCCGTCGCTTACGACCTTCGGCGATAGCACTGTCATGTATCGTTCCGCGATGAGGAATCAAGCCGCGGTCACCGGTGAAGCGCGGTAGGCTCTACGTTCCCGGGCTCCTGCCTCCAGCCTTGCATCGATCATTTAGAATCGCGGAGTGTCTAACCCGAACGCGCTCACTTTTCAGCAACTGCTTTTCAACCTGCAGACCTTCTGGGCCGCACGCGGCTGCGTCCTGCAGCAGCCCTATGACGTAGAAGTCGGCGCCGGCACCATGTCGCCCGAAACCTTTTTGCGCGTCCTTGGCCCGGCGCCGTTTTCTGTCGCGTACGCGCAGCCATCACGACGCCCGGCAGATGGTCGCTATGGTGAAAATCCCAATCGCCTGTTCAAGCACACCCAGTTCCAGGTGGTCCTGAAGCCGCCCCCGAAAAACGTGCAGGAGGTCTACCTGGAATCACTCGCAGCCATGGGCATTGACCTGCGGCAGCACGATTTGAAATTCGAAGAAGACAACTGGGAATCACCCACGCTGGGGGCCTGGGGCATCGGCTGGCAGGTAATGCTCGATGGACTGGAAATTACCCAGTTCACCTACTTTCAGCAGTGCGGCGGCATCGATCTTGATCCCATCTCGGCGGAAATCACCTACGGCCTCGAACGCATCGCCGCCTTTCTGCAGGATGTCGATTCGATCTATGACATTGTCTGGGCGCGCGATCCTGTGACCGGCCGGGCTATCACTTATGGCGAGGTCAGGCATCTCGAAGAAGTCCAGTTTTCCGTGTACAACTTCGAGGATGCAGACGTAGACAAGCTCTGGCAGCATTTGAAGTTGTATGAAGAAGAGTGCCAGTCGCTGCTGCGACGCTTCCCGGATGACCATGTGGAGGGGACAGCGCGCCGCAGGTTTCCCGTGCTCGCGGCTTACGATCTCTGCCTCAAATGCTCGCACTTGTTTAACCTGCTGGACGCGCGCGGCGCCATCTCTGTCACAGAACGGGTTGGAGTGATTGCGCGGATCCGAAACCTGGCTGTCAGCATTGCGAAGGCGTATGCGGCCCAGAATGCATTGAAGCAAGTGGCGTAAACCGGCTCTCAGACCCGGGAACGCTAAATGGCCGGGGTTGCGGTTATGCCACGCTGACCACAAGTGAGTAGCTTCGCGCGGGATGATGAAGGGATTGCAGGAAAGAGATTCGATGGCAAAGTTTCTGTTTGAGATAGGACTGGAAGAGATCCCGGCGCGGATGATCGCAGGCGCTGCGGCAGAGCTTCTGCGGCGTGTCGTTGACGTGTTAACGCGCGAGAACCTGCTGGAAGCTGGACACACCGCCGTCAGCTATTCGACGCCCCGACGGCTGGCTGTCCTGGTCGACGGAGTGAAAGCGCACCAGTCTGACAGCGAAGAACAGGTAATGGGGCCGGCGGCTAAAATTGCGTTCAAGGACGGCCAGCCCACTCCGGCCGCGCAGGCCTTCGCCAAAAAGTCTGGGGTCGCCGTGGCGGAACTGGCGACCGTTTCAACACCCAAAGGCGACTATGTCGCAGCTGTTGTTTCCAGGAAGGGCAGGACTGCAGCAGAGGTGCTGGTTGAACACCTGCCGCGCGAACTCGCGCAGATCTACTGGGCAAAAAGCATGTACTGGCGCGCAGGAAAGCCCGAACGTTTTGTGCGGCCGCTGCAATGGATGGTCGCGCTGCTCGATCAGGAAGTACTCCCTGTGAGCTTTGGCGGTGTCGTTGCCGATCGCTCCACGCGTGGCCATCGCGTCCTGCACGGCGATGTACCGCTTGCGCTTCGGGATCCCGAGGAGTACCTGCAGGCGCTTGAGAGTGCGTTTGTCCTGCCGGGGTTAGAGGCACGTCGGCACAGAATCCGTAAAGCGCTGGACGCTGCTGTGCGGAGTGTCCCGGGTGCGCGGTGGCGTGAAGATGAGGCCCTGGTCGACACGGTCACGCACCTGACCGAATGGCCGTCGGTCGTGCTGGGTGCGTTTGAATCCGAGTACCTGGCACTCCCCGAAGAGATCCTGGTGACCGTGATGCGAGATCACCAGAAGTACTTCGCCGTCGAAGATGCAGACCACAAACTGGCCCCATACTTTATTGCCGTGCTGAACACGACGGTCGATGAACAGGGTTCCGCGATCATCCGCCACGGCAATGCACGCGTCCTGCGGGCGCGCTTCAACGATGCGCGCTTTTTCTGGGAATATGACCAGAAGATCTCGTTGAACGATCGCGTCGAAATGCTCAAGAGCGTTACCTTCCAGAAAGATCTGGGTAGCTATTTCGAGAAGACGACTGCCAACGAACGCATTGCCGCTGAACTTGCCACACACGTGCCTGCCGCAGATCTTAAGGCATTGCTGGCGGCTGTAAAGCTTGCGAAAGCTGACCTCACTGCCGAACTGGTGAAGGAGTTTACTGAACTGCAGGGCGTCGTCGGCGGCTTGTACGCGCGGGCCCAGGGGCATGGCGAGAAAGTCGCCGCCGCCATCTACTCGCAGTACCAGCCAGCTTCGATGGAAGACGCGATTCCGTCGACCATCGAGGGACAGTTGCTGGGCCTCGCCGACAGAATGCAGACCATCGCCGCCATGTTTGCCATTGGACTTGAGCCGACAGGATCGAAGGACCCGTTTGCCCTGCGGCGTGCCGCGAATGGCGTGGTGAAGATTCTGGCCGAGTCCGGGCTGCCGCTGAAGTTGAGCTGGCTCGAGGACACTGCCGGATCAAAGCTGCCTAGCGTCACAGCCTTCCTGAAAGAGCGCCTTGCATTCTACCTCCGCGAAGTGCGCGGCTTCCGCTACGACGTTGTGAATGCGGTGCTGGCCAGGGGTGCGGACGACGTCAGCGGTGCCATCGCACGCGCCCAGGCGTTGACCGCCGTGCGTGGGTCTGACGACTTTCTCGCAGTTTCGGCGGCGTTCAAGCGCATCAAAAACATCCTGCGACAGGCATCCGAAAAAAGCATTGTTTCCACGGATACCCTGGTGACGGACAACCTGGTGATCGAAGATGACCTCGTCGAGTCGGAGGAACGGGCGCTGCACGCCAGGGCTAAGCAGTTGATGCCGGCGGTCGACCGTTTGCAGAGCGAGCGCCAGTATCGCGAAGCGCTCGAAGTCACAGCACAATTGCGCCCGGTCATCGACGCATTCTTTGACAAGGTGATGGTGATGGCGCCCGATGAAAAACTTCGCCGCAACCGGCTGGCATTGATCAGCGAGGTGCTGCAGAGCTTCTCAGGCATCGGTGATTTCTCGGAAATTGTGCCCGGCTAGTTTGCGGTACCGCTTCCTACTGGTCCAGAGTGTGGATCATGTTGTCAGTGCCGGGGATGGCCGTCCAGCCGGGAGTGGCCAGCTGCTTCGGTGCAGTGATGCGCGCGATCACCACCGTGGCGCCTGACTGTTTGAAGGCCTCCATGATCTTCTGCCGGGTTGCCGGCGTTGCATCCCAGAAGAGGTTTTCGCGCGTGTTCATCGGTGCGTAAAGACTCCCTTCAAGCTCGGCGACAATGTGCAGGCCGTCCACGTGCGCCCAGGTGCAATGGTTTGCGGGTCCCGCGATCACGGCCACATTGTCTCCCGGCCTCAGGCCATGTTGTTGCAGATAGCGGGCCAGCACCCATTGCGAACTGTCGCTGTATCGAGTGTGATGGCGTGCCGCGTCGATGGTTGAGCGATCTATCTTGATCAAGGTGGCGACACTGCCAACCGCCAGGATGGTCAGTACGAGCGTCGCTGCGTAAGCCGGCCGTCGTTCGCAGCGTTGTAGAAAGATGGCGATCGGTGCCGCGGAGAGGACGAGCAGAAATGCCGGTAGATAGCGGCCCTCTAAATGCACCTGCAGATAAAGCGCGATGCCCGCGGCAGCAGGGACGAGGATGGGCCAAAGCCTCAGCAGTTCCTGGCGCCCCGTCCCGGCGCTGTCCCGGCTGCTTGTCAGCAGGATAACGACCAGGCAAAACATCACCGCATAGGTAATGGGCAGCGGGCGCAGGGCCTGGTACAGGTGCAGCAGGTTGGCAGCCACGGCATGTATCTGCAGCTTCATGCTGAAAAAATGTTTGTACCCTTCGTAGTAATACGGCGGGTTGAAAAAGGGTGGATAGGAAACATTGAACGGCTGGCTGAAGCCATAGACTGGCGGGTCAGCGAGCAGCAGGTGTGTCGGGTGCAACGGCTTACCGAACTGCGCGGGGCCGCCCTGCCAGTGCATCAGTTCCAGCCGATTCACATGCCAGGCATAGTTGAGCGTCCCGGATTCACCCAGCGTGAAACGGCCAAGCGACCAGCTGAGTCCCGCCGCGTAGGGAGCAGCGAACACGGCGGCAAGACCGATCGTTCCCGCCACCAGCGAAAGAGCCGAATGTTGTTGACTGGTCCTGCGCACATCCCGGCGATAAAGCGCAACAGCTGCGACGACGACGATGACCAGGGAGAGCGGCAGGAAGATGGTCTTGACGACGTAGCCGAAACCAAGCACAACGCCGAGCAGAGAGGCAGTCGACCAGGCTGGCTTTTGTAAAAGCCGCAGCAGCAGGCCGAGCGCCAGCAGCATCAGCGTGGTGACAAGCGTGTCCGGCCCCACGCGAGAAACCGTGTCGAGGCAAAGTTCAGCGCTCAGGAAGAGAAACGTGCCGGCAAGCACGATGCGGCCATCGGCAATCGTTTCAGCTGTACCTGCCTGGTCGTTAAGGAACAGCCTGATGCTCCGCAGCAGGAACATCAAGCCGGCGAAGCAGCCGCTGTAAACCAGCAGGTTCAGTAGATGGATCGCGTTCCATTCGCCTGCCGGTGTAAAGGCGAAGAAAGTTTTGGCGAAGGCAATCAGCAGGGCATAGCCCAGTCCCCACAGCGGGTTAAAGGCAAGCTTCCATTCGCCGTTGTGGATGGCGCGGGCCATGTCAAGGTAAGGAATAGCGTCGCCGCTGTAATCCACGCGGCCGTACCAGCCTTCAATCAGTCCCAGCGGCAGTACGACCAAAATGAACAGGAGAAGGGCAAGCAGGACTGGTCGGGTTAGCAGGCGCAAACGCGGACTCCGGGAGGCTTCTCCGCAGAGAGGTCATGCGAGGCCATCGTGAAAAGTATGCGGACTGGGAGGGTTTCAGAACAAGCGAAATCTGTTGGTGGAAGGTCGGGATGACGATTTACGGCGTGTGACAAATCTCGACTTCATGACTTCTTGCCAAGCGAAGCTCTTTACTCATGACCACCAACTCGGTTCGATCGGAAACTGGTAGGACCGGACCTTCAGGTGATGTGACAAACGGCAATGCTGGCATTGTGATAGCGACAGTCTAGTCCCTCACTCTGTGACACTTGCACCACCACCCAGGTAACGTTGAATTGTTGTGACAGGCGATGGAAATCGGCGGGTTTAAAGCTGTTCCATCCAGCCTGTGCGTCTACCTGCTTCTTCCATTCGGGAGCCAGCGCGGGAAAGATGGACACGACCGCTGCGTCCTTCAACTCGTCAGCAAGGGCGCTCCGTTCGGCGATAGCACGGAAGCCATGAGCATCTTCGCCGGGCGCATAAATATACCGGGGGGGTAAGGCAAAGAGCGCATCCGGCGGCGTGTTCAGCTTCGCCCAGTCGAAGCCCTGCACCCAGGGATTTCTGCTGCTGGCAAAGGGCCATTCGACATGGGAGCTCGAAGGGTAGGTGGCATGATCGACAACCACATCCATCAAGCCGAGGGCAACGAGCAACGTCGCCCAACGCCACACATGCCTGCCCAGAACAAACTCTCCAAGACCTGCACCCACAATCAGGAACATGACGATGTAGATCACCTGGAAAGCACGCATCGGCTGCAGTCGGAGAAAGCTCTCCAGGTTCGGCGAGGAACTGATGAGTAGGAAGAATATTGACACGAAGCAACCGGTTAAGAAGGCTGCACCCGCAATTCGCCTGAGAGCAGGCTTACCGAAGTCGAGCGGGAGACGCCACAGGGCCAGAAAGATTGCGAGGGGCGCAACAACACCTGTCCACTCAATCCATGTCCACCTGTAAGCGAAAAAAAACGACCGCGTCATCATGGTCTCTTGTGCCGGCTCTTGTACGCGTCCCCAGCCCAGCCCCAGGGGTAGCGCAGCTGCGTAGGCAGGTATGCGGAGCTCTAGTTTGGCAGTTAAGCCGGTCAGGTAATAACAAGCAATAAAGAGCACAGCGAACACCGTCATGAGCGGATGCACCAGGCAGGCAAGCGTAACAAATACAGCAGCCAGGAGCTTCCGCCCTGCCACCACGTTGGCGAGCGCGAAGATCGTGAGCGGCGTTGAAAGAGTCCGCGAGGTAAAGTACGGATCCATAATCGGGATAGAGGTTCCGGCCACGAACACTGAAAGAACGCAAGCGAGTAGGCACACCCCGGCCCAGGCTGAGCGGACATTCTTGAACATGAACTCTGCAAGCTGTAAGGAAGCTCCAAGCAACGTGAAGATTCCGAGAAACTGGAGCAGCATCACACTCCAAGGCGCGGAAAGGCGTAGGAGCTCGGCGAGGGCAGCTATCCCGGAAAGCACAGGCGACTTGCTGCCCTGAGCATGAAAAAAGTCCGCATTCAGGGGATAGAGGGAAGGATGTAGGTGCTGCAGGATTTCGGGTATATAAATAGCCCCGTCATCCACAGCGTAGTGGTAACCGTTCACGAGCACCGCAAATAAAGTGAGCAACAGCAGCAGCCCGGCGCGTTTCAAAACTCGCAAATGTTCAATACTCACTGCCTGGAAAGTGCCAGGTATTCTCTCTTGGAAAGAGGGGCCGGAAGGTTAGCGCAGAGGCGCATGCTTTCCGGTTCTGACTTGTCCGGACCACTCTCGGTTTACAGGTAGAACCCGGAACTGGGAAGAATGTCTTGCAGCTTACAGGATAAGCCTAACAAGGCACAGGAGAGCCGGCATTGCATGAACATTGGTTCATACAATGCCGGAAATAGACGTGTGATCCGGCGGGTGAGCGGGGCAGAGCTGCTGCGCGCAGCCCGCTCCAGTTTAAGTACGCGCCGGATCGCGGCGTTCCGGATCGATGGCAAGCTCCGCGAAAGCCGCGGTTGCCCGCTTGGTATCGAATTTCCCGTCGCGAGCGAGTTTGGAGAGAGTCGCCGCCACAATCGATTCCGCATTCACCTCGAAGTGGGCGCGCAGATGGGCGCGGTCATCGCTGCGGCCGAAGCCGTCCGTGCCAAGCGAGACCAGCCGGCCAGCGAACCACGGTGCCAGCGAGTCCGGCTGCACCTTCATGTAATCGCTCGCGGCAATGATCGGACCCTTCGTACCGCCGAGGGCCTTGACCACATAGGGCTGCTGCTCGGGGGCCTCGGGGTGCAGGCGGTTCTGCCGTTCCGCGGCCAGTGCGTCCCGACGGAGTTCGTTGTAGCTGGTCACACTCCAGACGTCCGTCTGCACACCATACTTCTCCGCCAGAATGGCTTGCGCGCGGACTGCTTCGTTCAGAATAGGACCGCTCCCGAACAATTGCGCCACAGCCTTGCCCTTGGCCGCAGCCTTGAACTTGTAGATCCCCCGCACGATGCCTTCCCGGATCGCGTCGCGACCATTTTCAGGAAGCTCGGGCATCGCATAATCTTCGTTGTACATGGTGATGTAGTAGAAGCAGTCCTCGCCCTCCTGGTACATGCGGCGAAGTCCGTCCTGCAGGATCACCGCCAGTTCGTAGACATACGCCGGGTCATAGCTGATACAGGTCGGGACGGTGCTGGAGAGTACGTGACTGTGGCCGTCCTGGTGCTGCAGCCCTTCGCCGAGCATGGTGGTGCGGCCGGCAGTCCCACCCATCAGGAACCCCTTGCCGCGCGAGTCCGCAAAGGCCCAGATCATGTCGCCGACGCGCTGGAAGCCGAACATCGAGTAGTACATGTAGAAGGGAATCGTCGGGATTTTGTAGTTCGAATACCCCGTACCGGCCGCGGTAAAGGAGGCCATCGCGCCGGCTTCCGTAATGCCTTCTTCGAGAATCTGGCCGTCGAGTTCTTCGCGGTAGTAAAGCAGCATGTCCACATCATGCGGCTGGTACTTCTGCCCTTCGCTGGCGTAAATACCGACCTGGCGAATCGCTGATTCGAGTCCAAACGTCCGCCCCTCATCCGGCACGATAGGAACAATCAACTTGCCGATATCCGGGTCTTTCAGCAGGTGACGCAGGATGCTGATGAAGCCCATGGTGGTCGACACCGCGCGGCCTTTTGAGCCGGCCGTCCACTCACCGAAGTAGGCGAGGTCAGGAGCCTTGAAGGTCGGCGTCGGCACATTGCGCTGCGGAATATAGCCGCCCAGGGTCTTGCGGCGCTCCTGCATGTAGGCGATTTCGGGACTGTCCTGCGCCGGCCGCCAGAAGGTCGCATTTTTGGCTGCTTCTTCCGGCAGCGGAATATTGAAGCGCTTGACGAAGGCGGCCAGGCCATCGTCCGTCAGCTTCTTTTCAGAGTGCGTAGCGTTGCGGGCCTGCGCACTGCCCAGCCCGAAGCCCTTGACCGTTTTCGCGAGGATAACGGTCGGTCCGCCGGTGTGTTCCGTCGCACGCTTGTAGGCGTTGAAGATTTTCTTGGGGTCGTGGCCACCGCGGTGCAGGTCCCCCAGTTCATCGTCGGACATGTCTTTGACGAGTTCGAGCAGTTCGGGATACTTGCCGAAGAACTCCTTGCGCAGGTACGCGCCCCCCTTGGCCTTGTACCCCTGGAAGTCGCCGTCAACGCATTCCTCCATCCGCTTGAGCAGCAAACCGGTGTGGTCGCGCTCGAACAGCTTGTCCCAGTCCGCGCCCCAGATCACCTTGATCACATTCCAGTTGGCGCCGCGGAAAATGCCTTCAAGTTCGTCGATGATGCGCTTGTTGCCGCGCACCGGCCCATCGAGCCGCTGCAGGTTGCAGTTGACGACGAAGATCAGGTTGTCCAGCTTCTCACGCGAAGCGACGCCTATCGCACCAAGGGTGTCGACTTCGTCCGTCTCGCCGTCGCCCACAAACGCCCAGACCTTGCGCGGCGTCTTCTCGATCAATTTCCGATTCTCAAGGTAGCGCATGAAGCGCGCCTGGTACACCGCGTTCAGGGGGCCGATCCCCATCGACACCGTCGGGAAACGCCAGAAATCCGGCATCAGCCACGGATGCGGGTACGACGACAGCCCAGGTGCTCCGCGCAGTTCATGCCGGAAGTTCAGCAGGCGCGCGTCATCGAAACGGCCTTCCAGGTAAGCACGCGCGTAGACGCCGGGCGAAGCGTGACCTTGGAAGTAAATGAAGTCGCCCGGTTCCGTGCCGTACGTCGCATGGAAAAAGTGGTTAAAGCCGACTTCAAGCAGCGTCGCCAGCGACGAATAGGTAGAGATGTGCCCGCCGATCCCGGCGTCCTTCTTGTTCTGGCCGTGAACCATCGCCATGGCGTTCCAGCGGATCAGGGCTTCCACCCGATCTTCCAGGTTGCGATCCCCCGGGTACGCTACTTCCTCATGTTTGGGAATGGTATTCAGGTAGGGCGTGACCATCTCGCCCGGAGTACTCACGCCCGCTTCGCGCGCCCGCTGCCGCAGGGCCTGCAGCAATTGCGCTCCCTGCTCAGGGCCTTCAGCAACAATCACTTCGTCGAAGGCTTCAATCCACTCGGCCACTTCCCGGGTCAGGTCGTTCATTGCCGGCACTGCTGTTTTTGTACTCATAGGTCTCGCTCGCGGAACGGGCTATCTTCTCCAACGAAAGTCGGCAAAGATGCATGCGGTACCGACCAGTATATCGCTCTCCGTGCCGCGTGGCCGGGCGACATTTTAGTGCCGTGGCCCGATCCGGGGCAGGGGGGAACTTCCTGCGGGTTCAGACCGAAGTCCGGTATCGGCAGGCCGTTTCAGCAAAAAACCAGCTGAAGATCAGCAGCCGTGGCAACAGGAATCTGCCCTAGTTGTTAACGATAGTGACGGCTTTACGCAGATGATCATCTGACTTCAGCTGATCGACCAGGAAATTTGCCAGGTCTGCTCGGGTGATCGCATGTCCCATCCCTCCCGGGCCAGGCACCTTGACGCTGCCTGTCGGCGGCCCATCTTTGAGCACTGGCGGACGCGCAATGATGTAGTCGAGACCACTGTTCTTCACCACTGTTTCCTTATTGGCTTTGTCTTTCGAGGAGCCGCGCAAAAAGGTTGGCATCAGCAGGTACTTGTACCACCACGGCGCCTGTGCGCGGCTCTGGCCAAGGCCCATCATCGAGACTGTGACCAGCCGTTTGACCTTCTGGCTCTTCATCGCATCAACGATGTTGGTGACGGCCGTTGTTTCGAGGCTCGTGGTCTTGTATGGAGTCGTGCCGCCGATCGATTCAACCACCGCATCCTGTCCGAGCACCGCCTTTGCCACATCCGCTGCATTCGTTGCATCGCCGGTAAGCACCTTCACGCCAGCTTTCTGAAATTTGGCTGCATCGCGCACCAGCACGCTCACCGTGTTACCTTCTGCAAGGGCCCGGTCAACCACGAGCGCCCCGGTCTTTCCAGTGGCGCCAAATACAAGAACTTTCATGCGAAAACCCCCATCGTTCGATCTGCTCTAAGCTCTCCAGAGGAGTATGCCAGCCTGATGCGAACCTTCCAGTCTTTATTTTTGATCCTTCTTTCCTGCGGCGCCGCCGTAGCCCAGACGATGGCTACACCGTTCACCGCACCGCACCCGGCCGCAAAGGTATGGCCGACGGTCGATGGCACAGACACGCTGCACGATTTCAAATTTAACGACGGGCAGACGCTCTCCCGCTTGAAGCTGCACTACCTGACGCTGGGCACGCCGCACCGTGACGCTGCCGGGCATATTGACAACGCAGTGCTGCTGCTGCATGGCACGGGCGGGGATGCGCATTCGTTGATGAATCCTGTCTTCGCGGACGTGCTATTCGGGCCGGGCGCCGTGCTCGATATTCAGAAATATTTTCTGATCCTGCCGGATGACATCGGCCACGGCCAAAGCTCGAAGCCGTCGGATGGCATGCACGCCCACTTCCCGGCCTATGACTACGACGACATGGTGCACAGTCAGAAGTTGATGCTCGCGGATCTGAAGATCGATCACCTGCGGTTAATTCTTGGCACCTCCATGGGCTGCATGCAGACCTTCGTATGGGGTGAGAGCTACCCCGGCTTTGCGGATGCACTCGCGCCCTTTGCATGCCTCCCGGTACCGCTCGCCGGCCGCAATCGCATGATGCGCTACATGGCCATCCAGGCCATCAAGAACGACCCGGCCTGGATGGCCGGCGAATACAAAACGGAGCCGGTTGCAGGGCTGCGCACCGTCGCCGAGATGCTGCTGATCATGGGATCGTCTCCATTGCAGATGCAGAAAAATTATCCCACCCGCGCGGCCGCAGAA
This sequence comes from uncultured Acetobacteraceae bacterium, assembly GCA_964658035.1. Taxonomy (GTDB): domain Bacteria; phylum Acidobacteriota; class Terriglobia; order Terriglobales; family Acidobacteriaceae. Next base: position 32,594 of record CAZZXL010000035.1, read on the forward strand.
AAGTATGTCGACCAGTATCTGCAGCGCGCTGTGCCGGGAATGGATGCGAATGATGCCATCTACTACCTGGACGCCAGTCGCAACTACGACCCCAGTGCCCATCTCGACCGCATCACCGTTCCGGTGCTCTACATGAATTCGGCTGACGACTTTATCAATCCACCGGAGCTGGGCATCGCAGAGACCATGGCCAGGCGCATGCCGAAGGCGCAATTTGTCTTGCTGCCAATTACCGATGCGACCCGTGGCCACGGTACGCACACACAGGCAGCCATCTGGCAGGATAAACTGCGCGCCCTTATGGAGCGGTCCGCGCCTGCCAGGTAGCCGCACTGCAGG
>CAZZXL010000036.1:0-32294 GCA_964658035.1 uncultured Acetobacteraceae bacterium
GTAACTTCTTGGGGTAGTTCTACGACTTGTGAATGAGTTTTTTTGTCATTGAGCACACTCATAATATTCTAATGGACTAAAAATGCATAGTTGTCAAAACAAAGTGAAATGTTTGAGCTTTCAGCATTACCAAAGGTGATCTTTCGGGGTGACGACTACGAGACCACATGCGATCTTTCGTTGTGCGGTTCGCAGATGCAACAAGTCGGGGAGATCATCTCCCAGCCGGGGCTACATAAAACGGTCGGTCTCATTTTCCCTACCTGTCCTGATCTGGTGCTCTGCTGGCTTGGACTGCTCGCAGCGGGGAAGACACCTGTCATTCTTGACTATCCTTATTCGCAGGGGAATGAAGAAGAATGGCAGACGTCGATCCGGGATCTCACAGCCGAATGTGGAATCGACTTACTACTATGTGCGCCGGCAATAAGATCTTTTTCGCCGTGTGACATAGCGCCGTGTCAATTCGTCGATGGTCTTGCTGCACCGGCCGCTGCGCGGGAGCCGCTCCTGTTTCCCCAGCATGGAGGCATCTTACAGGCATCTTCCGGCACAACAGGAAGTGCCAAATCCGTTCTCTTCACTCTTGACGAAGTACGCCGGCACGCCTCGCTGTACAACAGCGTACTTGGCATGAATGCTGGGGATTGCATGGTTTCCTGGCTACCACTTTCCCACTGCATGGGATTGCATCCATGCTTCATTATGCCCTTGCTGCTGGGCATCAAGCTGGTCCTGATCGACCCTTCTCAATGGATCAAAAGGCCACAGGTTCTATTCGAAGCGATTGAAAGCCATGGCGCCACAACATGTTTCATGCCTGATATAGGCTTTGAGATCATGGCAAAGCTGGGAGCGTCCGGACCATTTCCTACCATGCGGCGTTGGGTCAGCAGTTCATCCGCAATCCACCCAGCAACACTCGAGCAGTTTAGCCAGGCAACGAGTACAAATCCAGCCAGCATGTCGGTCTGCTATGGCATGGCGGAGAATGTCTTCGCGGTAAGTCACAGTGATGGGCGACAAACTGTTCAACGAGCAAACCGGCGTTTTCCATCGAGTGGTCAGGTCATTCCTGGAACCCAGGTAAAAGAAGTGTCAGGCGAACTGTTCGTACGTAGCCCATACTCCGCTCGCAACTATACGGACGGAGCGAACATTCAAGATGAAGACGGTTTCTATCCAAGTGGCGACCTCGGCTTTGTTGAAAATGGCCAGGTAGTCGTCAGGGCGCGGAGGCAGGACCTGGTTGAGATAGAGGGTCGGAGCTTTCTTCTCGATGATCTTGACAACAGCCTAAGCCTGCTGTTTTCAGGCGGCGCTGCCAAGGTCGCGGCCATAGCAGTCAGTTCGGAGCTAGAGGATAACGGTACCGCGCTTTTGCTGATTGAGGACGATCGCTTCTGGGAACGCCGGCATTCCGAAGAATCAGCATCCTTGGTCCGTGCGGCAACTGGCTTGCAGAAGCCGGAGATCCACTTCGTGCCGCCCTACTTCCTCCCAAGGAGTAGCTCGGGAGAAATCGACCGGGTGAAGGCGCTGCTGAAGTGGCGAACAAACGAGCCGGGTCTTCGTGCTTTTGAAGAGGCAGCTCTGAAGGCAGATAGAACCGAGGAACTGCTGATCCAGTTCCCTGCATTGCCCTTCAACCAACCCCTTCGGAAAGAACTCAACTCTGTCGGCCGAATGGTCCTGCAGCTGTTCTGTATCGAGCACGGCATTGCCTACGCCAACCACTTAACACTGGAGTCGATAAGGCAGCACGCCGGGAGACGCTACGTATCGGACGGCGCTGGAACTGGCCCGCTCTCGGAGCTAAAGGCAGGTAAAGCCAGCTCCTCCCCCGGCTCTGTCGGGAAGGTCGTCCCGGCCGCAACAAAATGGAAAGGCAGGCAGGTACGCTCTGAAGTGTTTTCCATAGTGGCATTGGTGGATGGATCAAGGCTAGGTTTTGGCGCTGTACGACCCTTCGTCGACGACGCATGCATGGCTGCACTCTCAAGCGCCGCCGGGATGCCTGTCCACTTCGAACAGATCTGCGTTCCACCGGCGCCAATCCTCTTTTCCGATCTGATTTTCTGCGACTACTTTCTATCCGGGCAGCCTGATCCCGCCTACATGGCCGTCTTTTCGATCATAAAGAAGATCAAAGAAGCGAGTCTGATCCTGGTTGATGATGAGGACAATTTTCGCACGCCTCCTTTTTGCTCCTACCCCGTGCTCGATCACCGCTTCCTTACCCATCCCGAAGCAGATCTCCTCGGTCATCGGACACAGCGTTACACACAAAACCATCATCGTTTGCCGCGAAGGGTCGTTCTAGGCCGGGAAATCAGGCCGGAGAGTATCAATCCTGCCTTGAAGGACCTGGAGAACTACTTGGGAACTCCTATGGTCAAGATGGCCTTTCATCCCGAGTTTCAACCCTATACGGGTCACTGGGAGTTTTGCGACTACAGGGCCTTTGTCTCCGATGCCGAAAAGCGAGTATCACCAGCCTGGGTAGGAAGGTTCCAGACGTTTCTGACCAGTTTCATCACGCAGCGGGCCGGGCAGTTTCGAACGACCATCGGGGAGGCGAAGAACAGGTTCACGCTGCTCGATACTCCACATTTCTGCTCGTACCTACTGAATCGCGAAGCTGTTGATTTCGTCACTGATCGATTTCGCTCCTTCTGTATCGTCGGCCTCCCGTCCAGTCTGCCCTACCTGGCGCAACGACTGCAGCAACTCGGAAAGCCATACTGCTTCTGTTCCGAAATCACCCTTGCGCAGGCAGACTACGAATGCATGGTCATCACCGGGGGAAGTGGGACCCTGCCGGGCGATAAGCCGACCTTTGATTTCATGCACGCGCGGGAAGAGGGACAGGGCGGTGGCAGGCCGCACAATGCCACCTCAGAGATTGAGTTGCTATGCCCTTCGCTTGTCGCTTGCAGTGAGCAGATATTTCGTTCCGTACGAGCGAAATACGGTGATGCGGTAGCAACCAACCACATCTACATCGGCAATTTTCTGTTGAACCATACCGTAAAGACGCAGGCGGTTTCAGCATGATCGATCGACAGCCCGAACATGTCTTCGCGGGTTGAAGAGTTGCTGATGCCAGTTGCAGGTTAAGAATTCACCTGAATGCAGTTCCAGGAGCGGTTTACGCCATATGGTTGTCGACGAACTTGGTTTCAATGCTTTTTCCGCCGAACTGCATGCCGCCATGGTAGACCGCAAAGAGAATCGGGAGACATCTCTGGACCTACTTTCAACAGAGAAGTCAGTCATTGTCTACTCGTACGGCGCGAGGGGAAGGGATGCAGCGCAGCAATTGCGAAAAGCAGGAATCAACTGCCTGCTCTTTGACAACTCCCCGCAAGCTCTCGACCGCGCCGTCTCCGACGGATTCGAGACTACCGCCAAGCTTCAACCCGACCTGCCGGTGATCATTGCTGCAGGACAGAACCAGTTGAGCATTCTAGCGAGCCTCTCCCGTCCCGCTTACTCGCTCGCTGAAGCTCTTTATGCCTTTGACCTGCTCAATCAATATGGCAAAGCCCGACTTTTCTCTGAAATCCGGGCGCCTCTCCATGCAGACTTGTACGAAGTGTACCGACGACTGGACCCGATCTGCAGACAGGGCTTCTTGAACGTTCTGCTTTATCGGCTTTCACTTGACGTCGGGCGGATTGCATCTACCCGCAAGCTCATGGCGCACATGTGGGTTCCTCCGGCGACAGTACAAGCGGTTGCGTCGTTTTGCGATGTTGGTGCCTATGACGGCGACACCCTCATTAGCATGAAGGCTGCGTTTCCTTCGCTTTCCTCTTCATTCGCAATAGAACCCAACCCCGATCTGGCTGCGGCGATCGAGCGTGCGGCAAAGCGAACCAATCTAACGAACAGAATTTTTACCGGCGCTGCGTGGAGCCACAAAACCAGATTAAGCTGCCACATCTACGCCAGTGGCATGATGGCCATTGCGGAGGATGCACAGGGCACAATCGAGGCGGACGCGCTGGATAATCTGACACGGCGTGAACGTTATGACTATGTCAAACTCGACGTTGAAGGTTCTGAAGGAAAAGCATTGGAAGGTGGACACACGCTGATCAGGAATGCTCATTGTGTCGCCGTCGCAAGCTACCATCTACCAACTGACCTTATAGATATTCCAGGGACTCTCGCAACGATTGCAGGGGAGACCTATGAACGCGAATGGAGGTGCGCCTTTGGCCACTATTCAGAATGTTTTGATGACTCCATCTTCTACTTCTATCGGATCGCAGGTTGATCCATTTCGCGGAAGAGTCAGGTTTTATCGGTTTTCGCTACCAGGAGGTCGACCAGGTCTCCTACCTGCTTGAACTTCTGCAACTCGGCTAAATCAAAGCGGATTTTGAAGTGATGCTCCACCATCTCGATCAACTCGATGTGGGCGAGCGAGTCCCAGTTGCGCGTATTCATGGCACTCGAGGTGCGGGTGATCGTGAGGTCATCTGCATTAAGTACTTCTTGAAACATTGGCTGTAACTCTATCAGCACTGCATCATCCGTCCAGGTGGGCATATGCCTCCTCACTTATAGTAATGTGCCGGTTACAATTGGTATGTTCAGCAACCGCAAGGCTCCATGCGGTCGCATCGACAGGGAGATGGGGGGCCAGGGGAAAGGGTAGAAAACCCATGCTTGGCAGCAGGTCAGCGACCATCCCGTTCTTACTCGTGGGCAGGTAGTATCCCTGGATCGTTGTCACGCCTATCAGTCTGGCCCGATCAACCAGTGCGTCAAGCATGGCAGATTCCATCCCGCGCTTGAAGACGCGACAGCTCATCAACCAGAGATCGAGATGCAGAGTACTGGCTTCCTTGTGGGCAACCGTAACCGCGATAATGCCGTTATCTCCAAAGCGATCCTTCAAGCGCCCGTAGATACCGACGAACTCCCTGTCGGCAGCAATGGCCTCGATCTCTCCCTGTGTATAGCGGCGGGTCGTGAGATTGAACTGGTTGGTTTTGTGTGTCAGCTGCGTAATGCGTTCGATGCATGCCGGCCTGAATGTATCGATAACGGCACTCATTTGCAGGGAGTCCAGGTACTCGCCGTAATCGCCAAACTCCTTCGCTGCCATCGCACGCTTCACATTGTCTGTGTAAAGAGCGCTACGCGCGAAGTCTTCCTGTGACAGGGTAACGGGTTCGAAGTACCGTGCGCGGTTGAGGATGTCGGCGAAATGAACAACGTCGTTACCCATGTCCGGTACGGCAACCGCCGGTAACTGGGCCTGGACGAGCGCACGTTCAGCCGGATTATCATCCACAAACACCAGGCTATCGAGTCCCAGATTTAGCTCGCTCGCTATCGCAAGAAGATTGGCGGGCTTATGCTCCCAGTTTGCCTTGAAGCTGGAAAAATGCTCGACTTTCAGGATGGAATCGGCATGAGCGAAGCCCGACTTTGCGAGCTCTTCGGTGTTTTTCGAGCATACTGCCAGAAGGACGCCGCGCTCCCGTAAGGATAGGCAATACTGCTGGAAAGCTGTGTAGGCCTCTCCGATCGGATGGCCGCTGCCTATCTGAATATGATCGGCGCCATCATCCCCGATGACTCCGCCCCACAGCGTGTTGTCGAGATCGAGCACCAGGACCTTGCGGCTCTTGCCAAAAAGAGCCTTGACCATGGACGCCAAGGAGCGGGCTAATTCCAGATTAGCTTCTGCGGTAAGCAGGAGCTTGTAGCTGAAGTAGCGCTTTCCATCGAACCATCGCGCCATGCCGATCATCGCAGCGATGCTGTGCACGTCCTGCATGAGAATTTTTGGGCGTCCCGCAATCTCGCGAGCAAAGGCGACGTTGAGCTGCATCAGGAAGCGAGTCATTCCCCCGGCTGCCACCGCATCCAGGTTGCCCATCAACGCGTGCGGTGGGGTTTCAACATTATTCTGAATCACCTGGCAGCCAAGACTCTCGAGTGAGTTCCATATTTCGCGATAATGCTGCAACTCCGCCTCGACATACAGGGACAAATCAGCCTCACCACAGTTCAGCGGAGGCTTGTTCTTTATGTTGCAGCAGAAGGTATGCAGATAGACGAGATCGGGTTTGAAGGTACCGAGGATCTGCACGTCATACACGGCACTTTCATAAAACAGTCCGTAGGGTGCCTGTTGAAAGACGGGCCTGAAGCCGCTTCCGAGCAGAAGCAACTCCCACAGGTAAATCAGTTCGTCGGCGGTTGACCCGCCAAGTACCGCGATACGAAGCTCCTGCAGATGCCCCGATGCTGATAACTCCTTATGAAGACTCCTGCGCTTCATAAGGATGTCGCCAACAGGGGAAGAAGATAGATTGAGCATCTTGGAATTCGTCCCACTTTCAAGGCGGCATTGCTGCTTGGCAAGATAAATGCCACAAGACTAACTATAGGCTGCATTTCCGGCAAGTTGCGCCTAATTATTCGATAAATGCCACGTTGGCTGTTTCCAATTCGCTTTTCCCTGGAGGCGAACGTCAACTAACAACTGCCTGCTGCATTTGTAGAGCAAATTACCTGGAGGTGTAGAGCGAAGATACGATGAACACGGGATTTTTCGCCAAGAAAAGGCCGCCCGTTTATCCAGCCAGAAACACCAGAGCATCAGGTAATTTGCGTTACCACGCGAAGGCCTCACCCGAAGTCGAGGTAGCCCGGCCTTTGTCGGGATTTGTTGCGTTAACAACTTCGGCTTTGTTAACAAACCAACTGAGTGGTGAAGCCCACTTTGAACATTGAATGAAAATTTGCGTCTTTGATTTGAGCTGGCAGCATGTTTACAAAACTTTCATAGATGCTATAACTCGTTCCTTTTCAATCACCTGAACTTGTTTGGTGGTCAATTCCTCCACAATCCACGGGAAGGCTGCCTTGATCCTGCATGCCTCCTGAGCCAGCCTGTAACGAGACTTAGACTGACATGTCCCAGGAGCTCCAGTGCCCCCAGCCAGCCTCGCTGCCGTCTGTGCTTGTTTTAGCAAACGCCCATCTAAATCCTCGATCAACTGCCTACTTCCTGCCCTGCTTTCTCTTGCAACGATCTCCGCATCCGCGCAGGTAAACACCGCAAACCTCTCCGGCCTCATCACGGACCCCTCAGGATCTGCGGTACAAAAAGCCCACATCCACGTCCAGAATGCTGCAACAGGTTATGCACGCGATACCGATACAGACAACAGCGGGTTCTTTTCGCTGCAGAACCTTCCGATCGGCCACTACAGCATCGCAGTCAATGCTCCAGGTTTCGACCTCGTAAGTGAGGACGTCGAGCTGAACGTTGGCGAGAAGGGAAGGCGCGATGTTACGCTCCCCGTCGGCACTACACAGCAGACTGTAGAGGTCAAAAGCAACGATAGTACTTTGTCTCCGGACGACGCTTCAATCGGCACAGTCGTGAGCGCCCAGACAATCGAACAGACGCCCCTCTACCTGCGCAACTGGGATGACCTGCTGCGCACTGTTCCGGGCGTGCAGATCAGCCGATACACGCAGCAGAGCGGCAACACTTCTGCAGGCCGGACCGGCGACTTCAACGTAAATGGCATTCACTCGCTGCAAAACAACTTCCTGCTCGATGGCATCGACAACAATACATTTTCAGAAAATGTGCAGGAGCTTAGTTCGGAGGCTTCTCATCCTTCTGTCGACGTTATCCAGGAATTCAACGTCATCACCAATCCATACTCGGCGGAATATGGCCGCAGTCCCGGCGCCGTGGTTTCGGTGAATACCAAGAGCGGCGCTAACAAGATGCATGGTCTCGCTTTCGAATACCTGCGCAATAACTACTTTGACGCGAATGACTTCTTCTCCGATCGGCAAAAACTGCGTAAGCCGGAGAACAACCAGAACCAGTTTGGCGGCAGCCTCGGCGGTCCTATCAAGACCGACAAGCTCTTCTACTTCTTCAACTACGAGGGAACCCGCATCAAGCAGGGTGTCTCACGCATCTCAAGCGTACCGCTCGATAACGAGCGTATTGGCGATTTCAGCGCCGCCACCGGCGAACGGGTGGGCGTCAAGTATCCGACGATCACCGATCCCCTCACCGGTCTGCCCTTCGCCAATAACCAGATCCCACAAGACCGGATCGACACAGCTGTTGCCAAGTTGATCGCTTTATTTCCGCAACCGAATGTCACTTCCGGCGGCGTCATCCCGGAGCTGAATAACTACCAGCGCAATGCACTCCTGACTGACAACAACGACAGCTACGACGCGCGCATTGACTGGACCCCGACTTCATCAAACATCGTCTTTGGCCGCTACAACTATTCCAACCGCACCCGCCAGATTCCCGGTTATTTCGGCGGCCTTGCTGATGGCACCTCAACTTCTGCGTGGGGCAACCAGCAGCTGAAGTCGCACAGCTTTGTGCTGGGATGGACGCACATCTTCCGCCCGGACCTGGTCAACGACTTCCGCCTTGGCTTTGTGCGCAACTACAGCTATGCCGTGCAGCAACCATTCAACCTGCCGCAGACCGCCGGCGACTTCGTGCCAGGTATTCCCACGGCGTCAGGCATCGGCGGGGGCGTGCCGCTTACCACGTTCACCAACTATTCCTTCCTTGGATCGGCCGACTACCTGCCCAAGAAGCAGATCCCCCAGCTGCTGCAGTATAACGACACGGTGTCGATCATCTTTGGCAGAAACACACTCAAGCTCGGCGGCAGTGTCTACGCGCCCATGCGAAACATCTTCCAGGACGAGCCGGGCACCCGTGGCGATCTGACCTTCACCGGCGTATTCACCGGCTTCCCCTACGCGGACGGATTACTTGGGCAGACGCAGAGCGATCAGCTGACAAATGTTCTGTTCGTCGATCAGCGTTTGTGGATGGCCTCCGGTTTCGCGCAGGATGACTGGAAGATCACGCCGAAGCTCACGATGAACCTCGGCCTGCGGTATGACTTTGCCACACCGGCACTCGAAGGCGCGAATGATGTCGCCAACTTCAATCCTGCCGGGACTGGGTCGCTTAATTTCGGCCGTTCCGGTTCCCTATCCAGCCGCGCCCTGGTCCAGACCAACACGACAAACTTCGGACCGCGCATCGGCGTCTCCTACTCGCCCGATCAGAAGACCGTGGTACGGGCGGGCTATGGTCTCTACTACACGCTGTTCGAACGTTACGGCAGCGAAGACCAGCTTGCGCTCAATCCACCCTTCCTCATCAACAAAACCGAAGCCAGCAATACCACTCCAGTCATTACGCCGGAGAATGGTTTTCCTTCCAACTTCCTCGATCCGTCCACCATCAACCTGAATAATCTGACGTCTTTTCACCTGCGCGCCATGAACCCGCATGATCCAACTCCGAGTGTGCAGCAGTGGAGCCTGGGCGTGCAGCATGAATTTGCCAGCAACTGGACAGGAGAAGTCGATTACGTCGGCACCAAGTCCACCCACCTGGACGTCTTGTCGAATTACAACCAGCCATTGATTCAGAACAACCAGGTAGTGACGGCGATTGCCGCCAACGGCAAGCCTGCCGCGGTCAAACCCTACAACAACTTCGGGCTGATTGAATACACCAATGCGATCGGCTACGGCAATTACAACGGGCTACAGGCAAGCCTCAATCACCGGTTCAACAACGGCCTCAGCTTCCGGGCGGCGTACACCTACTCGCGCAGCCTGGATAACGCGCCGGAAGAGCTTGAATCAAACTCCGGCGACGCTCCAAACGGCCGCAACTACTCGGCATGGTACGGAGCGAGCGACTTTGATATTCCGCACCGTATCTCAGTCAACTACGTCTACGATCTGCCCTTCGGCCATGGTGAAAAGATGCTTACCAGCGGACCCCTGTCGTGGCTCTTCGGTGGCTTCCGCACCTCCGGCGTCTACACCTACTACAGTGGTCATCCATTCACCGTCAATGCCGGTGGCACGCTTACTGACTCACTGGATCCTTACGGGTATGCCACCGCGGTTCCTTTCGTCGTCGGCAAACCACACCTGGTGAAAGATCCAACGTGCTGGTTCTTCGTCGGCGCGAACAAGGGCTGCCAGAAACTGTCTCCGAACGAAGCGGATGCCTACGCACTGCCGGCATCAGGGCAGATCGGCAACAGTGGAAGAAACACCTTGCGTGGACCCCGGACCAACGTCTTTGACGCGTCGCTGTTGCGTGAGTTCCCCCTTGCTGAAGTTGCCAACCTGGAGTTCCGCTGGGAAGTGTTCAACGTAACCAACACGCCGGAGTTTGGCCAACCAAGCGGCAACTTCAGCAGTTCTGCCGCCGGGTCGATTACCACGCTGTCAGGCGATCCCAGGGTGATGCAGTTCGCCCTCAGGCTCTCCTTCTAGTCGAATGCCGTAAAACTGAATGCAACTAAAACAGCAGGAGACAGGCCACAGAAAATGTGAGCCTGGTCTCCTGGCCGTACTCCTACATGCGGACGCTACCTTTTCTGCCGTAGCCAAAGGCCTATCATGCTTTCTTTGAAGAAGTCCGCGTTGGCATCTTTCCTGCTGTTCACGTCCCTGGCCCGTGCACAAGGTGCCAACGTTGCAGTTGACGATCTGACACTTACCGGGACACTCCGCGGCAACCAGGCTCAGCACACTTTTGTTGAAGTACCATTCACTGTGCCGGCCGGGATAGAGCGCGTCTCCCTCACGTTCTCCTTCACCGGTAAAGAGGACAACACGAAGCTTGACCTGGGTATGGAAGACCCTGAGCGTCTGCGTGGCTGGAGCGGCGGCAACAAGAGCGCCTTTACCATCGGCGTGTCGGATGCGACGCCTTCTTATTTGCCGGGACCGATCGTACCCGGCACCTGGAAGCTGGTCATCCGGGTAGCCAACCTGCGCCCCGCAGCCACCACCGAATACAAGGCGATGATCCATCTGACCAAGTCAGGCCAAGCGGGTGTAGAGGGTTTTGCAGATCATCCGTTAAACACCGAGGCCCGCTGGTACCGTGGGGACCTGCACATGCACACCGCGCATAGTGATGGAAGCTGTCCGAGTCAGTCGGGTAAGCTGGTTCCCTGCCCGCTCTTCGTGACTGCTGCGGCGGCTGCTGCGCATGGTCTTGACTTCATCGCGATCACCGACCACAACGCTACCTCGCACTACAACGACGAGCGCGAGATGCAGCCCTACTTCGATCGCATGCTGTTGATCCCGGGACGGGAGATGACGACGACCAGCGGCCATACCAACTTCTATGGGTCCACGCACTTCGTCGATTTCCGCGTTGAGTCCCCGGGCTATCCGGGAGTCGACGCCATGTTCAAAGCGGGACACGCCCTGGGCGAGATAGCTTCGATCAACCATCCTGTGCGGCCGGGCGGTGAAGTGTGTATCGGTTGCCGCTGGGAACCTGAGCATGTTGACATGCGCCTTGTGGACGCAATCGAAGCCATCAACAGCCCCGACACGCCACAAGACGCGCTGCTGCATACGCAGGACATCGCCTTCTGGCAGCAGCAACTGAATGCCGGCTACCGCATCACCGCTATTGGCGGCAGTGACACCCACCAGGCGCAGCGAGGGACGATCGGCCAGCCCACTACTGTCGTGTATGCGCAAGAACTGTCCGTACCCTCGGTACTCGCCGGCATCAAGGCCGGGCATGTCTTCATCGACCTCACGGCGTCGAAAGATAAAGTGCTCGAGATGTCAGCCAGCGCCGGTACATCCACCGCAAAAATGGGAGATGCGCTGCCAGCCGCGACCGGCGCACCCATCACCATTGAGGCTGAGGTCGCAAACTGTGCAGGTTTGCAGCTGCAATTTGTAGAAGACGGCAAGGTTGCGGGACCAAGCCAGTCGATCAATACTGGTCGACAAACCCTGAAGATGAACTTAATCAGCGATGGCAGAGCGCACTGGATCCGCGCAAACATCCTTTCTGCTTCAGGTTCGCTGCAACTCCTCGGCAATCCCATTTATCTGAACTACCAGGAGAAATAACCATGCTGCGTATAGTGCGTAGTTGTGCTGCTCTCGTCGGTTGCGTATGGATGGCTATCTCCGCTCTCTCGCAGGCGCCCATGGCAGCACCCGCAAAGCGCACCGTCATGGACGCGCATAACTGCTACCCCTATTTCGAGTGGTGGTACGATCGCATTGACCGCGCCCTGTCTGCAGGAATGCCGCTGGCCATCGAACAAGACCTGGCATGGTATACCGATCCCAGGACTGGTAAGTCCTGGTCGATCGTGACCCATGGGGCACCCTATACGCCACAAGCCCCCACCATGGAGCACTACTTCTTTGATCGCGTCCGCCCCATCGTGGAAAAGGCATTGGTGAGCAAAGATCATAGCCAGTGGCCAATCATCACGCTGAACCTGGACTTCAAGACTGAAGAGCCTGAGCATCTGGCGGCGGTCCTCGCACTGCTGCAGCAACACCAAGACTGGTTGACGACCGCAACCAAGACTGCCGACGCGAACGCGCTTGCCCCACTTGATGTAAAGCCAATCCTGGTGCTCACCGGCGAGTCTGATGCGCAACAGCGAGTCTTCTACGATGACCTGCCGGGCGGAGCCAAACTGCTCGTCTTTGGCGCTGTGCATACGCATGAGACGGAACCGCTCGCCGCGCCGGAAGTCTTGGAACCCGACCACGCAACCAATTACCGCCGGTGGTGGAATAACCCATGGGCAGTCGTTGAGAGTGGGGGGCAGACAAAGGCGGGCGAGTGGACCCCGCAGGACAATGCCCGCCTGCTGGCGCTCGTCCAGCACGCGCATGCAAACCAGTTATGGATTCGCTTCTACACACTGGATGGCGCGACCAGCAAAGAACTAAGCAGTAACGGCTGGTTTCACTCTTACAACTTCGGCTCATTGGCCGCGGCGAAAAAACGCTGGAAGGCTGCGCAGGCAGATGGCGTGGATTACCTGGCTTCCGATCAGTACGAGTTACTCGGCACTACTCTCAGGTCCACCAGGGTGCACTCTGCGCGTACGCCTTCGGATCGGGGTCAACGCTGAATAAGAACTTACTCATGTAAGTAAGCCTTGGCTGATTGATCTTGCCGGAAGTAATATTTACTCGCCTGAATCCCTCCAGGCAAGGAGTTTATTCCTTTGTGCCCAGTGAACAAGTTCGACGCGATTGCCCATGCCGCTTTTGTCGTAAATGTGTCGGATGTGGCTGCGAACCGTATTATGCGCTATTCCGAGAGCGTCGGCTATTTGCTTCTGAGAAGCTCCAGTGATGGCTATCTGGAGAACTTCCTTCTCGCGTGCGGTGAGATTCATTGCAGATTATTGATCGTAAGAGTGTCTCAACGCAAACATAAACCTATATTTATACCACTTACGACTTTATTACTTTCCCGCAGCAAAAAGGTTTTAGCTGTTCGGCAAATTGTTCATAGTGGATGCTGGCTTTATCTATGTCCGGCGCATGCCGACCGTATCTCAGTTACTTGCTCGGCCGTATTGACTAGGAAAGCAATCCTAATACTTTTTCAATTCCGCCATCGCCCTGAGAAGATCCTCGGGCTGCGGCAGAATAGCATCTTCCAGTACCGGCTGGTAGGCCACAAACGTATCCATGGCTGCGACACGTTTGACGGGGGCGTCGAGATATTCGAAGAGCTCGTCACCGATGCGCGCTGCGATTTCAGCGCCGTAGCCCCAGCTCATCATGTCTTCGTAAGCCACGATGACGCGGCTGGTCTTGCGCACGGATTCTGCAATCGCTTCCCAGTCATAGGGACTGAGGGTACGGAGATCTAGAATTTCGGCGTCGACGCCAATCTCACGATGCGCCCGTTGCGCAGCCTGCAAGGCACGCGGCACCAGTGCGCCGTAGGTCACGATCGTCAGGTCCTTGCCTTCACGGACCTTCTTCGCTTTGCCAAACGGGATAGCGTACTCCGGACCGGGATAGACAGCGCGGCCGAATGTTTCGCGGTAGAGGCGCTTGTGCTCTAGAAAAAGAACGGGATCATCACAGCGGATGGCAGTCCGCAGCAGACCCGCGGCATCGAGCGCGTTCGACGGCATGACTACGCGCACGCCGGGCGTATGGGTGAAAATGCTTTCACCGCACTGTGAATGGTAAATCGAACCGCCGGTCAGATACCCGCCGATCGCGACACGAATGACCATGGGGCAGCTGAAAGTGCCATTCGATCTCCAGCGAAGGACGCTGAGTTCATTGCGCATCTGGTGCATGGCTGGCCAGATGTAATCGAAGAACTGGATCTCGACAACAGGCTTCAGGCCGCGGGTAGCCATGCCGATAGCGCGGCCGATAATGTTGGCCTCAGCCAGCGGAGAATTAAAGACTCGATCGCTCCCGTACTCCGCCTGCAAGCCGACAGTCAGCTTGAACACGCCGCCTTTGCCTTTCAGTTCGCTCGACTTCAGATTCGCGGCACGACTGACATCTGCAACATCTTCACCAAAGATCAGGATGCGCGGATCGCGGGCCATCTCGTCTTTGAGGCAATGATTGATGAGGTCAGCCATCGTGCGCTCCTGCACGTCTTCGGTGCAGGCTGCAGCATGAGACAGAGACGGTCGGCAGGGATCGTAATTTTCTGAATAAACATGCTGCAGGATGGAGCGTACTTCAGGAATGGGCGCGCGCAGTGCATGATCTGCGGCTATCCGTACTTCTTCGTCAACCGCGTTTTCAAGGCGCGTGATCGCTTCGGCATCGAGAATGCCGTCGCGCAGCAACAGCATCTGGAACTTGGGCAGCGGGTCACGCAGGGCGTCTGCATCTATCTCGGCCTGGCTGCGATACAGCTTTTCATTGTCAGAGAGTGAATGCGAGTACGGGCGAATGACGTGACCATGAACGAACGCCGGCCCTTTGCCGCTGCGGCAATGGGCAACTGCGGCTTTCATAGCCGCGTAGCTTTCGATTGGGTCGGTGCCGTCGACTTCCGCGAAGTAGAAATTGGGGAAGTTGGCGACGAGAGTCGAAATGTTGCCGCCCGGGGTGTTGACTTCGACCGGCGTCGAGATAGCGTAGCCATTGTCTTCAACCACAAAGAGCACCGGAAGTTTACCGTTGGACGCCGAGCTGATGGCCTCCCAGAACTCACCCTGGCTGGTAGAGCCTTCGCCAATGGAGGTATAAACCACCTCGTCCCCATGAAACTGGGCCTGGTGGAACTGACTGTAGTCATCGTTCCGCGTGGGCGTGGCGTCGGCGTGTCGAGCATAGTAGCGCCCGGCTTCAGCACAGCCAACGGCCTGCAGGCATTGCGTCGCCACGGACGAAGACTGGGAAACGATGTTCAGCCTGGAATTGCCCCAGTGCGACGGCATCTGACGGCCACCGCTCGAAGGATCGGTCGCAGCGCCGACAGCCTGCAGCAGCAGCTCTTCCGCCGTTGAGCCGACGGCCAGGCACAATGCTTTGTCTCGGTAGTAGGGATAAAACCAGTCATACGCAGGCTTCATGGCCATGCCGGCAGCAACGAGGAGCGCTTCATGTCCTGCGCAGGAGACCTGGAAGAAGATCTTCTGCTGGTTCTTGAGCATGATCTCCCGGTCATCGATGCGGCGGGACGTATACATAAGCCGGTAAATCTGTACCAGCTCTGCCGTTGAAAGGCCGGCATAATCTTTAGCGGCATCAGATTTTGCCGAACTGGCCTGCCCAGGCTGATTGGCCGGCGCGAAGCTCAGTTCTGGCTCGGAGGCTTCCTTGACTGCTGCTTTCCCCATCCCGCGATCCTCAATTCACAGCTTACGTCGATTCCGCGCTGGCGTGAACTGCCAGGTACTTTAGTCTTCAGTTCACCAGCCGCGATTGCAAATTCTACAGCGATCGCCTTGTGACCGACCGGTAGCAGCCATGCTGAAGCCGGCGCCTCTCAAATGTGGGAATCAGGCTAAGGAAGGCGCTGGGATGGCGACGGGTTGCACGGCAATTGTCGTACGAGGGACCGACCTTCCCAGCTGCACCCGCCCGCAGTGGCTCACTCGCAGGTTGACCTTCTTTTCTTTAGCATGCTTAAATCACGCGTTCACGTAACAAACTGGTCTTGACGGGTAAGTTGTTGAGGTTACTCTTCATTTGCCGGGCAATTCCTGGAGGGAAAGAATGTACGTGGCTTCATCACTGGTGCGTGTTGCGCATGACGGCGGCATTTTCAGCAGTAATGCAGTTGGCCTTTTATTGACGAGACGGCCATCTGAAATCCTTGCTTTGGTCAGCCATCCGCAAAACGCGTTAGCCGCCTGGTGGCAGGCCGGATCGGCTATAGACACGCAGAGTATAAGCCCACAGAGCGGCGGCAACATTTTCCTCTGGATTGCACTGGCAGTTGGAGCGCTGGGCCTCGTAATTGCCTGGCTGTTCGCGCGATCAGTTCTGAGTTCGGATAATGGGACTGTCGAGATGCAGGCCATTTCCAATGCTATCCGTGAAGGCGCTGAGGCGTTCATGGGCCGACAGTACACCAGTATAGCGATCATTGCAGCTGTACTGGCCGTGGTGCTCTACATCGGCTACCGACTGTCGCCGTTCACTGCTCCGATGGCGAACAAGGTGGTGATCAGCTTCCTGATCGGGGCCGTATGCTCTGCGCTTTCGGGCTATACGGGGATGTTTGTTTCAATCCGATCAAATATCCGGACCGCGGCGGCGGCGCGAACCAGCCTGGGCAAGTCTTTGCAGATTGCCCTGCGCGGCGGCGCAGTCACCGGGCTGGTGGTGGTGTCACTCTCCCTGCTAGGGATCGGGCTGTTGTTTCTCGCGTTCGGCGGATTGACCAATCCGCGTTCAGTTCCATACGAACTGGTTGGATTTGGCTTCGGTGCCTCGCTGGTAGCGCTCTTCGCGCAGCTGGGCGGCGGCATTTATACCAAGGCGGCGGATGTAGGCGCGGACCTGGTCGGCAAAGTCGAGGCGGGTATTCCGGAAGATGATCCCCGCAACCCTGCCGTAATTGCCGACCTGGTCGGTGACAACGTAGGCGACTGCGCGGGGCGGGGCGCGGACATATTTGAATCGACCGCGGCTGAAAACGTCGGTGCGATGATCCTGGGCGCGGCACTGTTTCCGGTCTTTGGAATAAAAGGGATCCTGTTTCCACTCATCGTGCAGGCAATCAATATCGTGGCCAGTATGATCGGCGTGACAGTCGTCCATTCCAGGGAAGATGAAGATCCGATGCACGCCCTGAACCGCGGCTACTACGTGACGTCGCTTGTGGCGCTGCTTGGCTTTGCGGCAGCTGTGTATTTCATGCTCGGCGCAGCCCAATATCCGAGACATTGGTGGTTCCTGGCATGCGGACTGGTCGGGATCGTCATGTCATTCCTGTTCGTGCGCATTACCGAGTACTACACGGAAACCAGGTATCGTCCGGTGCGGTCGATAGCCGAGGCATCGCTCACCGGCCCCGCTACGAATATCATCAGCGGTCTGGCTGTCGGCATGGAAACGCCGGCCATGCCGGTCCTTGTTATTGGCGCAGCGTTGTTGCTGTCCTACTACTTCGGGGTGCGTGGGCTTGCCGATGTCGACATCGCGAACTATGCCAAAGGTATCTACGGGACGGCCATTGCGACCATGGGCATGCTTTCTTCGGCGGCCTACATCCTGGCTATGGATACCTTTGGACCCATCACTGACAATGCCGGCGGCATCATCGAAATGAGTGACCAGCCGCATGAAGTGCGCGAGCGCACCGACAAACTGGACGCTGCCGGCAACACGACCAAGGCGCTCACCAAGGGCTATGCCATTGGCTCAGCGGCACTCGCAGCCTTCCTGCTGTTCTCCGCGTATCTCGAAACCATCCGCGAGATTGTCGCCCACCGCATGCATGATGCTGGTGTGCTTCTGCCCTCTACCTGGAGCTTTACGAACGTGAACCTGGCGAGTGTACCGGTGTTCGTCGGCGCTTTGCTGGGTGCGATGCTGACCTATCTCTTCTCGTCACTGGCGATCAAGGCAGTCGGCAGAACAGCGCAGTATGTCATACAGGATGTGCGGGCCCAGTTCAAGGAGAACCCGGGCATTATGGCTGGGACCTCCAAACCGGATTATGGCCGATGCGTCCGCATTGTGACCGGCGCGGCACTCAAGCAGATGATCCTGCCCGGCGCGCTCGCAGTCTGCATGCCGCTCGTCGTCGGACTCACCTTCCGGCATCTCAGCCCGAGCTTTCACATTGGCGCTGGTGAAGCGTACGTGCCCAGCATCAACGGGGTGGCCATCAACCTGGGCGGCGCTGAATCAGTAGCCGGTTTGTTGATGGTCGGGACCATCTCGGGCATCCTGCTGGCCATGTTGATGAACAATGCCGGCGGCGCCTGGGACAACGCCAAAAAGTACATCGAGACCGGCGCACATGGCGGCAAGCGGTCAGAACCGCATAAAGCTGCTGTTGTCGGCGATACCGTTGGCGATCCATTCAAAGACACTGCGGGTCCAAGTCTGCATGTGCTGATCAAGCTGCTTGCCACGGTCACGCTCGTTTTGGCGCCCCTGTTTCTTTAGCTCATCAGCAACTCTGACAGGCGGGCCGCGATCGGGCGGGCCGCCTTTCATTTTGTTCGCCTTTCAAATGTGCAATTGCTATCGTGGACGTGCATGGCAAGCTCTCCACTCACGAAACAACGTTGGTTCAGCCGACGAATTCCCGGCTGGTCCTACCTGTCACTACTGCCTCATCGCCGACTGCTGAGTCTCTACCTCGCAATTTTCTTTCTTTTCGCGATCATGGGTTTCCACATGGACCTGATGATTGCAGATGGCGCCGCCCCGGTCTGGTTAGTGTTGGCTTTCGCGCTGTTGACTGGTACCTACGCAGTGCTCTATCCGTACGCACTGATTCACAAGCCTGTGCTCTGGCTGTACATCATCGCTTTCCTGAACCTTTTTTTCGGGCCGGTTATCGGCACCTGGTTTGGCCACCTGTTTGTGCTGCATCCGGCTCACTTTGCTCGCCCGGCTGTCGGCATTCACTTCGCGGCGCACGGAGTCCTCATTGCGATCTTTGCCTCGTATGTATGCTTCGTCTGGTTCATCCGCGACCAGGCTAGCTCTGCACTGCGCATCCAGAATGAACTGGATCTCGCACACGGCATCCAGCGGACCCTTGTTCCACCCATCGATCTTGCCGTCGGCGGCTATGAGTTGCACGGTGTTTCCCTCCCGAGCGACAAGGTAGGCGGCGACCTGGTCGACACGGTGGAAGTGTCAAACGGATTCGTCGCGTACGTGGCCGACGTCGCAGGACACGGTCTGCAGGCCGGCATCCTGATGGGCATGATCAAGATCGCAGCACGGACGATCCTGCTTGAAGAGTTCGAAGATCCTGCGGAGCTGCTGCAGGCCTTCTGTTCGCGCCTGAACCGAGTTCTGCCTGGCGTGAAGGAAGCACATATGTATGCAACGCTCGCTGTCTTGCACCTGGCGCACGACGGCCACGTGCACTACGCGCTTGCCGGCCATCCCGCCATCCTTCACTACACCGCCGCAGGGCGAACAGTTTCCCGACTCTGCTGCGAACAGTTTCCGGTCGGCCTTCTTCCGGTCGGCGCCTTCGTGACGCAGGAAACCATCCTTCACCCCGGCGACATGCTGGTTGTTTCAACGGACGGCATTCTCGAAGCCTGCAATGCGCAGGAAGAAGAATTCGGGACGGAGCGGCTCGCCGCGCTGGCGCAGCAATACGTCGGGAGCCCCGACCTCGGCACACTCAGCCGGCAGATCACGACATCTGTGCAGGCGTTTGCCAAGCAGACGGACGATCAGACACTGTTACTCATTCGGCGAACAGCAAGCACCGGCTTTCGACCCTCTTCTGCCGAGCGCGAAGAACGGATAGTCGCATTAGCCTGACCCGTCACTGGTCTGAACCCGCAGTGGTTCGGCGGGTGGCGCGTTGCCGGAGTGGTGAGTTCAATCTTTCATCCGCTCTTTGATGGTTTTTGCAAGCTTATCGATTTCATCAGCCTTCTTGATAACGTCGATGGACAAGACATTCTTGCTGGTCTTGTCGACGTCCGATTTCAACTCGGTCGCAAGGGCTAACAATTTGGCCGTGTCCCTGACAATTTCCTGCTGACGTGCTTCATTACGCCTGGTCTCAAGTTTGGCGAGCATTTCTTTCTGGGCTGCGTCTGGTTCTTCGCCGGGGCGATGGCCGGAAGCGTCGAGCGGCGGCCCGCTCAAGGACGGCGGCATCTGGGCTGACAGCTGGCGCGGACTGATCATCGACCAGCAGGCGATTCCCGCCGCCAGAATGGGGAGAATGGTCTTCAACTTGAATCGTTTGGGAAAGGGATACATTTTCGCCTCGCGCCGCATGCGACCATCATAGGAACGGTACCGTTTGACCGCAACTCGATGGCCGCAAAGGATATTTACATCATGCGTCTCACCCAGACTAATTCTCTTTCTGTTCTGCTTCTGACGGGGAGCACGCCTCATCGCTCGCCGCACGAGATGGTG
The DNA here is from genome assembly GCA_964658035.1 of uncultured Acetobacteraceae bacterium. Taxonomy (GTDB): domain Bacteria; phylum Acidobacteriota; class Terriglobia; order Terriglobales; family Acidobacteriaceae. The sequence continues at coordinate 20,428 of CAZZXL010000036.1, forward strand.
ATGGCGCTGAAAGACCGTCTGCTCGATGAACTGCTCAACTTCCTCAGCCACCTGCCGGAGGTTGTCGGGCTATTGATCATCCTGTGGATCGGCATCGCTGCCATCAACGCCGTCGCCAGGCACATGCGCACGATCGCTGAGCGCCATGCGGATACCCGCATCGCCCGCGCTTCACAGATTCGCACACTGGCATCGGTTTTCCGGGCGACAGGCATAGGACTGTTTGGATTTTTAATCTTCATCCAGCTCCTGCGGGATGTATTCGACTTTAACCTGGCCCCGCTGATAACATCCGCCAGCATCCTCGGGGTCGCGATCGGCCTTGCCGCGCAAACCATCGTGAAGGACGTACTGAACGGCACGCTGCTACTGATTGAAGATCAGTACAACGTGGGAGACGCAGTAACGATCGCCAGCGTCAGCGGCTTTGTGGAAGCGATGACACTCCGCAAGACCAGCGTGCGCGGGTTTGATGGCACCCTCTACGTGGTTCCGAATAGCCAGATTACAACCGTTGCCAACCAGAGCCGCGACTTCTCACAGACAACGATCAATATCTCGGTCGATTTCTCTGCTGAGCCGGACAACGTGGTTGCGCTGCTGACAAAGATCGCGAACGATGTGCGCAACGACCCAGCCTACAAAGATGCATTCCTCGACGATCCCGAAATCCAGGGCGTGGATGCAGTGAAGGGCTCAGAAGTAATTTATCCGATCGTCGTCAAGACGAAGGCCCGCACGCAGTATGCGGCCATCCGTGAAATGCGCAGGCGCATCCGGGCAGCATTGCTTGAGAACGATATGCTGCCGGGCAATCCCTTCCGTGTAGCCGGAGGAACAGCGCTGACGGGTAGTGCGGAGCAGAAGGCGGCAGGTACGATCGATCCGACAAGCGTAAAGCCGCAGGAAGTGAATCCTTTTACAGGCGAGGGTTTATAACTGCCCGTCCGGCCAAGTACCTACCGCCAGGAGACGGCTAGTTGCCAGCGGAGATGGCGATTGGCGGTTTTGCGGAGGACGCGTTCGAATTCTTCAATCTCTTTGATGACGGCGGCAGTTTCGGTGCCGATGGCCATGGGATGTTCGTGGAGGAAATCAAGCAGGGTGCAGATGCTGATGAGGCCGTCTTCAGGGGCAAACCATTGTGGTGGCGGGAGGGTCTTGGCCCAGTCCGGGTTGCCGGCGCCTTCTTCGAGCAGGAGCGCCATTGAGTTTTCGTCCGCAGAAAAAAACTCGAGCATGGGCTTAATGCCAAGTTTGCGGGCGAGCTGTTCCAGCGCATCTTCGTTGCGTGCCAGGGCGCGGCCGTTCACGAAGATGTCGAAACCGGGATCTTCGCCCTCCACCACGATGTACATCGAAGCACTCATTGCCAGAAGTTTACGCTAAGGTGCATGGCGTCACGACTGCGCGTTTCCACCTTCCGGGGTGCCGGTTATCTGAAGGGTTAATGGTGGATCGCCCTGCTTTGGGCCATAGAGAAGAGCGAACGCGCTGGCGATGGCGAGCAGACCGCCGGCAAGGCTGCCCCATTCCGGCAGATGCCTGAACCGGATAGCAGTTTCGGCAATGCCGACGGCTGGAAGAAGCCATTGGACGACGGCTGTCTGGCTGGCCAGGAGCGAGCGCAGGGCGGCGTAGAAAACGTAATAGGCAGCGGCGCTCCAGGCCGTCCCCAGGATGACCAGCGCCGCGATCTGGGAGCCACTCCACGCGAAGCCGGGGGTTCGTTCAAAGACCGCGCTGTACGTCGCAAAGATAATGCCGGCGGTCAGCATCTGGACCATCACGGAGGCCGGCAAATCCGCATGGCTCAGCCACTGTTTCCCTTTTACCAGTGCAGCTGCGATACCGACCACGATGGCGATCAGCCCGATCAGCGACACGGCCTGTGAAGTCGATGACGACAAGCTGCCGCGGACCAAGAAGGCTGTGCCGGCAAGGCCGCCGAGAAGTGCGGGCGCTGCTGAAAAGCCGCTGCTGCTCTCCATCATCGATGCGATCAACGAGGCGATCAACGGGATGGTCCCGAAAACGATGACGACCAGGCCGGGCGAAAGGTCTGTGCGATACGCAAGGTAGAGGGTCGGCAGCGCGATCAGCATGATGCCAAGAAGAACATTTGCCCGCAGAGGAATGGAAGTTTTAGGCTTCGTTTTTCTGCGGATAGTCCAGGGAATGAGCACAATAGCGGCGACGAAGTAGCGGAGGGCGAGAACACGAAAGTGCGGCAGGGCAGCGAGGCCATTTTCACCGGGTAATTGGAAGAGCCATTCCGACCCCCAGAGCAGGCTGAGGGCAACGACGGTGAGTTTGGCGGGAATCTTCATATGTGCTATCGGGAAAAAGAAAAGGCCGCGTTCTCACGCAGCCTTTCCCGTTACAGTCCAGGGAACCTGGAGCAAATTACCTGATGCTACGGTGTTTCTGGCTTGATACAGGCTGGCCTTTTCTTGGCGAAAAGGCCCGTGTTCATCGTATCTTCGCTCGACACCTTCAGGTAATTTGCCCTAGCGAGGTCCGCGGTTGCCGCCGGCGGCTCCAGGTGCGCCACCGCCAGCTCCGGGTGCCCCGGGCCCACGACCGCGGCCGCGACGACGACGACGGTTCTTGTTGGCTGCTGCTGCGCCCCCTGCTCCGGGAGCTCCTGCAGCTACCGGTGTGCCGTCTACGCTATTGAAGTTTGGCTCATCATCGCCATCTGCTCCATCATCGCTGTCACCATCTTCAAAGTCGTCGCCGCCTTCGATCAGGATGGTGCTGTCGTTGTTGTTGGCAGCGGGTGATGCTGACTGACGATCTTCGTGTGAAGTTCGTTCTGCCCGCTCCGGCCGCTCGGTGCGCTCCGGACGAGGCGCGCGTGCCGGTGCAGACGAGAAGTCCTCGCCGCCCTGCGCAGGCGCCGCAATGCCAAGTTTCTCGCGCTGTTCCCGCAGAAGCGATTTGCGCGAAAGCTTGATGCGATTGCCTTCAATCGCGAGCACCTTGACGAGGATCTGGTCGCCCTCGTTCAGTTCATCCTTTACTTCCTTGACGCGGTGCTCGGCAATTTCGCTGATGTGCAGCAGACCGTCGGTACCCGGGAAGAGTTCGACGAAAGCACCGAACTCGGCCAGACGAACAACTTTGCCAAGATAGGTCTTCCCTAATTCCGGCGTCGCCGTCAGATCGCTGATCATCTGGATGGCTTTCTTGAGGCCTTCACCATCACTCGATGCGACGTTGACACGACCGGTGTCATCGACATCGATCTTGACGCCCGTAGCTTCGATGATGCTGCGGATAGTCTTACCGCCCGGTCCGATTAGATCGCGGATCTTGTCCGTCGGAATCTGCAGGGTGTGAATGACAGGCGCAAATTTGGATTGCTCTTCGCTTTCCACTCCCTTGGCTGCATCCATCTTGTCCAGCAGGAACAACCGGCCATGGCGGGCCTGTTCCAGCGCCTCGCGCATGATGTTGCCGGTGATGCCGCTGATCTTGATGTCCATCTGCAGCGCGGTAATGCCTTTGCGGGTGCCTGCTACCTTGAAGTCCATGTCACCGTAGTGATCTTCTGCGCCGGCGATGTCGGTCAGGATGGCGTATTCTTCGCCTTCCTTCACCAGGCCCATGGCAACGCCTGCGACACTGCCCTTCAACTTGACGCCGGCATCCATCAGCGCGAGTGAGGCGCCGCAGACACTGGCCATCGATGAAGAACCGTTCGACTCGAGGATGTCGGAGACGATGCGGAAGGTGTAGGGTGAATCTTCTGGAGCGGGAAGAACTGCAGCGATGGCACGTTCCGCCAGGGCGCCGTGGCCAATCTCGCGCCGACCGGTGCCGGTCATACGGCCGGTTTCGCCAACCGAGAACGGCGGAAAGTTGTAATGGAGCATGAGGCGCTTCTTCTGCTCGCCTTCATAGGTTTCAAGCCGCTGCATGTCGTCGGTCGTGCCCAGCGTAACCGTGACGAGTGCTTGTGTTTCGCCGCGGGTAAACAGTGCCGAACCATGGGTGCGCGGAAGAACCGACGTTTCAATGGTGATTTCGCGGATCTGGTCGAAGGCCCGGCGATCAGGGCGAATGCGGTCTTTTGTGACCTGGGTGCGGAAGATCTCTTCGCGCAGCAGTTCATAGTATTTTGACAGCTTCTTCTTCGCGTCAGGTTCGTCTGCCGGTAGCTCTTTTGTCAACTCGTCTTTGATCTGCTTGACGAGTGCATAGCTGGCAGTCTTCTCATGTTTCTTGGTGTCCAGTGCATCGGACAGACGCTCACCCACCTTTGACTTCAGGTTCTCGAAATAGGCAGAGTCATGCGCGACGGGCTTCAACTCCCGCTTGGTCTTGCCGGATTTACTGACAAGCTCTTCAATGACGGCGACGATCTTCTTGATCTCGACGTGAGCGAAATCAATGGCGTCTGCTACTGAATCTTCAGAGACTTCCTTCGATCCGCTCTCGACCATCACGATGCCGTCCTTGGTGCCGACGACCATGATGTTCATGTCGCTCTCGGCGCGTTCGGAGTAGGTGGGATTGATCAGGAAATGACCACCAATACGGCCCACGCGCACCGCACCGACGGGTCCGTTGAAGGGAATGTCCGACAGTGAAAGTGCGACGCTTGCGCCATTGATGCCGAGCACATCGGGATCATTTTCTTTGTCTGCCGAAAGCACAAACGCAATGACCTGGGTTTCGTTGCGGAAGGCTTGCGGGAAGAGCGGACGGATGGGCCGATCGATCTGCCGACTGGTCAGAATTTCCTTTTCGCTGGGTCGTCCCTCGCGCTTGATGAAGCCGCCGGGAATGCGTCCGCCGGCATAGGTGTATTCACGGTAGTCGACGGTGAGCGGAAAGAAGTCAATGCCTTCTTTGGGATCGGGTGCAGCGACGGCGGTCGCCAGCACGCGCAAATCACCATGGGAGACGAGCACAGCGCCGGAGGCTTGTTTGGCCATGCGGCCGGTTTCAAATGTCAGTTGCTTGCCACCGGCGAGCTCAACTGTAACTTCCTGTTTCATAAATGATTCCTCATTTCGGTAGAGGCCCGTCGTGTGAACGAGGGGGCGGACTGGAGCGTCCGTGGGATGAAGAAAGAAGCTGTGCATGGCGGGAGGTGTACGGGCAGTTCTGCGCAAGCCCGGAGTGCGGACCCATCAGCTACGATGGGTGCTCTCAATTCCATTCCCGATTTCTCGAAGCAGATACCAAGCCTACGAGGCAGACTCTGCATGCAGATCAAATGCTACGCGCAGAATCTACAACCCTCCGGACCAGCCAATTCAATTCTTTCTGCGTACAGATGGGAGTTCAATGCCTACTTACGAATGCCAAGTTTACCGATGACGTCCCGATAACGATCGGAATAGTTCGTCTTCAAATAATCCAGCAGGCGGCGGCGCTTGCTCACGAGCATAAGCAGTCCACGCCGGGAGGCATGGTCCTTCTTGTGCGACTTAAAATGTTCGGTCAACTCACCGATGCGCTCGCTCAAAATAGCGATCTGCACTTCGGGGCTTCCCGTGTCATTGTCATGAGTGCGAAAACGGGTAATTACGTCGATCTTCTTTGCAGGTGCCAGCACGGCGGTCCGTACTCCTCTAATTCAAATCAAGTCCACTCACTAAGTGTCTGCTATCAGCGTAACATAGCCCGAATGTGCAGCAAAATGGCGGCAGACCTGTAGGTCAGCCGCCATTTCGAACGCGTGAGTAAGGGTTACTGAACAGTAATCTCCAGCGGAATGGTATGGGTTTGAACGCTGGAGGTAGACGCGGTATTCAGCCTGGTGGTGAAGACGCTCTTGACCGTGATGAGCACCTGGTAGTTCCCTGCCACCAAAGTCTTGGTCGCAGCAGAGGTTCCTGCCTTTGCGTTACTGGTGCCATCTAGTGAGGATGTACCTGAGCCCATGCTGTTGCCGCCACAGGCGGTGAGTGAACCGGCAGCGCCGAGTGCCAGGACTCCGAGCACGATGGCTCCAAGCATACCTCTCCAGTTCCTGCGCCGCGCCGGCATGCCCAGCAGGAAGACGCAGGCAAATGCTGCGCCGCCTGACGCAATCCAGAAGTGACGAAGCGGTGCCTGTGCGGGATCAGCATGCGCGACCGTGTAACCGGAGGCGCCCGTGCAGGTGACGGTGTTGGTCAGGTTGGTCGCGGTACTGGCAAACTTCAGAGGGGTTCCGCCAAAGGTGCACGTAATGCCCGCAGGCGCTGCCGCACTGAAGGAGACGTTGTAGCCCTGGGCGGCGAAGTTGTTGATCGAAGTCAGCTGCAAAGTGAACGCGGCAGACGTAGAAGTGGCGCTAAGTATGCCGTAGTTGGTATTTGAGACCAGTGCGAAGTCCGGCAGCGTTCCTTCGCTCAGAATAGAAATGGTCAACGCCTTCGTAGAAGTGGAGTAGGTGCTGTCACCGCTGTACTGGGCAGTGATCACATCCTTACCGACGGTGAAGGCCACAGGGAGCAGGCCGGTGTTGGGATCGGTCGCGAGGGTCAGAGTGCCTTTGCCGCCTGCCAGGGTTACTGAGCCAAGCGACACTCCATTTGAGAACAGGGCCACCGAACCACCTGGAGTTGCACCAGCGCCGGTTACCGTGACGTTGAAGGAAAGAGAGCCGGTGTAGTCAAAGTAGGAGGCGAAGCCATCCGCTGTTGCAAGTGCCGTGGTGGAGGCCGCCGTCCCTCCTGTGGTCGCGGTTGTAAGGCTTAGGGGTGCAGATGTGGACGTCGAAAAGTTGCTGTTCACAATGGGATTGTAGGTCGCGACGATTCCAGTGGTGCCAGCCGGAATTTTGGATCCCCCAAGTTGGAAGTTTGCGACGCCTGCCACAATGCCAGACGCGTTGCTGCCGGCAACGAGCGTGGCTGTTCCCAGCACCTTGACGGTGCTCCCGGCGCTGGTGAAGGTGACAGTACCGAGTGGCCCGACGCCACCGGTTGAACCGCCAACGGCGCTCACCACGGCTACCAGCTGGACATAGCCGTTCTTCGGATCATTGGAGGAGGTGCTGTTCAGGGCCGTAGCCGTGATCTGTGATCCGACAGTTACGGTGAGGCTCATCGTAGCGGAAGAGGCTTGATAGCTGGGATCGCCGGGGTAATGGAAGGTAAGGGTGTGCGTACCGACCGCCAGTGGCGTGTCGAAGTGGGCACGATTGGTCGAATCGATCGGGAGGTAAGAGGTTTGTGTCACCCCTGTACTGTTCGCGTCTGTCACCGTCAACGACCCGGTCGGCTCACCGTAGGAAGAACCGTTCGTCGCACTCCCAATATAAGCACTCACTGAAAAGCTGGAACCATAGCTGATCTTCGAGCCGGTAGGCACGCTGGGGGTGAGTTCCACATGCGAGGTCTCAGGTGTGACCGTCACAGTGAATGGAGTGGAGACGCTCGGGGCAAACTTGACACCGTCGCCTGCATAGCGCGCGTACAACTGGTAGCTACCGCCCGGCAGGTCAGAAGAGCGGCTGGTATCCGTGAATACGCCCCCTGCCAGCGTGCCGTACGTGATGCCGGTGTTTGACGGCAATGCCGAGGTTGTCAGGATGCCGACATCGCCCGTCGGAGTTCCTGTCCCGCTGGCTACCTTGATTGTCTCCTGCAGGGCGGCGCCATGAACGAACTTGGTGACCGCAGTGGTCTTGCCAAGCTGGGTGAGAGTGAAGGTCGTAGTCGTCAGAGTGGTTGCCGGCGAGACCCAGTCGGTGATCAAGTTGGCCACGTTGACGCTTCCAAGACCGACAGCCGCGTTGAAGCCGGTTGTCGTGGCTTCATAGGCGACCGGTCCACCGGCGGATTCAACCAGGTACCCGCCGGCTCCACAGTCAGGACTGCCGGCAACGCAGGCGACCGTGTTGTTCCCCGCAACCGGCGCATGAAAGATACTCGCCGGGTTCCCGGAGGGTCCACCTGTCTGGTAGAGCGAATATAGAGTTGGATCGATGTTCCCCTGAACTCCGTGTGACTGGATGACCAGCGCAGCTATACCGGCGAAGGTTGCGGACGAAGTGTTGGGGCCGGAAAATGTCTCATAAGTAATGTTGCCGGGAGTGGCGTTGACGCATTCATCGGCTTGCAGGCAAAGCATGTAGCTGCTGCCATTGCCGCCGCCGCCACCGAAGATCGAGATGTCAGGGATCACTCGACCTGTTCCCTTCTTTGCTACAGCGGCGATTTCGGGATCACTTGACTTGCTAAGTACCGGGATCTGCCAGCTCGGCGTGGGATAGCCAGTCGTACCCAGTCCCAGTGTGCTGATGCCGCCTCCGGTCGCCAGCGCTACCCCATAGCTTCCGTAGTAATTGGTGTCGCTGGTGCTGTAGTTGAAGGGCTGCTCAGGAATGTAGCCCTTTGCCGACGTATAGCCTGCGGTGCCTGCGTTGGTTGAGTTCCAGTAATCCAATGCGATGGCAGGATCGGGATACGGCGGTGGATAGTGGAAGTCAGTCGCGCCAACTGCGGTAACGAAAGGCGAGGTGGCATATCCGTTCACCGACAGACCACTGGTGACGGCGGCCAGCGCGGAGGAGTTGCCAAAGGCCGAAACCGCCTGGCAGGAATCGGAACCACCGTTACCTGTGCCGGCAATCATAGTAATTCCTTGAGCGGCTGCCTGCTCCGCCGTGAAATTGATGAAGGCATTGCCGTCCACTCCGAGATTGGCCTCGCAGCTTTCGGTGTCATAGACAATGACCTGTACCTTGTTGTCATTCACGGCGCGAATAATGGCGTAGTTAAGCCCATCGGTCGCATCCACCGAAGTCGTGGTGTAGAGATAAAGGTTCGCGGAAGGTGCGACAGCACTCAGAAGTTCAAGCTGCGTAAGTGCATCGAAGGCATTGAAGTTCTCGCCAGGATCATTGCCGTCTACTACGATCGTCGGACTCTTGACCGGCAGCTTAAACGTCTTCTGGTAGTTGTTGAGATAGGTGATGTTGACATTCGATGAACTGATGACGCCAATCGAAACCCCTGCGCCATTCGCGGCAGCGGGGATGTCGTAGATGGCGGCGATATCTCCCGGTGAAAGATCCAGCGTGTCATCGAGAACGGTCCCGTTTGGAGGAAAGTTGTCGTAGAGCGGGTGCGCCTTGGTGTGTTGCGTTGGAGTGTTGCTTTTGGCCGCGCTTGCCGCCTGTACGACAGAACGATAGTTGTTCAGCGAAGCGAATCCCTTTACGACAGGCGCCAGGGCTGCGGGAATCTGGGGGTCACGGTCATTCGCGGTGAAGGTCCGGCTTCCGGCAGCGAAGGTATGAAGTTCGGTCTTGAAGGTCGAGCGCACCTGTCCGGCCGTGCCGGAAAATTCAATCGCCTGCTTGTTCGGAAGCACCTGGGCGACGTTGAAACCCTGCCCCGAAAGGTAAGCTGTCACGGTCTGGATGTCGGCGTCAGAAACACCAAACTGGCTCGCGTACTGGGCCGGCGTCAACCACTTGTGAAAATTAGCGGAGCCGGGCGACATCTGGGCAGCGATCAGCGTGTCGAGTGCGGCCTGCTGTTCATCGCTGTGCTTCAGGACCAGCATCAGGCGGCCGGTCGGCGTCTCATCGGCAACACGCCCGCGATCATTCAGGGCGTTGGCAACCGGAATCGTATTGCCTCTAAGTGTGACGAGCGCTGAATCCTTGACCTGCGTCGTGATACGAGGCATGACTTGAGCGCCGGCGGAAAGTGCGAGGCCGAGCATGGCAACTGTAGTTGCGGAAACACGGTGCATCCAGTGAAATGCTGAAGATTCTTTGCGTGACATAGCCATCCTGAAAATGAAGATCCTGCGTTTGCTTTTTGACTGTTGACTCGGGTGTACCCGGCCAATCCATATAGAAGCGGGAAAGCGTTTGTTCGTAGTCAGCGGTTCTCTAGCTGTTTGCTTGCGAATTGGAGTTATACCGTGAGCCGGCGACAGGCTCGAAGATCGTAGACAGTCTTAATCCGTCCGCATCACCCGTGGCAAGCGTCTTTTGGCATTGCGCATACAGAGATGCAGCCGGATCAAAGGTAGCATCTTCGCGCCGGGAAAGAATTACAAAGCAGTTTGCTCACTGGTCACCGGTGGTAACGACGAGGTTACCTGGCGTCAGTGACCATGGTGCCCTCAAGCCTGGCTCCCTACGCTCTAGTTCAGGCGCCCCGTCGTTTCGGAAGCCGGCAGCTGCTGGACTTTGCTGTGCTTGATCGAGTAGCCGAAGTAGATGACGAGTCCAATCGCCAGCCAGATAAAAAGAACAATCCAGGTGAGTAGAGGCAGGCTGATCATCAGGTAAAAGGCACTCAAGATCCCGAGGATGGGCACAAGTGGTACGAAGGGCGTTTTGAAGGGTCGATGCAGATCTGGCTGGCGGCGGCGCAGAATCCATACACCGGCACAGACGATCGCGAACGCCAGCAGCGTGCCCATGTTCACCAGCTGTGAAAGCCGGTCAATCGGCAGTACCGCAGGCAGAAAAGCGACGATGATGCCGACGACGATGGTCGAGATCCATGGCGTGCGGAACTTGGGGTGAATGGCTGAGGCCCAGGGCCAGATCAGGCCATCGCGTGACATAGAAAAGAAGACGCGGGACTGACCGAGCAGCATCACCAGCATGACCGTACCAAGACCGAAGACGGCGCCGATCTTGACTAACAAGCTGCCCCAGCTGACGCCGGTCACATCAATGCCAAGAGCCACGGGATCGGCCACATTGAGGGCCTTGTAGTTGACCAGGCCGGTAAGCGTGAGCGAAACCGCGATGTAGAGAACAGTACAGACGACCAGTGAGCCGAGGATACCAATCGGCATATCGCGCTGCGGGTTCTTCGCTTCCTGCGCCGCCGTTGAGACAGCGTCAAAACCAATGTAGGCGAAAAAGACAGAGGCGGCGCCGGCGACGATCCCGTGGAAGCCGAAGTCCCCGTGCGCGTTGACCGGCGGGATGAACGGATGCCAGTTCATACGCGTGAAATCTGGATGGTGAAGCAGGAAGCCGATGCCGAGGAAGAGAAAGATGCCGACGATGGCCAGTTTCACGACCACGATGGCGGAATTGAGATTCGCTGATTCCTTGATGCCGATGACGAGAACTGTCGTGACGACTAGGATGGCGCAAAAAGCTACCAGGTTGAAGAGGCCGGTGACATGGGGCAGAGCTGCCGCGTTGATGTTTGATGGCAGTGAGGTGAGCGGCATCCACTTGCCACCAGGCAGTTGTACCAGCACGTTGCCATAGGTGGTTGTTAATTGCGGCGGCAGATAGATGTGCAGCTGCTGCAACAGCGAAACAAAATAGCCTGACCAGCCGGAGGCCACCGTCGCAGCGCCAAAAGCATATTCAAGCACCAGGTCCCAGCCGATGATCCAGGCGACGAACTCGCCCAGCGTGGCATAGCCATAGGTGTAGGCCGAGCCGGCAATCGGGATCAGTGAAGCAAACTCCGCATAGCACAGACCCGCGAAGGCGCAGGTGATGCCGGCGACCACGAAGCTGAGTGCAATGGCTGGGCCAGCGTGATTGGCGGCCGCCTGCCCGGTAAGGACGAAGATGCCGGCGCCAATCACCGCCCCGATGCCTAGAGTGATCAGGTTGAGCGGGCCAAGCGAGCGCCTTAGCGTGTTCTCGCCTTCTTCGTTCGCCTCTTTGGTCAAGAGCCCCAGTGGTTTCGTCGCAAACAATCTTGCCAAGAGCTAGCCTCCGGTGCAGCTGCGGATGTAAATGGTGTCAGCGTTGATAGATAGGAAGAAGACGGCTGCGACGTGGCTGCTGTTTCACCCGTGTGAAGGATGCATGAACACTTGTTTCATGTTCTACCTGATACGCGCGAGAAAGTCTTCTGTCCGTTTGCCGGGAGCTTGGTCTGCTGCTGGGATGAGAGCGGAGATGACGGCTAGAGAAT
>CAZZXL010000037.1:0-32244 GCA_964658035.1 uncultured Acetobacteraceae bacterium
GTCCGCGTTGAAACGCGGCATGTACATGCCGAACGCCACCTGGCGAAGGCGGGGGGTAGCAACTGCAAGGGGAGCGGGTATCGCCCACCCGCAGGGCGCGGTTTTATCGCGTGATTTTTCGCAGAAAAATTATGGGGAGACCCCTTGCGGGCGCGAGCCGGGGCAGAGCCCCCTTAGCGGCTTTTGTCGTTGCTCGTTTTAATCGGAGGGGCGTTGCGGGGAGGGTGGACCGCCCCGCTGAGGTGGGTGGCGGAGGACCACCGGGCCGAAGACAGGGAGGATACTTCATCCCTCAAAATGCACTGGAATTAAGAGATTTGACATTGTCATCTTTTTCTGTGATGCTTTTGACATCGGAGGCTATATGAGCGATGGTCCGTACCGAAGTTTGCCAATGTCCGCTTCGTGGAAGCGCGTGGCTCAGTGTGGAGAGATTGACGCTTTTGAGATAAGCGACATCAGTGCTGCGCTCGTACCCGCGCTAGCCGGAGATTGGCGGACTGACGTTCAGCCTCCCTTCCTAGATCAGTTGATCGCGGTGGTGACACAGCAAGAGAGTTTTCTGTTTCAAGACGGCTTCGTCGCTCAGCTCGAAGCTCTTCGCAACATAGCTGGCTGCGGTTTGGGCAGGCGTTTGTTGGATCTCACTCTGCTCGCCCTTGAAGGTGGCGAACGGGGCATCGCAGCGTTGAAACTTGGAGCAAAGGACGCGCTATACGACCAAGCGAGTCGGCGGGCCCGCCAGATGGAGGAGCATTATCTCCGCGAAAGCGACAGGCAGACCGCAACAGATGTTCGGAGAAAGATCGAGGGGGGCATCATGAGGGCCCCTTTGGAAAGTCTTGCTCACAAGGTTGTTGACGGGGATGCTGCGCCTCAAAAGGTCAAAGTAGCAAAGCTCAGCGGCTTGGACGATGGGGTGAAGTTTTGAGCAAACAGTCAGTAACGAGTCAATCCGGCTCAACGTGTGTTGATGTATACGAACCGGGGAAACGTCCGCGCAACGGGTGGCACCCCTGTCAGATCGGAAAGCATGTACGTTTTTCGAGCGACCATTTACAGTCTTACTGCTTCGCTGATTGGAATGAAACTGTTTATGACGCGCTCCTTGTAGCGGCTGTCGTTGAGTTTTGCGATCGGGTAGAAAAGCGTCCGGCCTATACCTGGTCCCGTGAGTTCAAGGTGCGAATACCTGTTCACTCGCCAGCGATCTGGAACCGCAGTGGCGTTAGAGAAAGTCTGATCGAGGCTCTGACGTTTCTGATGGGCGACACTTGGGACTTTGAATTTATCCAAAGGCAGACCGCGGCAGAGAAGCCGCTGCAACAGACCATGCCCCTACCCTCAGGGCTTGAGGCTGTCATCCCGTTCAGCGATGGACTCGATTCAAGAGCGGTCGGCAGACTCACTGAGCTAGAACTTGGAAAAGCGCTCATTCGCGTAAGAATTGGCACTGGAAGCTGGGATCAAGCAACCCTCGCAAAACAGCCGTCGCACTTCACGTCGATTCCTTACAAGGTACTGACTTCGGGTTCGGAATTCCCTGAGTCTTCGGCGCGTTCGCGCGGCTTCAAGTTCACGCTCATCAGTGGTCTCGCTTCGTATCTATCGAGGGCACCGAGAGTGGTCATGACAGAAAGTGGTCAAGGGGCTTTAGGCCCAAGTCTCGTTCCTGTCGGCCAAGCCCATGAAGACTACCGAAACCACCCGTTGTTCACGCAACGGATGGAGAAGTTCATATCATCCCTTCTTGGATGGACGGTCCGATTTGAATTTCCTCGGCTATGGGAAACGAAGGCGCAAACCCTCCGTCTATTCCTAAACGAATGCCAGGATACGGCAGCCCTTATCGACACGAGATCTTGTTGGCAAGGAAGTCGCCAAGTCGGCGTGAATGGTGTTCGTAGACAGTGTGGGATCTGCGCCGCATGCTTGTTGCGGCGAATGAGTCTGCACGCTGCAGGCGTCCTCGAACCGCAAACCAACTACGTGTGGGAAAACCTGCGCTCCACACGCTTCTGCGACGGCGTAGCGGAAGGCTTTTCAAGAGATCGCATCACCTCGTCTTTCCGGGAATATGCCATTGCCGGCACTCTACACCTTGACCACTTGGCGACCCTTAGCGGATCGGCGCTCAACGCCAGAAGACTAACAGCAACCGCTAGCTCACTTTCGATTGTGCTTGGGATACCGCGCACCGATGCCGAGTCGCGCTTGACATCACTCTTGAACCAACACGCTTCAGAATGGAAAAATTTTATGCAATCGCTTGGCCCTGATTCGTTCATCACCAAATGGACGGAGACCCCGCAATGAACATACTTGATACTGTCCCAACCTCATTGCTTGGCGAGAGGCTTCGACTGGCCCGCGAGAACGCAGGCATCAATCAAGCGAAGGCAGCAGAAAGCGCCGGACTTGCGAGAACCACTTTGGTGGCGATCGAACAAGGAAAGCGAAGGGCCCGTCTACCGGAATTACAGACTCTCGTTCGGCTTTATGATTCGTCGATCAACTCGGTTCTAAGGGAAGAAGCAATTCATGTCGATCTCGTCCCACGTTTTCGCAAACTTTTGGGTACGAGCGATAGCGCGGCGAGTAGCGCCGTCGCCGTCATCTCAAACCTTGCGAAGGCTGAGGTAGAGCTGGAAAACATTCTCGGAATAAAGCGAACGCGCGATTACCCCACTGAACGCCCCTTGCTGCCTGGTGATGTTCGAGTTCAAGCCGAACAAGATGCGGCTGAAGTGAGAACTAGGCTGGGACTTGGAAACCGGCCTGTGAAAGATATTGTCACCCTGCTCGAAATGGAAATCGGTATTCGGGTGTACATCCGTAGGATTGATGGGAATATCTCGGGGGTCTTCGCCTACGATGAGAAGTTAGGACCCTGCATATTACTCAACGCGAATCACCCCCGAGAGCGCCGAACCCAATCGGCAGCGCACGAATTTGGACATTTCATGGCGACGCGATCAGAGCCGGAAATTCTGGAAATGCACGAACGCTTCAATTCGCGCGAAGAGCGATACGCAATCGCATTCGGCAAAGCATTCTTGACTCCAGCTCGTGCCGTCATGCAACAGTTTCAAGAAGTGACCGCAGGAGCCGACAAGTTCAGCAGACGGCACGTCATTGTACTCGCGCATTTCTTTGGCGTCTCCCGAGAAGCAATCGTCAAACGCCTTGAGGAGCTTGCATTAATCAAGGCAGGAACTTGGGATTGGTTCGCGGCGAACGGAGGCATCACGGATGAGCAAGCGAGCCAGGTACTTGGCGATTTGTCCATCGCGGACGAAGGAAAAGCGGATGCCGACAGGCCAACGACGCTTAGGTTGAATCTTCTTGCGTCAGAAGTGCATTCTCGGGGCCTGTTGAGTGAGGGCCAGCTTTGTCGGTTACTAGGTCTCGACAGGGTTGAATTGCGGGAAAGTCTTGGCAATTTGGATGTCGAAGGGAGTGGGACGGATGATGCCCCCAGTCTTTTCGCCTAACCCAGATACGCCTCTGACCCTCGATTCGAGTGTAGTCATCAATCTGAATGCCTCGGGCCAGGGGCGCGCCGTGCTATCTGCTTTCAACAATTCAGTTGTTGTGGTCGATACCGTAGAGGCCGAGATTGGCCGTGGCAATCGACAGAAGCGGCAGGACAAGGCTGCTCTGGACGCTTTGATCGCAGACGGAATTATCGCAATCGTCAGCCTTGATGACGATGCACTGCAAATATTCGAGTCTCTGGTCATCGGGCCCGCAATCAGCACTCTTGACGACGGCGAAGCTGCCACCATTGCGTATGCGGTTCGTACGGGTTCGATAGCGGTCGTTGATGAGCGGAAAGCGACTGCGCTCTCGCGCGGCCGCTTCCGAGGGTTGACCACCGTCTCAACAGTGGATTTATTTGCTAGTGACTTGGTGAGGTTGCACTTGGGCGATGAGCTTCGCAGAGAAGCCATCTTCAATGCTTTGCTATATGGCCGTATGCAAGTTCCCAAGCAACATCTCGATTGGGTAGTCGAAACCATTGGGCCAGAAAGAGCCCTTCAATGCTTGAGCCTTCCAAGCTTCGTGCGGACTGCAACTTTGCCGAAAGCGATTGTGACACGGTAGAAAGTGAGACTGTTTCTCCGACGTTTCTCACGATAACCGTTCGACACCTTTAAGTTGGAGAAGCGCGCCGTTGAGCTGATCGTCAATGGTCAAGATGTTCGTTCCCGCTTTCGCCAACTCCCTGCAATGTCCGAGAGTGCGGCTTGCTGGAGCGGCGTGAGGGACGAAGATCTTGTGGGCTAGGGCACCTACGAAACGGTTGCGCCGTTGGGCGAGCGCCTTGGTGATTCTGTTCTGTGCGGGTGAGAACGGCGAGAGAATCAGCAACCGGCCTTCTTTGAAGGCGGGCTGAAGTTCTGGTTTCAGACGCATTCCGACGATGCTTCGCGCTGGAACCCAGATGATCGGCTGGCGTCCACGGAGCAGGATTCCCAGGCACTCCCATTCCATGACGGAGTGGAAACCGCCGATGATTATCTGTCCTTCGTCTCGCATTTTGCTGATGGCATCGAAGGTCTTGAGAATGATCGAGCCGGAACATTGTGAGGAACAAAAGAGACCGATGGTCGGTTCTGCGACTATGTCAATCGGGCCGTAAGCCCACAGCATTGCAGGCGGCTCTATGAACTTGCTAGAAGCCAGCCGTGCTGGATAACCGGGCGTCCCGATCTTGACAGTGGCGAGATGTTCCATCGCGCGTCCTATTCCTCACTTGCGTCGCTGCTCATTCTGTATTTGATGTCGTAATTAATGACGAAATCAATTTCTTCATCAGTGAGGCCGAAGCCCTTCCCTAGAATTCTGTCGACGACCTCAATGTGTGAGCGCTCCTTAGCGGCGTTGATTTCGTCGTATTCGATGGTGTAGCCCTGCTTCGTCTGGATTGTCTTCTGTTTGGATGACGACTGGATCGCGCGAGTCAGGAGGTCGGCTCGCTCCCACCATTTCCCGTCCGTAGCATTGTTAGGAATGGGAAAGCGACGCACGAAGTCATCGTTGACATGCTCGCAATCGCTGAGGACGCTATACAGCCAATAAAAGATCGAAGAGTTTAGGATGCAAGTCGCCAATCCCGCATATTCCTCTGTTTGGAAACTCAATGTTCTCCCGTGAGGCGGTTCTGACTCGACACCATTCTTGCGAAATCGTGGAAGGCCAAGGCACGACTTGACCCAATACCTACAGGCCTCTTGGTAATAGACGCGGTGTTCGCTGTGTTTAGATACGAATGCTCCCAGGGTTTGCAAGGATGGGCTCTCTAGTTTCTGAAAGATGCTCAACTGCACAGGGCTTCCCAATTTCGCAATCCTGAACCCGTGTGAACGTTTGCGGTGAGAAGCTATGGCGAGGACGTTAAGAGCATTGGGCCGCTCTTCGGAGTAGAACCGGGAAATGCGGCTGGTGGAAAATGTTGGTGGATTCTGTGAAGCTGAAACCTGAATGATGGCAACTGGCATCTCAACTCCGTCAAAGACAGACTCAGGCCGCCTCGGAAACGAGATGCAAGTCAGATTGCCACGGGCAATGAGAAGGTCCTGCAAGACCTTCATCCGTTCCGAGGACATGATCGTTAGTTGCACGATGAGACCCGCATGGCCGCCTGGTGCAAGGAGTGCAAGAGCGCGCTCCCATGTCAGTGCGTAAAGGTTCTTTGCGGATTCAGTAGTGAAGGAACCGGGTGGAAATCCGTAGGCCACCTTCTCGCTCGGGAACACGACGTATGGTGGATTGCCGATAATAACATCGAACCCACCTGCAGAAACGATCTCATGAAAGTCGCAAAACCAATGAAAAGGCTTGTGAGATAACGCCCACTTACGAGCATCGCTCTTCTTGACGCCATACTCTCCTGACAAATACTCATTAAGCTCACGATCAAGCTCATTAAATTGCCTTCTCAGAATTGCTTTGTCATCGGGTGTGACTGTACCGTCCAACTCGGTCTGTTGGAGGCGGAATGATCTGACCTTTGCGTCCAGAAGGAGAGCTTTATCCTCTATTGCACCGAGCATCTCATTCTCTTCATCCGTTCGGATGCCGCGCGTGGGACCGATGTCCTTTAAGGCCGCGTAGCCAACCAGCGCGTTCCCAGCGCGAATGTTGAAGTCAATATCGGGAAGGGGTTCGATGCGATCCTGGGACTCAACCTGAGCGACAAGTTTAAGAAAAAGCCGGAGTTTACATATCTCGACGGCTTCCTCCATGATGTCCACGCCGAAGAGATTGTTCACGATGATGGCCTTGAGAACAAAATAGTCCGGCTTAGGGTGTTCCTTTGACTTCAGAAGGGTGTCTCTGAAATCTTTGAACTTCTTTGGATCGTGTTTGCCAGTCGCTTCCAAGTCTTCGACGAAACCCTCCATCCTTTGAATGCAGGCGTCGTAGAGTGGCTTGAGGATGTTCAGCGCCGCAAAGAGAAATGCTCCTGACCCGCAGGTCGGATCAAGAATGGAAACCTTCTCGATTGTCTTCCACACAGCGCGTAACAGCTCCGGCCCTTCGGAGAACTGAATTACGTCCTGAGCGAATTGCCGGATATTCAGGTTGAGCGTTACGAGGTCGTCGATTTTGTGGACTTCGCCGCTTGCCAATTTGGCCTTGACAGCGCGATACCGCTGATGGCGGTCTATCGACTCACGCCATATTTCAGTAGGGAGCGCGAACTCTTCAGGGGCGGTACGATTCCATCCTGTCCGTTGCGCTACATCATGAACTCCTGCCTCAATCTCAGCCGGAAGTGCGAGGTTGGCCCCCTTCTTCATGGCGTCGTGGATGTAACGATCCGGGTCGTCCCTTAAGAGACGCCACACAGATCCCTCGGGGGCAAAAGCAATCGCGCACCCCTTATGGGCCTCATGAAGCAGAAATGGGATGATGGTGTTCTGGGAGATGTACTCAGTGATGTCCTCCTTGGTGTAGTACGCACCCATCTGTTTCTGATTGATGTACTTCTCGAAGATGTAGCCAAGAACATCTGGATTGATCTCGCGGTCGTTATGATCCTCGCGCTCATCGAGATGCCAGTTGTATTCCTTGAAGAAGTCAAAGAGCTTTTCAAAGGCCTTGTCGACGATCACAATCGTCTTGCCGTGCAGTTCCTCGATCTGGTGCTTCTGGAATAGGCCTCCATTCAGATAAGGAATCTCGCCAAGCAGCTTGTTCGTGGCGGCTGAACGGTCAGCCTTCTTCCGTGCGAAGCCCTGGAAGAAGAGCGGACTAAGGAACTCGGCATAATAGGCATTGGGCTGTCGGGCGCTACTCTCCGCCAGTTTGTTTCGGAGATAGTCTCTGTCTCCGTTGAGAAAACCCTTTTCCTGAATGAAGTAGAGGAACATGAGCCGGTTCATCATCACGGAGGCATACCAGCTCTCCATCTGCTTGTCGGGTATGCCCTTGATAAAGCCGAGAAAACTAGCGTGTTCGCTCTTGAATCGTTCGTAAAACTTCTTCGTCACCTTCTCGACATCGAATGCCTTCAACCGGCTCGTGACGGTGCCGGTGCGGATGGCCTCTTCTTCTTCAAGGGTGAAGACGAGGTTGTCGAGCTTTTGGAGAAGAAGTTCTCCCGCGTGGCCGGATGCTGTGTTTGAAGAGAAATGATAGGTACGGACCGCCGTGGGCTTGCCGGACTCCTTACGAACCCATTGCCATACCTGACGACCCTGAGCCTTATCCGCAAACACGATCAGATGCTCGAAGTGGTCTTTGGCAATGAGCTTGTCCAGCTTGACCCTGACGGCGTAGTTAGGGATTGTGTCGGATGCAAGCACGACGACACCACGTTTTTCAGCGACGGCGTGGAAGCCATACTCTGTGCCGTCGATCTGCTTGACGAGCTTGGCAGAGAACTTGTCCCACCCAAGCTCTTCGATGAAGAGCTTGCGGAAGTCGAATGCCTTGAGGCACTGCCGAGAGCGTTCGCGATCAATGGGCATTATGTGCTCCGTCCGTCAGGCCGAGTGAGCAGATGATCTGTGCCAAGGTCTCATGCTCTTCATCACCCTCAACAATGCTAAGGCGTCCTTCTTCGCGCAGACTGACGGCAAGCTCGGCAAGTGCCTGATCGGTATCTCCAGTCTTCATATGACGATTCAGAATGTCCGTGGCCGAGGAGCGTAGGGGATAGCGGTAGACATCCTCAAGCGTCCGCTGTAACGGCAAAGTGTCAAAGAGGGTCCCCTTGACCTCTTGTGTGTATCGCTTCAGCCGTTCGTACGTCCGATACCTCGCTCCAGTGGAGCTGCCCAGGCCTCCGCCTACGATCTTCTCCTCCGCAGCGAGTTCTTTCACTGCTCCGTCCACGAGCTCATGGTGATGTGGGAGTCGTGGCACTGCGGGAGTGGTTGGAAGGCACTCAGCGGCCTTGAGTATCTTGTATGGGGAATCGGTCACACGTTTGCCCTTTTCATCGACCCAAGCCATGGAATCTGTGCCACTGGCAGTTCTTAGGTAGACCAACGCACCTTGCGTCGATGGCTCCGTGCGCTGGTGTTCCTTAGCGGTGTAAACCACGTTTGGCATATCCTCAATCGTCTTCTTGAGGGCCGGGTTCGCAGTAATCGCGTCCTGCCAGATTTGATAAGCGTAAGAGACGAGGTCAACCTCGGAGTCGTCTTCTCCGTCAAGCAAGCCTGACTTCTCATGGTAGAGGTCGGTGACGGCCTTGTTGTGTCGGTCGTCATCGAAGAAAGACTCGTCCGTTCCTACGACTTCAGAGTTTGCATGGAGTCGCGCACGAACCTTCGCCCGCAGGCGGATGATGCGCTCAATACCCTCCGCCGGCAAAAAGCTGTAGCAGAGAATCTTGTCCGACTTTTGTCCGATACGGTCAACACGGCCAGCACGTTGAATGAGTCGGATGATTGTCCACGGCAAGTCGTAGTTCACAATGATGAAGCCGTCCTGGAGGTTCTGTCCTTCACTGAGGACATCGGTCGCTATCAGGACACGGAGCTGCTGTTCGGGCGCAATCGTCTTTTTATTGCTCGTCGGGCTAAAGCGGTAGACCAGCTCGGTTAGGTTTTCGGAGTCTCCAGTCGCCGCCGCACTTCCCCTGACTCCTGCCGCCACAAGTTGGCGATTCAGGTATTGAACGGTATCGCTGAACTGGCTGAAAATGAGAATCTTCTCCGTCTTGTGCTTTTTGCTGACGAGGCTGACGAGTGCATCAAGTTTGGAGTCCTTCTTCGGTTCCCAAACAGAGCATCTGTCGAAGATCAACATAAGTGCCTTGGAATCTTGAAGTAGGTCGGTTCCAAGTTGCGGACTAAACAATCCAGGGCGAATCCACTTAAAACGCGACCGATAAGCGTTTGCATAGAGCGCGTAGACCTCTGCCGCTCGAACTTTAAACTCGGCGACAGATCGAAGATTTCCCGTTGCACTGGCGATTTCATCGGGCGTGCGAGTAGCCACCGTGTCTTCATCTGACAGCGAAGTGTCCAAAAGGCCGGAATCCTGTGTCCCGATTGGGATATCCAAGCCATTCTCGATTGCGTGAAGGAAAATGAAGTTACGGAGAATGTGCCGCTCGACGGATAGCAAGAAGCTGTGGCCGCTACTCTCCAATCGCTTGAAGAGGTTACTGCGGCAGAATCCCATGAGCCGCGTCCCTGCGGCGGATAGATTCGCGAGGATAGCCGTCTCAGCATTCGTTGCTGCAATCGGCGGTTTAGCAGATACAAAGTTCCCCAAGCCATAACGGGGCAGGCTTAGGCCGTTTACGATATCGACCACGGGAGCGGAATAGAGCCTTGCGTACTCATCGTTCGGGTCTTCGTCATCGACAGTAAACGGGAGCTTCTTCGGGAGCCGATCAGGGAAATAGGAACGGCTCCCATCCTTGAACTCAAGATACCTGCGACCGTTATCCTGATCGGTCTTAGCGTAGTTCGCCTTGATGAATCCCCGTGTGCGCCGAACCATGTAGAGACGCATGAGGTCCCGCCAGTCGTCGGCATACTGACTTTTCTCGAATGCAGCCAGAGTGTTTGCGCCACACTGGTAGCGCCCTCTGAATTGCGCTCGGTCAACATCATTTAGGAGACGTTCAGGGCCGATCTCAAGCTCCTTCTCCGGGGAAACAAACAAGCGCAGTTGGCTGGCGAGATCGAGATATTCTTTGTTGAATGGCGTGGCTGAAAGCAGGATGCACTTGCTTCCAGACCTCTGGATGTATTCCAGGATGGCCTTGTACGTTTTTCCCTCTCGGTTCCTGAGATTGTGGCTCTCGTCCAAGATGACCAGTCGGTATGCGCGGAGTTCTGGCAACTGCTGGAGAACCTTGGAGTATGAGAGGACCTTGCAAGACGGCACCCGATAGTCATGACAATAGTCTTTCCACATATCCGTCAGATTGAGTGGACATAGGATGAGGGTCTCAAGAAGTAATTCATCGGCAAGAACTCGCGCAAGAGCCGTGGCCATCAAGGTCTTGCCCAAACCCACAACGTCAGCGAGCAAGACACCCCCTCGCTTATGTACATGGTGGGCGGCTATCTTAACTGCCTTTTCCTGAAACTCGAAAAGCTGGTTTCCGAAGTCTTTTGGAATGCCATAGCGAACGATGCCCTCTCTCGCCTCTTGAGAGAGGTGGTAGGCCATCTTGACGTAAATATGGTGGGGCGGAATCGGCTCTGGCCGCGCCCAGCTTTGATCGATGATGTCAGCTATCTCTTTAGAGATGTCCAGGCACCACTTGTCCTCCCAACGGTCATCGAACCACCTCGCCAGTTTCTCGCAGGCATCGTGGTCGGTGATATCCACGTTTAGCTCACCTTGTTTTGAGAGTCCCGCGAAGGTGAGATTGCTGCTCCCAAGAAAACCAATAGCGGGACTGACTGGATCGTGTCTGAAGAGCAAGTAGAGCTTCGCGTGAAGGGTATGGCGAAGATGCAGCTTTACCACGACTTTTTTGCCACGAATCTGTGCAGCAAGGCGGCGGAGCCCCACTTCGTCGGCATTTGTCGGAGCGCCGAGGGTAAGTTGTACGCGAAACTGTTCTGCGAGTGCCTTTTTGAGGCGGAGAGCGGTCTGATTGTCGAGCTCGGTATCCTGTTTCAGTATCCCGTAGGCCTCGGCGATCTCCTGATGAGGGAGCGTCTGCATCCCAACTAAGAGACGGCAGCATTCGCCGTCGCCGCCCGTCCATGTTTCAATGTGCTCGTCGAGTTGTCGCCAACCGCGCAGATTGAAATAACCGACACAGAAATCGGACCGGTGGGAGACCGCTAAGGTCGTCTTGAGCGTGGGCAGCAACTGCTTGTCGATATTGTCGAAAATCCGGGGCATGGCTGACCGATCTGTCCGTAAGGCATTGATCCAACGCGAAATACGATTGTATCGAATGCAGCACAGCCAAGGCGCGTGCGTGCCTGAGATCGCACGGTTCATCATTGCGGTTTAAGTTCGTTCTAAAGGCTGATTCCGCTGTCGATCATGTCGTTGGCCCGAGCTTGCGTATGTCCCTGGTCCGCGATAGCTGGGGCGACAGAGTACGCTGTCGCCTCTAGCGCCACATCCCGCGAAATCGGCTGGGCTTGCCTATCGTAAAACTGTGCTTGCGGGTCGATGTGGAGCCATCCTCCGGTTTGCTGGTGCTGGTAGCTCTGGATGTCTCCGGTCTCGCGCTTCCACTCGTAGCTGCTGGCTTCATTGGGAAGCGCAGTCTGGATGGGCGCATAGTGGCGGAGGTCGATCTCGGTCTGGACTTGCGCCTTGTCGTTTGCCGGGTTCTGAGCTTCGTGTTGGGACTGCCGCCGCTGCTCTTCCTGGGTCCGCTCTCTTGTATCTGTCATGGTCTGCTCCTTCGGTTGGGGTTGCTGGTTGTGAGCCTCGGCGTTGGGTCGCGAGACCTCGATGGCGGAGGCCTTGCTGATATCGTTGCTGAGGCGTTCGGCAAGGGTTGAAACGTCGTTTGTGTAGATTCGCGCGTCTTGGGATGCGCGGGAGACAGACACATAGGCGAAGCGGGTGTTGATGAGTTCCGGGTGCGCCGTGGTGTCCATGTTGACGAGGACACGATCCGTGGTGAGTCCCTGGGAGCTGTGCGACGTGACAGCGTATCCGTGGTCGAAGTGCCGCATCTGCGATGAATCGAACGTCAGAGTTCGGTCCTTCTCGCCGTCCATCCGAACAGTCATAGCAGGGCCGTCGATCCGCTCGATGGTTCCCAAATCCCGGTTCTTCACGTCCATCTCCGGCTTGCTCACCGTGAACTGAATCCGGTCGCCCTCGGAGAACTCGCGGATGATTTCACGGTATGCCGCGATACCGTGAAGTCTTTCGGGGTTATAGGTGACGTGCTGGCCGTCCTGACGTTCGACCGTGACCTGGTTGTCCTTGGGGTTCGTGGAAACGACGGTAGCATAGCTGCCACGCTCAATTCCGAGTTCCTTGCTGCCTCGTACGTAGTAGAGAACGTCGGCTGGCTGGTACAGGGCAGCCCAATTCCGGTCGGCGCTCGTCAGTTCCGATCGCTGCGTGAGGACGGTCATCGGGTGATCTTCTTTCGACAGAGCACCGCTGTTCTGCAACTCCGCGCGGACGGCATCGTTGATGTCACGACGGCTGGCGTTGTCGGGCGAAACGATGAGCGTATTTTCAGGCCGTGCAACGTAGTCTTTCGCGATGGACTCGATGCGCTGCTGCCGGTCGGGGATCTCGATGATGCGCCCCTGCTGCTGGAGTAGCTGAACGCCGGTGCTGGTTTCGTTCCGTGAAAGCTGCTCGACAGCGCGGAGGAGTTCCGGGTCTTTCTGGCGAACGATTTGATCAAGCTGGGATGTCCGCATTCCAGCTTCCTGCATCTGCTCGAAGGGTTTTCCGGCGTCTACGCCCTGGTGTTGCCGTGTATCACCGATAAGCAATACGCGGTCCTGCGGGCCGATCTTTTCGAGGAAGGACTGCATCTGGCGGGTGCTGGCGAGACTGGATTCGTCGAGCATGTAGAGGTGCCGCGCGTTCGGGTCTCCCGCGTTCCGCTCGACCCCTCCACGCGCAAGGAAACCTTGCAAGGTGTCGGCAGGAATGCCAGCGTCGCGGAGTTGGCCGGCTGCACGGCTAGTGGGCGCAAAGCCTTCCACGGCGTAGCCTTTTTGCTCTGCGCCCTCGCGAATACTGGATAGAGCCGAGGTCTTGCCTGAACCTGCAAGGCCCTGCAGCCCATGTATTCGGTCTTGCGAGGTAAGCACCTCCTCGATGGCTCGTTGCTGTGCCGGATTCAGGAATTCGCGGGAGCGGGCGTGGGCGGCGGCGTCCTCCTGACGCATGATCGGTTCGGTGGTCTGTTGTCCCTGTTGCATTTGCTTGATGGTCGAAAGCTCCTCGGCAATCGCCTCACGGGTGGTGAACTGTCGGCCCGTTTCATGCTTCTGGCCGGGTGCGATCTGGAACTCGCCGGAGGTCACTCGCTGCTCGAAGTGGCCGCGAATCTGGCTGTACGTCAGGTCACCCATGCCACGCCGGAGCGCATCGCGCATGATGTCTCGTTCATCGGTCACGGCCTCGCGCTCGAAGTTGCGACTCTTGGCGAAACTCACCGCTTCTTGAACCCGTTCCGGTGCCGTTGCCAGCGGCTTCCGTTCCATGCTGTTTGCACGATCTCTCGCCTCTTGAACCACTCGATCCGCCTGATTGCCGAACTCCGCGGCGACCTGCGTGTGAGCCGCCAGCACCTCCGAAGGAGTATGAATCTCCTTCTTGTCGCGGGTGGTGTGGGCGGCGATCTGTGCGGCCTCCGGCCCAGCAAAGCCGCTCTTTTCGAGGTACTCCCGAATCTGCTGACTGCGGGGGCTGGAGGCGTCAAGGTACTCCTGGGTGTAGCCCTTGATCTCGGGTGCACCGCTTCTTCCCGGCGTGATCTCGTACCCCAACTGTGAGAGCCGGTACATCAACTCGGATTGGTAGACAGCGGTCGCAAACTGCTGGCTGTCGAAGTAACTTTGGGGCTGGACTGCGCGAGTGGAGCCGTCAGCGCGTTCCGTCATATTGAAGATGACAGCGTGGGTATGGAGCTGCGGCGCGGCGTAGCCATCGACCGGACGGGCAGTGTCATGCTCGAACTTGGCGGCAACAAACTTCCCAGTAGTTTCGGCGGCGTGGTTCCCGCCGATCCGAGCCTGAGTGTATCGCTCCAACTCGGTGAGCGCGATAGTGACGGCTTGCCGGTGGGCCTCGCGCACCCGGTCATCTCCACCAACAAGGGCGGTCAGAGAAACGGACTTTGGCGCTGAGAATGTGGCATCCCATCCTGCCCGATGCTCGACGGGTTTCACAGTGGTTCCGTCTGCGGTCGTATATTCCTGGCCGTTGCGGTGCCGAACCAACTGCTGGCCGGTGAGGGGATTCTGCCCTTCACTGAGGCGAGCGAAGTGTTGCGCGTCGATACCCCCGGCAAGGCCGTACTGCTCGGCCAGCCGTCCCTGCCACTCTCCAAGAATGGTGTCGCCCTGCTTCCAATAGTTCTGTTCGGCAGACGTGAACTCCTTAGCGTGATACGTCTGCGCCTGACTGGAGCTGAGCGGCTTGGAGATGGTGAGCATGGGCGGTCTCAGACACGAATCGTTTCATCTACTGCTACCGGTACATCCTCTTCTTGATCGTCGTCCGGGCTGTCGGGATTGGCTCCGCTGGAGGCGATCTCTTCTGCGGTTGGCTCGTCGTCCTCCGCGTCCTCTTCGTCCTCCGGCTCGGCAACTGAGGGTGCCGGAGCTGGCGCTGGGGCGGGTGTGGCCGCCTCCAAGTCGATACTCGGCGTGGCGGGTGCCGACGCCCTTGGTATGAGCGTCTTCGGATCGAAGGGCAGCTCGTCATCCTCCACCTTGCGCGGCACAAATCCGGGTGTGGTCTGCGCCACATCCATGTACTCGAAGTGGAAGCGAGCGACGTTATTGCCCAGCTTCAGGAACGCATGGCGATTCTCCAAGCCGGAGATTTCTGAGTCCATCACCAAGGGTTCAACCTGACGGTCGATGGTGAAGTTCTTGCCGGAACGGGAGCCGTCGAAGTGCGTCTCCTTCATGCGCTCGATCTCGATCTTGCCGATGGCATTGGACACCCATTCGGCTGCTTTCGGCTCCGTCGTTTTCAGAAATATCTTGGTCGCGGGTTGCGAGAGCATGACCTCGGCAAGATGTCCGTAGATAACTTCCAACTGCGCTTTGCCCTGGAATCCGAGAACGAGTGGGTTCTTGGATTTCCGGTTTTCCGTGATCGCTGTATGGAGTTGCGGGAGCCGTTGGAGGCTGGCAAGTTCGTCAAGAACAAACCAAACCGGTGTCTGGTTTTCGTGCGGCGCGGTGAGCAGACGCATGACGAGCAAGTCGATCCAAAGGCTGTGCAAAGGCCTCAACGCCTCGCGTTCCGTAGCACTCGACGTAATGAAGATCCAACCCTTCCGCTCGACCGCCCATTCAGTCGCGCTCCACGTTTTGTTTTTGGCCTGTTCCATGGTCGGGAGCATCCGAAGGCTGTCCGCGACCAGTCCGAGTGAGGCCAGAACACCGTTCCGTTGCTGCTGTGCGCCCTTGGCGATCATGGCCTCCATCTCCGTCCCGCGCACCCGCTGGTCGATTTCGGCGGGATTGGAGAGCCAGTCCACAAGCTGCTGCGGATTGGGGCCGTAGGTCAGAAGATGAGCGAATATCTTCTGCGGTGTCTCCGTGAAGAACTCACCCTTTTTGTCGCTGGTCGGCTGGTAGAGAGAGGCCGCGATAGCCTTCGCCTCGGCCTTGCGGCGCAGCTCCTCGGACGGTCCCCAGTAGGGGCACCGTTCGTCCAAAGGATTGAGTACCAGGTCGCCCCGCTTCTGGTCATAGAACCTCTGGATGAACTCGCAAGCCGGGTCGTAGACGATGGCCGAGTGCCCCCGGCTCTGTATCTGCCGGAGGACCTGCATTATCAAAGTCGTTTTGCCGGCCCCGGTGTCGCCCATGAGTTCGATGTGCTGCGCCTCGGCCTGTAGAGGGATACGCATCATCTCCTTGGCTTCGGTCGTCACGAAGCCGATTCCATCGCCGTTCACGGTCTTATTGAACTCTTTCGGGGTAAGCAGGACGGGGCCTTTGAGCCGCCGTCCGTACTTCAATTCCTTGCGACGGCGGATGTCTTTGCGGATGGCGAACGGGAGCTGCGCGAGCAACGAAAGGAAGCCAAAGAGGAGCGGCGGAGCATAGATGCTGCGGAGCTGATCGCCGCCAAAGACGGCGGTGCGGAGGTAGGCATGGAGCGGCGCATCGAAGAACGTCCGCTCCGGGCCCCGATAGAGAATGCGTAACCCCTCGGCGGTAGCCTGGGCCGATACCGCGAGCGGGATATGCTTACCGTTTGGAGTGGCAGTCACTCCGTCCTGAACGTCGGACTCGGTTGCGAGGCGACCCAACTTCGTTCCATCTCCGACGTAGAGGAGTTGGTACTTGCCCTTCCTATTGAGTGCTCCTCCCGCTGCACTCTTGGCGTAGATCGGTGTGTAGAACTGCTGCAACGGAGTCTGCCCGTAGCTGAAGCGGAGGTAGACGAAGATGCTCGTCAGTATCAGTGCGAAGAAGATCGCTCCGTAACTGTAGATGGGCGAGTGTGGTGGAAAAATGATGGTCTCTTTGCGGCCCCATTGTGTGGTGTTCATGATGCACGCTCCAGGTCTTGCATCGCGTCTTCCGCGACGCTGCGTTTGCGTTTCTTGACCTCGGCAACCATGTTGTCGAAGGCTTCGGGTGTGAGCTTTTGACCCGTGGCGAGCGGGCGAAAGAGGTTGGTGAGCATGAGCCGGATGCCCATGATTTCCGTTAGCTCCGTGCTGGCTGCCACCACACCGGCATCACGGGCAAGCTCGTCAAGGATGAGCTTGCGGATAAGCTCGCCAGGTCTCACACCCCGGCGTTTTGCCAATGCAGTGAGATTGCGAAGCTCCTGCTGATTGAGTTTCGTTCCCGCGCTCTTGAGGCGAAAGCGGGTTCGTTCCTCCGCTTTCATTGCTATTTCGCTATCTTCGAGAATCGCCATTGGATGTCTTCTCTCGCGTTACTCCAAGTTGCTCTGGGTTATCGCAGGGCAACCTAGCTCTGGGAAATCATTGATCCTGAACGTTCGCGCGTAGGTTGCTGTGCGGCACCCTGCACGACCCTCGGAGGGGTGGAGTGTCAATATGCTTCCGGTGCGTAGCACCGTTTCCACCCCGCCGAGACTGCCAAGGGAAGCCACTACTTCGTCCCCTGAGTAGTCACTGGAGTTGAGGGAGTAGTTGCCGGGGGAGTCGAGCGCCGTCCGCGCTTGGCTCTCTCCGCTGCCTCCATCGGTCTGCGAATACGGAGCGGATGTTCGGGCTTCTTCCCATCCGCCGTCTGAGCGAAAGTAAGGAAGTCCTTGTCTTTGGAGAACACGTACTCCAGCGCCTTCGAGACAACCTCGTCCGAAGGTGCGTTGATGAAGAGTGCGTACTGGTCGGTCCGATGAGCAATCGACTCGTCAAGAGCGATAGTGGCGGTGACTTTGTTGACGGTTTGGACTTCAAGTAGTGCCATGCTGTTTCTCCTTTAGTGATGAATGGGTGCGGCTGAACTTACAGGTCTATCGAACTGCGCCCACTCAGCCGGTAGTGCAAGCTGGGCAGAGTCGGCGGTGTCAGCGCGATTGAACTTGGTGTCGAACTCGAAGGCTTTGGCTGTGCGGTCATAGCCAAGAACTTCGACAACCTCGCTGATCTTGCGGCCATTGGCGTACCGCTGTACCTGCACCACATACTGCACAGAGTCCGCGATCTCGGCGGCGATGTCGTCGCGGTTGGCTTGCTGATGCGACCGCATCGCAAGCTCGCCAAAGCGACGCAGTGCCTTGACTGCGGAACTGGCGTGAATCGTTGCCATCGAACCGGCGTGGCCAGTATTGAAAGAGTCGAGTAGAGTCCGGGCTTCATCTCCTCGGACCTCTCCGAGAATGATCCGGTCGGGACGCCAACGTAGAGCGGCCTTCAAGAGGTCGTTGAAACTCACCTGGCCGGTGTGTCCGTCCGTCTGGCACTCTGCCGGTAGCAAGTTCGGCTTGGCGATGCGAAGCTCCGAAGTGTCCTCGATCACGACGATTCGCTCTGATTCAGGGATGAAATCAGTGAGCGCGTTCAGCAACGTGGTCTTCCCACTACCAGTTCCACCGCTGATGAGAACGGTCTTGCCGGAAGCAATCAGACGGCCCAGAAACTCCCCCAGCGAATCATCCAATGCACCCTCCTGGATGAGCAGCGGAAGCGTGTAGCGGGTTCTGGCGAACTTCCGAATCGTGACAGACGGATATGGACGGACAACCGGAGGAATGACGGCGGCAAGACGGCTCCCGTCCGGGAGTTGAGCATTGAGAAGCGGCTTGTCCGCTCCCAGCTTGCGACCGAGTTTGTTGGCGATGACATCAAGCCCGGTCAAGAGCTGCCTGGTCTCGAACTTCACTTCGGGTGCGGGGTAGAGCTTGCCACGGCGTTCGTACCACCACACGCCATCGGGATTGCCCATGATCTCGCTCACGGTGTCGTCCAAGAGCAGCGACTCGATGGGGCGAAGGAACGGAAGTATCAACTCGAAGCTCATAGCGTCCTCAGAGAAGTAGGCAGCCCAGAGATACCGGGCCGCCCGCTTGGGTAGGAGAAAGCGGCCTATGCGGCCGCATCCTCGGTTGCGATTTCCTCGTGCTCTTCGTAATCCGCTTCTTCGGCGGCGGCCTGCTCGGCCCGGTCGAGCTTGAGGATGGACTTCACCTTGATCTCCCAGATGCGCTGCTTGGTATCCGTCTTCTTGCTGTCGTACTCCCGGCTCCGCAACTCGCCTTCCACCTGGATATGTGCGCCCTTGGTGAGGGTGCCGGCGAACTCCGAGAGCTTGCCGAAGACGATGCAACGGTGCCACTCGGTGTGCGAGATGTACTTGCCATCCTTCTTGTAGGAGGACTTGGTTGCCAGCGAGAGGGTTGTGAAGCTGCGGTCGTTGTTGGTGCGAACTTCCGCGTCGTTGCCGAGAAAGCCGATGAGGGTTACTTTGTTCTGGTACATGGTCGTGTCTCCGTTTGTTGAATTTCCCGAACTTGCTCGGGTCACTATTAAGCGAAGTGGGCCCGGCTCCCAAGTGCCGAAGCTCTGCATTTACGGAGGGTCCGGAACGGAAACCGTAACCCGCAGGGCGGCGTAGCCGAAGCAGAAGAGCGAGCTGCCGCAGGGCGCCGGATAGGCCCCGAAGCAGTGACCGTGCAAAAGGCGGGATACAAAACGGAAGACACATGCCGGAACTGAGTTCTCATCTGTATCTGGGCTGCGGAAGTTTGCCTCAACTGCAGCGTCGTTCGAGCGACCAGGAACTCTCAGGAAGGATGAGCACTCGCAACCGTCGTTGCATGGCTTCTGGCCTCGGTTCGCCGCGAACACCCTGTACAGGCACAGGTGGGGTGGTGCAGCCGGATTGGCAGCAAGTCTGGACATCGGAAAGCCTCGTGGGATGGGTGAGTCTGTTCTCTAGCTGAACGCCTGGTCAACGCGGAAGCGGATGATGGTCAAGCCGAGAGGATCAACCGTGGTCTTCTCGTTCGACACCTGCGGGTTGAAGACATAGGTGACGGTGGCTGTCCACTTCTCCCGCTTCAAGACGCTCTGGTCGCCGGAGTTGGTGAACACCTTGTCGAACTCGATCCGGGCTGAGTAGGGCGACTGGCGCAAGTCATCGAGGATGACGTTCTTGACCTCGATGTCCACATACGGCAGAGTCGAGTCTTTGACGTAGTTGGCGATGGTGTTGTTCTTCTGCTCCTGCTCGATGACGGCCCGCTGTACGTCGGCGTTGAGGAAGTAAAGCGCCTGCGTTTGGTCGCGCTCGATTGTATAGCGATTGCGGCCAAAGTACAGGTTCGCCCAGCGGGTGAGGTAATACTTGTTCTCCGCCTCCTGAGGCCGGTAGTCGAAGTTCCGGTAGTCGATCGCTTCGGCGTGTCCGACATCGCTGATGCGGATGATGAACGGCTTGGCCGATGCGAGTGCCTTCTGGCTTTTGAAAACGAGCAATCCAAGCATCACACAGAGTTCAGCGAGGCAGAGCATGGCGATCTTGAGGTAGGTGTTCGTCACCAGTGGATCGCCATACTGTTCGAGATAACGCTCCGCCGCGCGGCTGATGTCGGGAGTGACTTCAGACTTCATAGATTCCTGCATGACGGTTCTCCTTATCCAAGTGCCATAATCGCGGTGGTGATCATGCCCATGCCGCCGTCATGCCCGCTGCTCGAACCGGAGAAGATGGAAGCGGTGAGAGCCGGAATCTTGAGCAGGACAAAGACATTGACGAGGATGAGCAACAAGAGCAGCGGAAAGTTCTTGACCATCGTCGCCGGGTCGGTGGCATTGATGAAGTTGGTGTAGTACGCGGTAAGGATGTGACTGAGGACACTCAGGCAGGCGGCGGCAACAACCTTGTAGAAGCTGAAACTGATGAACGCCTTGAGCCAGCCCCAGAAGAGGAAGTCGAGTTTGTCGAAGACGAGAAACGGAATGAACACCGGGCCAAGTAGCCCAACGACTGTGCTGGCGATGGCACCGTAGCCGACGATGGCGGCGATGAGTGCCGACAGCAGTCCAAGCAAGACCTGCGTGATGGCGAAGATCAGGACAAGATACGGCTGCTCAAAACTCGCCACCATGCCGGGGCCTGCGTTCTGTTGCGCCTGCGACAGCGTGTTCATCATCTGGTCGGTGCTATCCGTCCCAATGAGTTGAACGAGGTTCTGAGCGCCGCCATTGATGTAGCCTTTGATCGAAGATCCCAGTCCCGGAATGGACGAGTCGTAATACTTCACCATGACGTAGGCGAACGTGATGAGCATGAAGAAACTCAAGAAGCGCGACATGCTGAATCCCGGTCCGCCTTGCGAGGATGCAAGGGCCTCCTGTACTCCGAACCAGACGAGCATGATCGTGGCGAGGGCGATGCACATACGCAGGCCCATTGCGGTAACGGAGGGTGCGGCTGTCGCCGAGAGAGAGTCGCACCCTTGAGTGATGAAATTCAGTAGTCCCATACTGCAACCCCCGCGTAGTGGATGAGGCGGTTAGTACCGCATTGCGGACGATGCGCCGGAGTAAGCCGGTGCGACGGATGTCTGGAAGTTGTTCTGGTAGCTGGTTGCGTTCTGGAAGCTCGCTTTGAGAGCGTCCTGCTGCTGTTTGCCAGCCATCATCTGCTGGAGCGATTGGGTGGTGCTGATGGAGTTTGTCTCCTGCTGGGTGCGGAGCATGAGCAGGAGTGCCTGATTGATCCGCTGGAGCGTCGCGAGTTCGGTTTGCTGGGTGGGGTCAGCCGAGTGGCTGGCTGCCTCCAGAGTGGCAATGTCCGTCGCGCGCTGTTGAGCGTTCGACCGGATCGTGCCGAGGGTTTGCAGCGTACTTGCATTCACAGAGTCGTTCAGGTCGCTTGTCGCGCCCTGGGCGGCGATCTGCTGCTGCGATTGGGTGGTCAGACTCCCGTATCCGGGGAGTTGCGACCCGGTACGGGGCACATAGGCTTGCGTCGCCAATGACGCGCCGCTGCCGGTGTTGGCGGCGTTCGTCCATGACGAGGTGTTGTTGTAGGTATTGGCGGAGGTATTGATCGCCGCTTCCCATGTGTACGGCGAGATGAACGGCTGGTAGAGCGTCTGCGGAGCCGTCATCATCTGGCGGGTGAAGTTGTAAGCCTTGATCGCGGTCTGCATCTCCTGCAAGGTATTCGCACTGATACCCGTTTCCTGCACGAGCTGCTGGATCGCATGGCCCGACTGTGTTGGGTCAAAGACCACGCCACCAAACTGCGCGTGCGCAGTGGAGGCGAGGGTCGCGGATAGGAATGCTGCAAGCAAGACAAGTCGTTTCATGGCCGGTCTCCTTATCTCTGGGTTGGTCACTGTTTCGGTTGTGGTTTGGCCGGTGGCTTCTGAGTCGCCTTGTTGGGGTCGTAGCTCAGGGCCGAACCGGCTCCGGTGTATGCGGGGGCAATGTTCTTCTGGAAGTTCTTCTCGTACTCCGCCTGGTCCTTTTCGATCTGGCGGCAAGCCTTGGCTGTATTCCCTCGGTCAAAACACTCGGTCAGAGCCTTGCAGGTAGTCGCGGAGTCGCCGGGAAGACACTTCTTGTCGGCGCAGCCTGAGAGCGTGAGCAGAGCAAGCGCGAATGAGGCATAGCGAACTGTTCGCATGGATTCTCCTAGAACGTCTGGGGTATGTTGTGGTTTGTATAGGCCGGGAGGAGCATGTCCTGGGTGAAGTAGATCTTTACCCGATGCCCCTCGCGGATGGTGATGGTCGGCGGTATCTGCATGAACCGATCAAGGATCGTCGTTGAGGACTGCGAGACGCTGGCCGCTGCGCCGTTCGTGAAGGCCTGGGTGCCAGACGTGGTGATCGTGCCACCGCCCGACTCAATCTCCCCCGCGCCGGCAATCACGCCAAGGGCGATAGAGGTGCCGAAGATTTGCAGGTAGTGATTGTTCACCTTATCCTTCAGGCCTTCCTCGCCGATCTGGTCGAGACCGTGAAACTGGTCGAGGTCCACGGAGTAGCCGTCTGGCATGATGAGCCGGTGAAACACGACGGCCATTCGGCGTTGCTGGCCGAAGCCCGCTGAGCCGATCTTCTTGGCCTCTCCCAACACAACCGTCCCGTCCGGGATAAGGACGTGTTGGTGGTCGTGCGAGTAGAACGGATTGGAGACGAGCACCTTGACCGGGCCAACAGCATCTCCATCCAGCCGATTCATCAGCACCGTGTCCAGCACTGCGCCCTCAAATATTACGTAAGGCTGCCCAACGGCTGAATTCAGATTCACTTCAGGAGCTTTCTTGGTGGGCTCTGGATCGGGTTTCTCTCCTGCCGCACGGCTTGGAATGAAGCTGGAGCCTTCGCCGCCCGCCAGCGCGGCGGCATAAGGGTTCGCAGAGGACACCGGCATCATCTGAGGCGAGTTCTGTGGTTGCGCCTGATGTTGCTCCTCTTCCTTGCTGTGACTGTAAGCAAGATTCGAGGCGAAGCGAGAATCGAAGCTCAGCTCTCGTTCCTTGTTGGCAAGCTGCTGCTGTTGCTGCTGCTCGGGCGTGAGCTGCGGTTGGCCGTTCTGGGGCTGGCCTTGCGGGGGTGGCATGTTGGGTTGGCCGTTCGGGCCATACATCGCCGCCGCCTGTTGTTGTGCCGGTGTCTGACTGGCCGCCATCGCTGCCGCAAGTTGTGCGTCCTGCTGCTGCTTCTGCTTTTCAGCCGCAAGCTGGTTCTGGAGGTCGGCGATGTTGTTGGCGGTGTTGTCCTGCACGAACGGCTGCGGAGGCGTTCCCTTGGCCGGAGTGCCGTTCGGCGTTTTCTTCTTGGAGCTGAAGAGGCTCGCCGTGATGAGCAGAAGGATGGCACCCAGATAGACGAACATCTTGATGTTCTTGCGTATCACGCCCTTCGGCTCGGAGGTATTCTGCGAGAGCTGCGGTGTCTGATCCGTCATGACATTACCCCTTCCGTGAGAAGTCCATGTGCTTCTTGCCGATCTCGATGTATCCCTTGTCCACAATCTTCGGGATGATGTAGGTGCCGTCGCGCAGGTCGTAGTTGATGAGGTCGGGCTTGCCGTCCTTCATCTCGTACACGCTGAATTTTTCGCTGGCCGTCGTCTTGATGTAGGTGAACTTGTCGTCGTGGTAGATCGACTGGACGGCGAAGGGGTCTTCGTTTTTGAACGTGTAGTCGAACTTGAGCTGCAGCGGATACACACTCTTGTATTCATCTACCGCCTGGGTGACGTGACTCTGCAAGGTAGCGAGCTGCTGTTTGGCCTGTTCTAGCTGCGCGGCGGGAACGTACTGCGCCGGTCCCGCCGACGCTGTGATCGAAGACTGATCTGCGGGCTGGACGATAACCTTGAGGTCGGGGTCGCCGCCCTGGGTGGAGATGTCCTGCAAGGTGAAGCTGTAGATGTTGCCCTTGTCGGTAATCAAGTTGAGGTTCGTGCTGATCCCCGGCTTGGCCGGGTGAACGAAGCAGAAGCTCCCCACCACATCGACGATCCAGAAGTCCTTGTCGCCGGTCGCGGCCTCCATGATCTTTTCGGTCGTGGGCACAACGATCAGGGTCGTGTATTTGACCTTGGCGCGGATGGGCAGAATGTCCTGCGAGTGGTACTGCACCGTCCGGGCTTGCTCGGCGGGTGCGGCCTGGGCAAAGGCCGTAGTCGAAGACAGGGCCGATGCAAGGGCGAGTGCGAGAAGGGTGATCTTCATGCGACGGCTCCTTTGCGGTTGGGGGTTGCGGTGGATGCTGCGGGTTTCTTCTCCGTGGCGTGTTGTTTGGGCGGAAAGGGGTGGTCTTCAGCTAGACGGCGGACGCCCTCGGCGACGCCGTAGCGGGCAAAGTAATCGCGTTTGAGCTGGTTGTCCTTGGCGTTGTTCGTCGCAATCCAGTAGGAGACCGAATCGACGTTGAGCCGGACTTTCTTGGAGGTCTGGGCTTTACGGATGAGCATCTGTCCGCGTGTAAGGTCGGAGATGATTTCAAGCTCCGTATCGTTGAGGTGGAATGCCTCGCGGTATACCTCCCGGTTCATCTCCGGGTTGGCAAGGAAGATCTTGGTCGGGCAGCTCTCGGATACGATCTGAAGCATTCCCGACTCCTCAAGCTCCTTGATGGACTGTGTGGCGAGGATCATGGCGGCGTTGTGCTTGCGCCATGTCTTCTGAGCGGTGACGACGTAATTCCTGATCGTCTCGTTCTTGATAAAGAGCCACGCCTCATCTAGCAGGAAGAGCTTGAAGGTAGAGAGCCGCTCCGGATTGCCGATTTCAAGCGAGGCCCGATGCAGAACATAGAAGAGCAGCGGCTCCAACACATCCGGCGCATCGCCCCAACCGCCGAAGTTGAAAGTCTGGAAGCTCGAAAACGTCAGCGTGTCTTCCGAATTGTCGAAGAGGAAACCGTACTGCCCGTCAGCCGTCCAACGATGGAGCCGTTCCTTCAACTCGCCGATGATCTCGGCGAAAGTCGATAGTGTGCGCTGGGCAGGCTGGATGACGTACATATTCTCGATGGCCGCCCAAAGCTTCCGTTCCTCTTTGAAATCGAGGCGATAACGCTGGCCGGTGCCTTCGATCAAGACACGGAAGAAGGAAAACAGAAATTGCAGGTTCTCCTTGGTCGGCTCAAGAGAGAAGGGGTTGATGCGGAAATCGCGCGACTCCTGGCCGACGTTCAGGTAGCTCCCACCGAAGATTTCGGTGAGCGATTGGAACGAGCCGCCGATGTCGAAGATGTAGGTGAGCGGCCTGTATTTCTGGGCATTCGTGAGCAGGAAATTGCATAGGAAACTCTTGCCTGAGCCGGTCATGCCGAGGATCAGCGTGTGCGCAACCTCGCCGTTATGCAGGTTGAGGTAGTAGGGCGTGGCGTTGTCCGTCTCCATGACAGCCAGGTACTCCGTTCCAAGATGCGGGTTGTGTTTCTCGCCTTGCAGGATGGTGAAGAAGAACGAGAGGTCGGCGTAGTTGCTGAGCAGCATGAACATCTTGCGGAGATTCTGCGCGTAGTTGCCGGGAACCACGGCAAAGAGTGCATTGAGTTGGTTGTAGGTTTCCGGGAAGAGTGAGCCGTCCGCATTCGTAAAGACAGTAGCGAAGTCGGCAATCTCGCGGTCGATGATGGCCTTGTCCTTGCCATAGAGAACGATGGTCAGCGAGAGGTCGCCTAGAGTCTGTCCGTCACTGAGGGCGCGAAGGCAGTCCCCGAGAACTTCGATGTCGGCCTGTTTTCCTTCGTCGATCAGTACGTCACGCTGATTGACCTTGCTCTCATCCTTCATGGAAGAGATGAGTCCAGCCTTCGACATATTGGCGTGACGACGCCGTTTCACAACTTCCTTCTTGGCTGCGTCGGTAGCAAGTGGAGTCCATTCAGTGACGGCGTAGAAATTCGCCTCGATCTTGAGCAGCTTGTCGAGCACCAGCGGGCGTGTCTCCGTGATGGCCTCTCGCATCGTTAGCAGGCGGACGAAGTGATCGCCGATGCGGAGGTGGTCGCGCTCCGCTTCGATATCGGAGTTCACTACCTGGAAGTCGAGATACTGCGATGTCTGCGGTCTGCCGGCGATACGCCACGCATCGAAGTTGAGCAGACGGCGAAGGAAGTGGAACTGATCGTCGGACGAAAGTATCTCAATCTCCACCTGGTCTCGGAGTTGCTGCTCAAAGGCCTCCATACGCTGCTTGAGTCGAAGAAGATCGCGCTGTATCTGAGAGCGGAGCAACACCTTCATGACGTTGCTGGTGAACTGCGCTTTGAGTTCTCGAACCGCGCCCTCTGGATCGCTTGGGAGTCGTCCCAAAGCGGCCATGATGCCAGTCTTCGACCTTGCTCCTTCAAGCACCACCGCGTAGTAAATCTCGATCTCATAGAGATGGTCGAGTTTCGACTCGAAGAACTCACGGCGCTGGTAGATGGCGGCGTCGATCAGGGGGTCGCCATAGCTAGCGAAGGGCATCTCTGGCCGATTGGTCTTGAAGAGGTACTGATAGACATGAAATCCCGGCCCGAAAGATTTGAGGGCCGCTTGCAGCCTCTTGACCGCGAACTCTTGTCCGGCCTGGTCAAGGCTCTCGAAGTCCACTCCGCAAACCTTGAGGATCATGCCAAGGTCGCCGCTCTTGGTAAGAAAGGTCGTCTCATCCCAGAAGCCGTACAGGTTGATGTTCGCGTTGAGCGAACCGGCCTCAGTCCACGGCTTGATGATCTTGGCAATTCGCAGCATCAGCGTATCTCCACGTTCGGGACTTGTTGCTTGGCAGCGTCGTAGCGCAACTTGAAGCGTTCGGACTTGCCCATGATCTTGAGAAATGCCGGGTCAGTGGTCGTGATCCAACGACCGAAGATGTACCCGCCGATGAAGACTGCGGCTCCAGTCAGGAGCGAGTTGAAAAGGTTGAACGCGCCCACTGCTCCAACGCAAACGAAGTAGAAGACGGTGCGCTCGACCCCGAGATACGTGAGGGGCTTATGCAGAGCCTTGTAGACCCGATTTCGGCGTCTTGGTGTGAGTTCTGTCATAGAGCCCCTCGCGGGTGAGTGAAGCGTGAGCGGAATGACGAGACCAAGGGGCTAGGAACCCCAAAGCCAGGTCAGGATGTTGGTGGCCATCACCGCGATTCCGGTGCCAGCCGCAACTCCGGCGAGAGTCTTCTTCGCGCCGGGTTCTCCGTGGGCGAACGCATACCCGCCCAACACAATCGCAATCAGGCTGCTCACTTTCGCGATCGTTCCTGTGAAGAGAGTCTGAATGGATGTGAGACCTGTATCAAAAGGCGAACTCCCGCTTTGCGCATGAGCCGCCAGTGGAAACAGGAGAAGGGTGAGCAGTAAAAAGCCCGAGAAAGAAGGCCGAAGTTCCGGCCTCTTAACTCGGGCTATACGATGGAGCATCTTCATGTTTGCACCTCCATCCGACTTGAATCGTGTCGGGTATGGCGCAAACCTACGGCTGGCTATCGCAGCAAGTCCAATGACTTTTTGGCGGACGACTATTCCGGGTTGGAATACCTGCCGGGTGCATTGCTTGTGGTGGGGAGTGTTTACTCCAGATCGTAACGATGAAGGATCTCGGGTTCACCTACGCCGGGCTGGATGACCGCTGCTTCCAAGGTGGGCTTAATCGAGAGAGAAAACGTGAAGCTCGTACCGTCCGTCAGGTCGATCAAAACTTCGGTTCCGTCTCCAGTGTCCTTATAGATACGCAGAGCCTTGATGGTCTTTCCCGATACCTGGGGACACTCAATGTAGTCGTCCGACATGATTGCTGACCTCATACGAAGCGGAGTGGCCGTTCAAATGCAATTTCTGCAAGGGCCGCGCCCGAACTCGGGCGATCTGCAACTGGTCAAGCTCAGCGGAAACCACCGCAGGTTTTCTACAAGTAAAAGACGAGGTAATCATCCTTGAGTTGCAGAGAGAAGTGCAAGCGATTTGTTGACAAACGCTGTCATTTTGGCAGTTTCTATCGTTTGCCTGCTGCGCTACGAGACTGAGCCCTTGCGCCAATCAATGAATATCACACTCATCGTGTGTAGACTCATAGTGGTCAC
The DNA here is from genome assembly GCA_964658035.1 of uncultured Acetobacteraceae bacterium. Taxonomy (GTDB): domain Bacteria; phylum Acidobacteriota; class Terriglobia; order Terriglobales; family Acidobacteriaceae. Next base: position 28,140 of record CAZZXL010000037.1, read on the forward strand.
GATCCAAGTATGGGAGAGTGACTTCTCCCTCCGTAAAAGCTCGGTTTGGCTCCTCATTGCGAAAGCTCCGCGACGAACGCGGATACTCGCAAGAGGAATTGGCCGAACGTGCGGGGCTGCATCGGAACTATGTGGGCGGTGTGGAGCGTGGGGAGCGGAACGTAGCCCTGGAGAACATCATCAAGCTAGCTCGGGCACTCTCAGTGCCGCCGAGAGAGCTGTTTGCAAACTTCCCGTGAGCCGACAGGTGAGCAAAGTCCATCTGCGATTGATTGAAGGCTGATGGATAAAATCCTCGGAAAGCAATATCATTATCCGAGGAAAGTATCCCGTGCCTGTTTCAGTTCCATCGCCGACCGCAGAACACGCTCTGAGCATTTTTAGAGCGCACGGCGGCGTGCTCAAGACAAAGAGTGCAATGGAGCTGGGAATACATCCAAGAACGCTTTATGCGCTTCGAGACGCTGGTCGGCTGGAACGTCTGGATCGTGGCCTCTACAGGATTGCCGATGGAAGGCCGCTCGAAAACCCTGATCTCGTTACCGTGGCCCTCAAGGTTCCGAAGGGAGTCATATGCCTCATCTCGGCACTCGCGTTTCATCGCATGACGGCGCAGGTTCCCCATGCCGTCTACTTGGCGATTGAGGCGAGCGATCAGGCCCCAGCTCTTCGTTATCCTCCGCTCCGGCTGTTCTGGTATTCAAAGGCTGGGTTTGAGGATGGGGTAGAAGCGGTTGAACTCGACGGCACAAAGGTCCGCATCTACTCGATGGAAAGGACTCTGGCGGATTGCTTCAAGTACCGCAACAAGATTGGAATTGACGTTTGTGTCGAGGCGCTGAATCTGTACCGGCGTCGGGGACGAATGCAGCTCGATAAGCTGGAACACTATGCCAAGCTGTGCCGCATCGAACGGGTGATGAGGCCCTACATGGAGGCCATTCTGTGACCGTCGATGTTGTAAAGAATATGGGCGCGTCCGTGCGGCAACGTTTGCTCAATTATGCGAAGGCCAACAGCAGGCCCTTTGCGGAGGTATTGCAGTATTACGCGATGGAGCGGTTCCTCTACCGTCTTTCGATGTCCCCGCACGTCGAAGCCTTTACGTTGAAGGGTGCGTTGCTGCTAACCGCTTGGCAAGCGCCCATCTCCCGGCCAACGATGGACATTGATCTTCTTGGCCGAACGGACAACGCTGTGGAAGCGATCGTCGCCCTAATGCGCGAGGTCTCGCAAGCAGAAGTCACCGACGACGGAATCGTCTTCGATCCGTCGTCCTTCGCCGGCGAAGTCATTCGAGAGGATGCCGACTATGCGGGTGTCCGCACGACGTTTGTCGGGCGCGTTGATAGCGCGCGAGTCCACATGCAAATCGACATCGGATTCGGGGATGTGATGACACCGGGACCGGAGACGCTGACGTATCCGACGATACTCGACTTTCCCGCTCCGACACTCTCTGGCTACAGCCGAGAGACTGTGGTGGCCGAAAAGCTGCAAGCACTCGTCCAGCTCCGAATGCTGAACACACGGATGAAGGACTACTTCGACCTTTGGCTGCTGACCCGTCAACCGGAGTTGAGCAGGGAAGTTCTGGTCGAAGCGATCAAGCGGACGTTTGCAAACCGAGGGATGGAGCTCGACCTTGATCCGATTGGACTTTCATCGGCTTTCGGCAATGATCCTGCGAAGCAGATGCAATGGAGTGCATTCGTAAAGCGGTCTAGGCTCACGGAAGCGCCCGCCAAGCTCTCCGAAGTCGTGGAAGAATTGCGTCTGTTTTTCGCACCCATTCTCTCTCAATGAGACGCCCCAAATTTAGATCTGGTGTGAGATACCCTAAACATATATGGGGCACGTCCTCCTCTGGAGCACAAGCCCCTTTCCCTTCTGAAAAGCCCCTGAGTAAGGGTCTTTTCTACGTTTTGATGTCAGTTCTATCGAACCTGGTGATCAGCCTTTTTTGGTGGGAGCGCCTCTGCCGTTACAAGGCAGAGGCAATTTGGAACGAAATTGTTGCGCCTTCGCTTTATCGTCCAGCACCCTCTCCAGCACCCTCGACGGGAAAATGTGGAAGGCGGCGATTTGCACGTTTTGAGGCAAAACCTCTGCTGCTACAAGGCAGAAATCAAAAGCGATTTTTAGACGAAATGCCGTGGCACGGCAGAGGTCTGAGCGCGATTTTGGCGCTGAATCCTCAAATTGCGAGGGTGTCGGTGAGGGTGCTGAAATTTGAAACCGATGTATTTCCCAGTGTTTTTGAGTGCCTTTGGGTGCCTTGATTAGCCATCAACGCCCATGAAATCATTTAGATACAAACAGTTAGCGTAACTGTCACGGCAGAGGTCGCGGGTTCGAGCCCCGTCGTCCCCGCCATACCAAGCAAAGTACTTAGCTTCGTATGGGACCTCAAGTGACAAGTAAATCCGGGTCCGATTAAGGTCCATTACGCTCGCCGAGGTACCAAAAGCGAGTCAGGTTCAACCTCTCTCTGACCCACGTTGGGCACCATCATCCTTACAACCTTGCTCTGTGCGGCTCGTTTATGCGAGTTCACGGCCTGCGTATACACGTCGAGCGTGATCCTGCTGTTGGCGTGCCTCAAGAGCTCCTGAACCGTCTTCACATCTTCCCCGTTCGCCTTCAGCAGTGTTCCGAAGGAATGACGGAAGGTGTGCCAACCGATGTTCTTGGTGATCCCGGCCTGACGTGCCACCGGCCTGATATACCGCTTCATAAGATTGTCCGGCCAGTAGGGTTGTTTGCCCTTCACGCGCGGACTGGCAAAGACCCAGTCACCTTCCATCGGGTATGGGCTTGAACGCCGCCAGCGCAGCATTGTGCCTCCTTGATTGAGCTTCGTTTCGTCCCCGAGAGACGATTACTCAGCGTGCCCCGCGACTCTAAAAGAGTCCAATCCTTCCTACCTATGCCACCCATGGCAAAACTTATAAGGGCAGCTGCTTTCCGAAACTGATGAGCACCTACAGGTAACCGGGCACCTTGAGGTGCCCCGTGGACAGTCTTGATACCCGCGGCCAAGTATCAGTTATGTCTTTTCCACAGAGCGGTGTGGATTGCAAGGCCCACACCAGCGGAGTACAAGGCCATGTCAGAACCGGTAGAATTTCGCCCATCTCGAATATCTGGTCGCTATCAACGAAGGTAAAAACTTCACGAGGGCTGCTGAGAAGATGGACCGCTTCCAGCGAGCCATCAGTCAGCAGATACGCGGCCTTGAGAGCGACGTCGGATTCCCCATCTTTCTGAGGCAAGATCGAGATGGCGTCACGCCGACTCCCGCCGGCGAGCTTGTTCTGAGTCGGGCTCGCACAGTCCTGGCAGAACGGCGCGAGATCTTCGCCATCACCCGAGCGATTCATAGGGGCGAAGTTCCGACGCTAAGGTTGGGATTTTCGTCCTTCGTAAACCCAACACTTTTGACGACGTTCCGTCAGTGCTGTTCCGATCTCTTCCCCAAGTGCGAAGTCGTATTCTCAGGCGGTGATTCGGCCCTAATTATGCAGCGGCTTGGATCGGATGCGCTCGATTGCGCCATCCTGCCTTGCCCCATCGACAGCGAGACTTTGGACGTGATCACCATCGCACATTCTCAGCTTGTCGTGTGCATGAGAACCGATGACCCACTGGCGTTGCAGACACAGCTCGATATCCACGAAGTAGCTCCGCGTATCAGAGTCTTTCGTGATCCGGAACTCCATCCGTCTGCCCATGCGCATCTGGTCAATTTGTTCGCCGAGGTTGGCATCCCAATCAGCCTTGCAAACTCTGTGACGAATCCTGCGGACATTCAATGGATGGTCAAAGAGAACTATGGGCTTGCCCTCATTGATCAAGCGTTGCCTCTCGAATCTGGTTTGACGACTCGGCCAATTGCGGGGGGGAACTGGTCGGCTCAGACGGCTTTTGTTGCCAGCAAGAATAAGACAACACATTGCCCTCCCATTTGTTCAGAAATTCCTGAGACAGGAAGGTCTTACTGTTCAGCGGAAACGACCCCGCGGAGTACGCCCCTTACCGAAGCAGTTGGAGCTGCTCGGATAGCCCTCTTCTATAAGCGAAACTTTGCTTGATCTAGAAAAGA
>CAZZXL010000038.1:0-31847 GCA_964658035.1 uncultured Acetobacteraceae bacterium
TCCAGGATGTGGGCGTCCAGTCCTTATCTCTCCGCAGCAGCTTCCTCATCGTGAAAGCATCCAGGACCCCGTTGTAATAGCCTGGTCTACGCCGGGTGACACTGAACCCGCGCCCGCTGTAAAAACTCTGCGCACTCAGATTATTAACCGCTACCTCGAGCGACATCGCTTCGCATCCTGCCTCGGAGTAGTGAGTCTCTGCAGCATCCATCAGGCGCGTCGCCACGCCGCTCCTTCGCGCCGCCGGCTCAACGTCGATGGTGATCAAATGCGCCGGCTTCTGCAAGCGCCCGCTCCACTCCGCAACAACAAAGCCGGCCATGCGGCCGGCTTGCTCTGCGACGATCGCGAAGGCCGCAGGCTTAGAAACGAAGTACCGCAATTCAGTCTTGGAGTAGGCGATGCCCGGCGCAAAACAGAGCTGGTCGAGTGCAAACGCATCGTCCAGGTCTGTCTGCGCAAAGCTTCGTATTGCAATCACCGGTTCTAACGGCCGCCCGTAGCGCCGCCGTTCGCTCCCTGCATCTGCGGCTGCACGATAACGCCGTTATAGAGCGAAGCTGCCATCAGCCGGCCGCCCAGCGAGCGCACCGCGCGTGTGTTCCACCCCGCGTCCCACCATTTAAACTCGCGGGTATTTTCATCGACTGCAAACACAAATGTGGAGTTCCACGACGTCACCATGATGCGCTTCAGATCGCTGTCGTAGCTCAGGTTATTGATGTTCGAGATAGGCAGCGTCTTGTCCTGCGTCCACGTCACGCCCTTGTCTTCACTATAAAAAACGCCTTCGCGACCGCCCAGCCACAGGCTTCCACCTGGCGCCACCGCAATGGCGCTGACCGAGGTGAGAGGCGAAGGCAGCGTTACGGCCTGCCAGTTGTGCCCACCATCCTGGGAGACAACCAGGCTCTCCCGGCGCGACGCAAGTACTGTTTCACCCGCAGAACGAATTGCCTGGAAGTCCATCTTGCTCAGCACCGGACCGCCCTGCCACGTAGCCCCCTGGTTGTCACTCTGGTAGATGCCGGCCGAGGTCGCCGCATACCAACTGCTCTGCGCCAGGTCCATGCTGTACACCCGGCCCTCGATGTTGCCCAGCTCTTTCGTCACCGTTTTGGTGTCTTTTACCTTCTTGCCATGCCGCACGACCGTGACTGTCTTCTGTTCTGTCTGCACAATCTTGCCGACGGGCTGCCAGTTCGAGTTATTCCACCGGAAAATCCCGTGGCCCGTTCCAGTCAGCAACGTTCCCTCTGGCGACTGCGCCATGCTGAAAACGTCACGGCCATCCAGGCCATTGCTGTGCTGCTCCCAGCTCTTGCCGCTGTCGTTCGAGATAAAGACGCCGCCGTAAATCTTGTCATTCACAACGCCGGCATAGATGGTCTGCGGGTTCTTGTCATCGACAATCAGTGCCGAAACCTGCCGCTGTGAGAAACCCACGTTCGCCGGCTTGAAACTCGCGGCCTGGTCGTTGCTCAGCAATACGCCGCTCCGGTCAGTCGCCAGCAGCACATGTTGATTGTTCTTCGGGTCAATATAAATGTCATTGATAATGACATCCGGCCCGGTCAGGCGCGACCAGTTGGTGCCGGCCGAACTTGTCCTGTAGAGACCCTCGGTTGTTCCGCCGTAGACCGTGCTTTCATTCGTCGGGTCCTGCATCAACACCCGCGTACGTCGCGCCGTTGAAGGGATACCCTGGATCTTCTTGTACTCTTCGCCGCCATTTTCACTCTTGTAGATCCCGGAGCAGGCGCTCGTGTAAACAGTTTGCGGCGCCCTCGGATCAATGATGATTGAGAACACGTCGGAGTCATCGATCAGGCCATTCTTGATGTTGTGCCAGTTGGCGCCGTCATCCGTCGTCTTCCATGGCAGATGCCAGGTGCCTGCGTAGATCGTGTGCGGGTCTTTCGGGTCAATCGCGATCGACTCGACTTCATGCAGTTCGTTGCTGCTTGGCGGACTGATTTGTTTCCACGTCACACCGGCATCGTCGCTTTCAAAAATTCCTTTGAGCGCACCCGCCACCAGCTCTTTAGGATTAGACGGCGCCTGGGTTAACGCGCGCACCGACTGGCCATCCATGCCCTGCACCTTCGTCCAGCTTTCACCGGAATCATGACTGATAAAAATGCCGCCATCCGGATGATCAACCACCCATGCGCCGACATAAAGCGTCTTGGGATCAGAAGCATCCACGACAATATTGTCGAGAATCAGGTCATCTTTCTTCGATAACTTCGCCAGCCGCTGCCAGGTGACGCCATTGTCCTGACTCTGGTAGATCCAGCTATTGGTGGTGCCCAGAAATATGTGGCTGCTATTCGTTGGGTCACCCGCAAAGGCCCGCGCATCGCCACCATCCGGGCCGACAGGAATCCATGAACTTGAAGAAGAACTTGGGGTGGGCGACTGCGTAGCCGCAGCCAGGGCAAGAGGTAAAGAGCATAGCGATACGGCAGATAAAACAGTGGCAGCCGCAACCGGCCCTGACCACAGAGATTTGAGCTTCACAGGACACTTCCTTCACTACTTTGCAGGCTTCTTAAGCCCGGGGGATGAATGCTTAAAGATTAAGATGTGCCAGGGTCGGGTTCAATACATCAAGCGGGGCAGGTATCTAGGTATGAAATCCATCTAGGAACAATAAGCACTTGCGGTAGTACAAAAAAGAAGGCTGACCCACTCGGGCCAGCCTTCTTTCGTTCAGAACATCTCCTTACTGCTTTGCAGGAGCTGCCTTCTTCTTATGGTGATGCATTGGCTTCTTGCCAGTGCGCGGGGTTGCCATCACAGCCGACTCGTCCACAGCAGTTGTGCCCTGGATATCGGTGTCGAAGGTTGCGCCGGCAGGTACAAGGTAATTTTCAACTTCCTTGTTGCCCTGTGTTCCAGTGCGTACCGAGATGCGGGAGGCGTCAATACCCTTCTCCTTCACCAGGTACTCCTTCGTGTTGACAGCGCGCATCGGAGCAAGCTTCGCTGCACCCTTCTCACTTGGATCAGCTTCACCGACCAGGACAGCCGTTGCATCCGTCTGACGCTGGAGGTTCAGTGCGACATCATCAAGGCAGGCCTTGGCTTCGTTATCGACGCGTGCCGGACGCTTCTTATCGCGGCCGAACGTGATCGAGCAAAGCGTGGACGTCTTGGGTGCCGGTGGCGGCGGAGGCGCCTGGACGCTTACCGACGTGGTCGAAGTAGCAGTCTGACCCTTGTCATCCGCAACATTGCAGGTGACGGTGATCGAGCCTGCCGGTGCGCCCGTGGTCGCGAGGGTCGCCGTGTTACCGGTACCGTTCACTGTGCCAGCGGTTGCACTGTAGGTGTAGGTCAGCGGACGGTTCTGCGGGCTTACGCCTTGAGCAGTAATCGTCGCACTGTCACCCGGATTCACCGTTGTCGGGTTAGCCGAGCAGGAGATGGTTGGCGGCTCAAACTGCTTAACCTCAAACGTCGAGGTGCAATCTGCGAACATGCCGGCCTTCACACCTTCCGACACATGGCCGGTCACGGTGTAGCTGCCGGGATTCAGGCCGTTGGTGTCGACATTGCCGGTCGACGTGTCGCCTGTTACCTTCACGCCGTTTGTTCCGGTCCAGGTGTAGCTGGCAGTCTTCTTCGGGTTCAGGTTGGTAGCCGTGCCCGTGATCGTAATGGGATCGCCGGGATAAACAGAGGCAGGGCTGACCGTGCAGGCATACATAACGGGAGGCGGCGGAACGATGCTGCCGAGATGGTAGAGCAGACCTGCGCTCAAACGAGCATTATCCAGGTTTGCACGCCCCCCGGTCGGGTAAGGATTCTGGGGACCGAAGTCTGCGTGGTAGTAGGTGTAATCAGCCTGGAAAACACGGATGCCGAAGTGCTTGCCGAGGTTGTAGTCAAGGCCGCCGCCAACTGCCAGCGTCGGGCCCCATGTGTAAGGCTCCTTCGCTGCGCCGCCAAGGCGGACTGCGCCTGCATTGGCATGGACGAACGGGGTTATGTCCCCCGTGGGATAGCGGAAGACCATACCGAGTGCGCCTTCATAAGCGCCATCGTTATTGCCATCCGGATGCGCACCAATTTCTAGCTGGGCACCAACATAGCGGTTGAAGAAATAATTGACGCTGCCGAGCGCACCATAGTCAACGGACGAATACTTCACCGGACCATTCACGCCGATACCTACGCCACCTGGCACAGTGATGCTGCCGTGTGGGGCAAGGTACGAATACCCGGCAAATACGTCAATACGTGAAGCATAAGGCTCTGTTGGGGCCATAGGCTTCGTTGATGTAGGCGTCCCCTGAGTAGAACTCTGAGCCGAACTTGATGAAGTGTTCGACGCATCCTGCGCCAACAGACTCGATGTTCCGAGCCCGGCAGCACAAGTGACGATCAGAATCCGGCTCAGAGAAGATAAAGAGCGAAATTGCATGCGTCTATCCTCCGCAACCAAACTGAAATCAATACAAAATAACGAAACACGCAAATTTAGTCAGCTTCGTTTCAAAAACTTCATCTGGCTGAAATCAGCGCATTGGAGACGCCACCACGCGTTCCCCTACGTTAGAGCACAATTTTAATAGAGAGTTGCCTAGGAATCTCAACAGCTTAAGCCAAGACTCATCTCAGTAACCCACCAAAGGTAGCTCAGGTAATCAACTCGTTCCTGGAACTTTTTACATCCTCAAGAATATTAGCCATAAAGCACCGCTAAGTCCAAAGAAAAGAAAGCCTTACTGCAGATTCAAGGCTCGTTTCGTACTGCCACGCTCCTTTTGGATCTTCTCTTGCAGCAATGTGATGGCATACATCAGCTGCTCCGGCCGGGGTGGACAACCGGGCACATAAATGTCTACAGGGATGATCTGATTCACTCCCTGAACCAGCGCATAGTTGTTGAACACGCCACCCGAAGTCGCGCAGGCGCCCATTGAAATGACCCACTTCGGTTCGGGCATCTGTTCATAGAGACGCCGGATCACAGGCGCCATCTTCTGGGAAACCCGGCCGGCAATCACCATCAGGTCAGACTGCCGCGGTGATGGCCGAAACACTTCCGCTCCGAAACGAGCAATGTCAAAGCGCGAGGCCCCCATTGACATCATTTCAATGGCGCAGCAAGCCAGGCCAAAAGTCATGGGCCAGACAGAGTTCTTGCGGACCCAGTTAACCGCAAAATCTAGCGAGGTGAGGATAATGCCATCGGTCTGGTCCTGGCCAAAACTGACTTCCTGGACCTTCTGCTGGTTCTTAGCGCTCGACTCCAGCGCCCCGAAAAAGTATTTGTCGTGAGTTTCCACTGCCATGTTAGGAGTATACCGTCAAGCATCCACCCGGGTGTGAGCATGGTCTGCATGAAATGTTCAGCGCCCCGCATGATTCTGTGTCACATTATTCGAGACACGTAGTAGCGCGTCCGTTCACATCCCTCTCAGCCCCTGTCAGCCTGAGTCGCACCATGACATCGCTTCTGTCCAGGCGGCCTTTAGCAGCGCCCGCACAGATACTTCCGGCAGTGTCTCTGCGTGGTCGACGTCATGACCGGGAATATTACGCGACTTACTCCGCGTTCCACTTCTTCCCGGATGGAGCTGCATGCGCCGTTTTCCACTTCGCTTTCCACTTCGTTTCTCGCTTCGACTTCTTCTTCTCCTCGCAGCTGCGTCGTGCCTGATAGCGCATGGCTTCGCCCAAACGCCTGCAGCGGCCGTATCTGTAGCCGATCGGCTGACCAAAGTCGAGGCCGCCGCCGCGGATGCGAAATCATCTGCTGACAACAGCTGGATGCTGGTCAGTTCGGCGCTTGTCCTGATGATGACCGGTCCTGGACTAGCCCTTTTCTACGGCGGCCTGGTGCGCAAGAAAAACGTGCTGGCGACCATGATGCAAAGCTTCGCCATGATGGCCATCATCACCGTGTCATGGGCGTTCCTCAGCTATAGCCTGGCCTTTGATTCCGGCAGCGCCTTCATCGGCGGTCTGCACCACATCTTTCTTAGGGGCGTAGGCGCTGCTCCAGACGCCGACTACGCTGCGACCATCCCGCTGCAGACCTACATGGTCTACCAGCTGATGTTCGCTATCATCACCCCGGCCCTCATTACCGGCGCTTTCGCCGAACGCATGAAGTTCAGCGCCATGGCCGTCTTCCTGCTGCTCTGGTCGTTCCTCGTGTATGACCCGATGGCCCACATGGTCTGGGGTAAGAACGGCCTGCTCAACGCCTCGCTGGGCGGTCGCTTCCCTACTCTCGATTTCGCCGGCGGCACCGTCGTTCACGTTACATCGGGCGTGTCCGCGCTGGTCTGCGCGCTCTACCTGGGCAAGCGCCTCGGCTATCCGAAAGAACACATGGCCCCGCACTCGGTCGTCCTCAGCTTCATCGGCGCGTGCCTGCTCTGGGTTGGCTGGTTCGGCTTCAATGCCGGCAGCGCCCTGTCCGCCGGCCCGCTTGCGACTAGCGCTTTTGTCGCGACCCACTTCGGCGCAGCCGCTGCCGCTCTCGGCTGGATGGCCGCTGAATGGTTCAAGAACGGCAAGCCGAGCGCCCTCGGCGGTATCTCCGGGGCGGTTGCCGGGCTGGTCGCCATCACGCCCGCTGCCGGGTTCGTCACCCCCATGTCCGCCCTGTGGATTGGCCTCATCGCCGGCTTCTTCTGCTACCTGATGGTGACCAAGGTCAAGAGTCGCTTCGGCTATGATGACTCCCTCGACGCCTTCGGTGTCCACGGCGCAGGTGGCACCCTGGGCGCCATCCTCACCGGCATCTTTGCCTCGAGTGTCGTCAATCCCATCTTCAAAGACGCCCACGGAACGGTGTTGCCGTCAGGCGCGCTCGAGGGCAACTGGCACCAGGTCCTCAACCAGCTGGTTGGTGTCGCCATCGCCTGGATACTGGCCGCCGTCGGCACCCTCGTCCTGCTGAAGCTGATCGACATGACCATCGGCCTGCGTGTCACTCAAGAGCAGGAAGCCGCGGGTCTCGACATCACCCAGCACGGCGAAGAAGGCTACGACTGGGCTTCCTAATCAGCCTCGGCGCGCAGGAAAACAAATCAATCGGGCCATGCGCATCCGCCACCATGTGCATCCGGCATGTGCATCAATAGACCTATAGATTTACCCAGAGACCTTACATGCAAAAGATCGAAGCAATCATCCAGCCCTCGAAACTAGATGCCGTGAAAGACGCCGTGCTTGAAGCCGGCGTTGACGGCATCACCATCCTCGAAGCCCGGGGCCACGGCCGACAAAAGGGCCATACCGAGTTTTATCGTGGCCGTGAATATACGGTCGACCTGCTGCCTAAGATCAAACTTGAGATTGTCGTGCCGGATGAAATTGTCGACAAGGTCGTGCAGGCGATTGTCGCCGCGGCACGTACCGGCAAAATCGGGGATGGCAAGATTTTCATTTCGCCCATCACGGAAGCCATCCGCATTCGCAACGATGAACGAGGACCCACAGCACTTTAGCTCCAGCCAGGATGACGCCCGCCGGGGCGAAATCCCGCCCGGCAACACGCAAGCGAAGGACCCAGCCGAGATGCCAGCCGAGACAAACGACTCATTTGCATCCGTCGACAAACTGCGGGCCTTCTACACTGCAGAGACCCTTGCGCTGCAGCAGTCGTTCGCGCGCACCGGCGACGGCCTGGCCACGATCAGGCGACGCTCACACCTGGTTGACAGCATTGTCAAGAGCACGCTCGTGCTCGCTTCTCCAGATGGCAGAATGCGGGGGAGCATGGCGGTCATCGCCGTCGGCGGCTACGGTCGCAAGGAGCTGTTCCCTTATTCCGACGTCGACATCCTCTACCTGTTCACGACCGCAGCTGCTGAAGAAGCAAACAAGGACCTGGTACGCCATGCCAACCAGGTCCTCTGGGACATAGGGCTTCGCTCCAGCCCTGTCACCCGGGCGCTGAAGGAATGCGAACGCTTCCATCCTGGAAATGCCGAATTCACGCTGTCTCTTCTCGATGCTCGCTACGTAGCCGGAAAAGAACCAGTTTCCCAGCAACTGCACGCAACCGTACTGCCTGCGTTGATCCCGCGTGAGTGGGCACACCTGACAGAAGATGTCGCGGAACTTGCGCGAAGTCGCCATACGAAATATGGCGAAACCATCTTCCAGCTGGAGCCGAACATCAAGGAGTCTCCAGGTGGCCTGCGCGATCACAACCTCGCCCACTGGCTGCAGACATTCCTCTACGTCCGCGAGCATGGCGGACTACCGGGAAACACACCTGCCGTCTATCCGGCACGCGAAGAGGCAGAGGCCGCCTTTGAGTTTCTTGCCGCCGCCCGCTGCTTTCTACATATACGCAACAAACGCGATGACAATACTCTCAGCTGGGCGGCGCAGGATGAGGCCGCAGCACAAAGCATCGGACTCGAAACTGCGGGCACCGCTGACCCTGCCTACTGGATGCGCACCTACTATCGTCATGCGCGTGCCGTATACCGCCGCGTGACCTTGATGCTCGATGCACTACCTGCTACGCGCCTGTCGTTTTACAAGACCATCCGCAGGCGACGCACCCCAATTCCAGGTACCGACTTTTTCCTGGAAGATGGCCGCATCGATGTCGATGACAACGCGCCCCTGACCGATCCCGACGCGATCCTGCGCCTTTTCTGCATCATCTCCATGCAGGGCCATTCGCTCAGCCAGCGCGCGGAAGATCGCATCGCCGAAGTTTTCCCCATGCTCGATCTGCACATGCCGGAAGGACCATTCCTGTGGAATGTATTGCGCGAGATCCTGCTCGGTCCGCATGCCGCACACGCTCTGCGCAGCATGCATGCACTCGGCGTGCTTGAAATGCTGATCCCGGAATTCCATGGCATCGATTCGCTCGTGGTCCGGGATTCCTATCATCGCTACACCGTCGATGAGCACACCTTTGTCGCCATCCACAACATCCATCTACTCCGCCAGCCCGCCTCTGAATGGGAGCACCGTTTCGCCTCGCTGGTCAAAGATGTCGACCGGCTCGACCTGTTTCTACTGGCCATCCTGATGCACGATACCGGGAAGGCCCGCCGCAACGCAGACCACACAATCCAGAGCGTCGAACTTGCCGACGGCTTGCTCGCACGCCTTGACTTCGACCCCGAAGAGCGTCATACCGTCCGCCGCCTGATCCGCAATCATCTCGAAATGTCTGCCACGCTGCGCCGCGATATTTTCGATCCGGAAACGGTCCGCACTTTCGCCGAACGCACCGGTTCGCAGATGTACCTGCGCATGTTGACTCTGATGACCTATGCCGACATCAAGGCCGTCAATCCCGATGCACTTAAACCATGGAAGGCTGAGAACCTCTGGCAGCTCTACATCGCGACCTCAAACTTTATGGACCGCAGCGTCGATGAAGAACGTTTTCACGTCGAGTCCGACGCTTCGCTCCATCGCAGTATCGCGGCCCTCGTGCCGGAACACGCAGAAGCGCTCGTCGGCTTCCTTGACGGACTACCCCAGCGCTACCTGCAAACCAGGCGGCCGGACATGGTCCGCGATCACTTCGAAATGTCGCTCGACCTCCCTGGGTCGGGCGCGCGCGTTGCCTTGCGGCCTATGCGGCAGCTGTATGAACTAACGCTCGTCAGTCGTGATCGCCCGAAGCTTTTTGCGGATGTCGCGGGGGTTCTTTCCGCCTGGGGCATGAACATCATTAAGGCGGATGCGTTCTCCAACGATGCAGGAACAGTTGTGGATACATTCCTGTTTGCTGACACCTACCGGACCCTCGAACTCAATCCATCCGAGATCGAGCGCTTCAAGCAAAGTGTCACAGAGATCGCTTCGCTCGCCGCCTCGATCGAACCACTGCTGCGCTCGCGTCGTCAGGGTGCCAGTCTCGCAAGCAAGGTCAAGATGAGTCCCCGGCTGGATTTTGACAACGAATCGTCGACCCACAGCACCCTGTTGCAGATCGTCGCACCGGATGCACCCGGGCTTCTGCGCCGGCTGGCGCTTGCCTTTGCCTCAACAGGCTGCAACATCAAAGTCGCCCTGATTGACACCGAGGGCGAAGTGGCCGTCGACGTTTTCTACCTGGATCACAACGGCCGGAAACTTGACAATAGCCAACAACGCGAGTTGGCCGACGGGATACACGCAGCACTAGACCAAATTACCTGAAGGGGTAAAGCGAAGATACGATGAACACGGTCCTTTTCGCCAGGAAAGCCCAACCTGTATCCAGCCAGAAACACAGTAGCATCAGGTAATTTGCTCTAGACCCGACGCAGCCGGCTCTTGCTTGATGCTTTGACGACTCTCCCGCCGCTGTCACCGGCTTTTCGCGGTTCGCAGGCGGTCCGCCACCTTCTCTTTACTCTTCAGTCATTGTGACTACGCTCCAGCGCGACATTGCCCCTGGCCCAACTCCGATGCACAATGAAGACTAAGCAGGAACTCCCGCGATGACTTTGCTGCAAAACAAATCGGAAGAGTCGGCAGTGCCGCCGGGTGCTACCGTCACCGTGCCCGAAGCAGCGTATGGCGCGGCCCTGCAACAGGAGATTCTGCGGCGAACCACGTTCTTTGTCGAAGCGCAGACGTTTGAAGAGCGCCGCCATGGACTTGAAGTCCTTGTCCATTACATCTGGAATGCTCGCACGGAGCGCCTCTTCGTACTCCGTCTGTCACGTTTCCAGCAGATGCTTGCCCATGATCCCGCACTGCGTACAGGCTTTCAAACAAGCTTTGACCGCATGATCAGCGAGATGCATTCTGTCACCTTGTTTGCCTCGGCCGGCGTTCCCACGCATCATCATGGCCTGGTTGCAGAAAGCATGCGGCGCCTCGTCCAGCGCGTGCTTCCCTCCGTGCATCCCCGCGCCGACCTTGCCGGACTCTTCGCCACGCTCTTTCCATCGTCGCGCGATGTTGATCGCCTTCTGAGCCTGACGCCATCTGCCTTCCTGCAGATTGCCGAACTCACTTCGCCAAGTACGGCGCATGGTCTGCAGAGCAACACGCAGAGCGATATGAAGGAGGCCATGTGCCTGCTGTCGACGCGCATTGCCAGCCGTGGCCTGACAGCCGCCATGCACCAGCGCGGAAGCAGACTGCCGGTCGATCACTCGCCCTTCTACCGCTTCGTGTTCGAAACAGAAGCCTTCGTAAACGCTGCGGCGCCTGCTACCCGTACAGCCGATACAAAAGCTGAAACACTCCAGGCCTTCGTGTTGTGGAAGGCCGTAGCTCGTCGCTGCCGTGAAGAACTCGACCAGGTCAATCTTCACATGGAGAAGGAAGGCGTAAGTGCCGACCTGGTCTTCGATCTCAAGTCAATTGAAAGTTCGCTCGACCGTATGAATGCCATCGCGGATGTCTATGCCGCCGGGTCGCGTGAGGCCTCCGTACTGGCCTCGCGCAAGCTCTTCGATCAACTCGCAGTCGGCCAGCTTTCTGACCTGCGCCTGCGTCCCCTGCTGAGCCAGAACCTGAACCTGCTGGCCCGCAAAATGGTGGAACGCACCGGCGTCGGCGGAGAACATTACATCGCCCATTCGCGCAGCGATTACTGGCTCATGTGGCGGGCCGCTCTCGGTGGCGGACTGTTGACCGTATTCACCGCGGCACTCAAAATGAGCATCATCGGCAAACATTTTCCCCTGTTTGTAGAAGGCTTCTTTGTCGGGACCGACTATGCCGTCAGCTTCGTCCTGCTTCAGGTTTTCGGATTAGTGCTGGCCACGAAGCAGCCGTCCATGACCGCCGCAACCTTTGCCGGCATTGTCAGGCGCAACCGGGGGACCGCTCGCTGGGTCAAGATCTCTTCCTTCGTCGCCGACATCACCCGCTCGCAGCTTGCCGCTGCACTGGGCAACATCGTCGCCGTGATCATCGGCGCTATCGCTTTCGAGAAGCTGTGGCAGCGCATGTTCAGCAAGTCCTACCTGCCACTCAAGTCTGCTGAGCATGTCTATCAGACCCTGCACCCGTTCACCTCCGGCACAGCCTTGTTCGCCATCCTGACAGGCATCATCCTGTGGATGGCCGCCATGATCGGCGGCTGGTGCGAAAACTTTTCGGTCTACCATCGGGTGACTGAGGCCATCGCCGAACATCCACTGGGTCTGCGCGTAGGAAGAAAACGGCTGCGAAGATGTGCCGATATCCTCGAACGCGACCTGGCTGGCTGGACCACCAGTATTTCCCTCGGCTACCTGCTCGGCTTTACCCCCGTAGTCGCGTCGTTCTTTGGACTGCACCTGGACGTTCGCCACGTTACCCTCACCACCGGGACGCTTGCTCTGGCCGCGGCGCGCTTCGGCACATCGACCTTCGGCAAAGACTGGTTCTACTGGGCGGTCGGCGGGATCGGCATCACGTTTGTCCTGAACCTGGGCGTCAGCTTCTCGATAGCAGCCTTCGTTGCTCTCCGCGCTTACGACGTACCCCGGCAGGAACAGAAAGAACTCGTCGTCTTCATTTTCAAATCCTTCATCAAGTCGCCGCTCAGGTTCGTGCTGCCCATCGGCGTAGACAAGCGAGAGTCAGCGCCGGTCGTGCAGGACCTGCTCAATCGCAAGGCTGAAGGCTGATTTATTTTGGGGAAGCCTGGCTGGCAGGCGCGCGGCCTCCATCATTCAAAACAGTGACCTGCCCGCGTCGCATGTAGCGCAGTCGCCGGTGCGCCTCGAACTCGATTGCGTTCGGATCTGATGCAAGGTGGTCGACATGCCGCTTCAAGCGATCATTGTCCTCCTGCAGCAGTTTCACTTCTGCTGCCAGGGCCTTGTCTTCTGCCATCTTCTGCTGGTAAACGGTCAGGCCGTTGTTGCCGGCTACCACGTGGTAACCGAGCAGGAGCGCGATCACAATCGCCGCCACCGTGCCCAGGCGACGGCGGGACGCCATGAACCGGTCGCGCGTGCCCGCTACGCCCCGTGCCGCCCACGTTTGTGGATACTTGTGGTCCGTCCTGCCTGCCTGGTTCAAAACAGCTCCTACTGCAGCACCCACTCCTTGGCTGCCTTACTCAACTTCTCAGTCTCGCTTTCCTTGCGAGCTTCCGTATACACCCGCACCACCGGCTCAGTGCCGGAAAGCCGGTAGCATACCCACGATCCGTCGTCGAGGATCAGCTTCAGACCATCGGTTCGCACCACAGACGTGACCGTTAAACCGCCCAGCTCCGTCGGGTCTGCCTTTATCTTCTCAGTGAATTTTGCCTTCGACTCCGTCGTCAAGTGGAAGTTCTCCCGATTCGGATAAAAGGAACCTACTTTGGCAAATAGCTCCTTCAACTGTTCGCCGAGAGACTTGCCGCGATGAGCGACCATCTCCGCGACCAGCAGCCCGGCAAGCACGCCATCCTTCTCCGGCACATGCCCGCGGATGGTCAGCCCCGCACTCTCTTCCCCGCCAATGGCAATGGCATCCTTCAGGATCAATTCGCCAATGTACTTGAAGCCGACCGGCGTCTCATGCAGCTCGATCTTGTAGTGGTCGGCCAGTGCATTGATCAGGTTTGTCGTCGCCACCGACTTCGCCACGCCGTTCTTCCATCCGCGCGTCTCTACCAGGTAGTCAAAGAGCAGCGCGATGATGTAGTTCGGCTGGATGAACGTGCCATCCTGGTCAAGAATACCGAAGCGGTCCGCATCGCCATCTGTCGCCACGCCGATGTGCGCCCCGGTCTCCTTCATCTTCGCCTTGCAGTCACCGAGCAGGTGATCATCGGGCTCGGGTGCGTGGCCGCCAAACAACACGTCCCGGTAATCGTGGACAGTCGACACATCAATGCCGGCAGTTTTCAGAATGTCCGACGTATACCCCCGGGCCGCTCCCCAGAAGGGATCGAAGACCACCTTGACATTGGCTTTCTTAATGATGTCAAGTTGCACCAGTTCCGTCAGCCGCTTAAGGTAGGTCGGCTTCACATCCACCTGCTCAAACTCCCCGCCCTCGGGCGCAGGATCGAGGACTTTGTCGCCCAGTGCCCGGATTGCCGCTTCGATCTTTCCCGTCGTTTCAGGGAGCGCCGGCGCGCCATCCGGCGTTGAAAACTTGATGCCGTTGTATTCCGGCGGATTATGCGAGGCAGTAAAGTTGATCGCGCCATTTGCCTGGCATTGACGCACCGCATAAGCGATCGCCGGGGTAGGCGCAGCGTCCGGGATGACCAGCGGCGTAACCCCGTGTTGCTTCAGAATGCGTGCCGCTTCCGCGACAAAAGTCTCGCCTAGAAAGCGGGGATCACGCCCCACCAGCACCTTCTGATGGTTTCCCTGGGATGCGACATAGCTCGCAATCCCGGTCACGGCGCGACGGATATTGGCCAGGGTAAATTCATCAGCCATAATCGCCCGCCAGCCGGACGTTCCAAACTTGATCTCAGTGGGCATTGCAGAATCCTCTTTTCGTCCTTAATGACTCGTGTTCTATTTACGAAACAGTTGTTTGCCGGCACAGCAAAGTCACAGAATTGTAGCCCGCCGGAACGGATCGTGTTGTCTTCCCCGCCTCACAAACTCTTCCTAGGATGCGGAAGCCGCCCAGCAGGATCAGCCGGTTTTTCGACCGTACCCGGCATTCGGGCCCGTTTAAATTGGTGAGGAAGCCAACGGATCTGTGCGTTTTTGAATTCGGGCGGAACCTCTTCGCAGCCCAGCCATTCGGAGCGCTGCTGTCTTTGGTATCCTCAAGGTCAGGCGGGGGTTGCCCAAAGAATTCATGCGCTACCTCTATGTGCTATTGGTTCTCAGTCTGGCCGTCCTTCTATGGGCTGCCATCGCGATCGCAAAGCACATCAGGAAACACGAAGCGCAAACAACAGGCCCGGACATGGAACCCACAGCTCAGCATGACGCAGCCGCCACGCTGACGAGAGTCAAAAGAAAATAAGAGCACAGCGGTCAGCGGCGAAGCGGCAGGTCACAGGAACGTAACTCCAGACGGAAGAACGGGAGCACAGCACGATGGAAACCACCCTTACACCGACTGTTGCAGCTACAAGCACAGCCGCAACCCACACCGCCGCACCGTCGATCACGCGCAGCATCGTCTATGCCATCGCCGGCAGCGCACTGGTAGCGCTTAGTGCGCACGTATCGATTCCTCTGGGCTTTACACCGGTGCCCCTGACGCTGCAGCCATTCGCTGTCCTGCTCCTTGGCCTTCTTCTTGATCCGGTTACCGCTTTTGCCTGCCTGTCGCTCTACCTGGCGGAAGGATCTATCGGCATGCCGGTCTTCAGTCCTCACGGTCTGGGAGGCGTTGCGCAATTGCTTGGACCCACCGGCGGTTACTTGATGGCCGCGCCGGTAGCAGCAGCCGTAACCAGTCTGCTGTCGCACCGTTTTGGCTCACCGACTCGGAGAAACTTCTTCGTCTTGCTGGCCAGCGCAGCCCTGGGCGATGCGATTCTTCTTCTCTGCGGCGCTGCATGGCTCGGATTGCTGGTGCACGCCAGCCTCCGCGTTTCATTTACCCAGTCCATCGCGCCTTTTCTGCTTACGGATTCGATCAAGGTGCTCGCCGCCGCAACCTGCGCAGCCACCCTGCTTTCTTTTCGCAACCACCGGGCCCGTTAATCGAGCCGCACTGCGACCTTGGACTGTGTAGGCGTTCACCCGCCGCCGGCAGGGGCCGCCATTGAAAGGATGTATCTGCCGTGAGCACTATTCCCACCACTCGCACCAATGAGACGACCTTTGATTCTGCTTCTACCGGCATCCGTGAAATAAAGATCGCGCACAGCCCGGACTCTGACGATGCCTTCATGTTTTACGGGCTGGCAACCAACAAGGTCCGCGTGCCCGGGCTGAAATTTACCCATACGCTGACGGACATCGAAACGCTGAATCACAGGGCCATCGACGAAGCCTACTTCGACGTGACCGCTGTCTCGTTTCATGCCTATCCGTACATGCAGCAGAACTACGCCATCATGGCCTGCGGCGGCAGTATGGGCGAAGGCTATGGCCCGATGATAGTGGCCAACAAGAAGTTCACGCTCGATGAAATCAAGCACGTGCAGATTGCTGTGCCGGGTGAGCTCACCTCGGCCTTTCTCTCGCTCAAGCTTTTCTCACCTGAGATTGCCACCAGGACGGTACCGTTCGACAAGATTATCCCGGAGATCCTTGCCGGCAATTTCGAAGCCGGCCTGATCATTCACGAAGGGCAGCTTACCTACGGATCAAGTGGCCTGCACAAGATCATCGATCTCGGCCAGTGGTGGAAAGAGCAGCATGGCCTGCCTCTTCCTCTGGGCGGCAATGCGATCAAGCGCGACCTGGGCGAAGAAACAATGTTGAAAGTAACGCATGCCCTGCGCGATAGCATTCAGCATGCGCTGGACAATCGCGAAGAAGCCCTGGCCTATGCCATGCAGTTCGCACGTGACCTGGATTCGCCGACGGCTAATCGCTTCGTCAGCATGTACGTCAACGAGCGCACCCTTGACTACGGCTTAGACGGCCGTAAATCCATTCAGCAGTTCCTCGAAATTGGACACGAGCGTGGCATCATCCCGCACCCGGTCAAAGTGGATTTCATCGGCTAACACAAGCTACTACACCACCTGGAGCCTCGCCCCCACTCCTCGTTCACTTTGACGTGTCATCCCGAAGACTTGTCATCCCGACGGCAGCGCAGCGAGGTGGAGGGACCCGCATCTCTCTCCATCGCGCTCTGCCGCCATCCACCTTCGTTGCAGTTCAGTCAGGTTTCCATCCCCCGCTGGTAATAGCCTGCTCCTCCAATTACAAAAGTCTTACCGCCAGCCTTTTGCCAGACTGCTAGCTTTGAACGAGGGCAGAAAACACGCTCTGCAGTCCAAGCAATCCTGAAGGAATCGTCTGACATGGCAACAGTCACTCCCAATCTGGTTGAAGTAGAAACACCCGCAGGCGCGCCTGCTGATGCGCGTACCGCGAAGGTCGCGGCGGACAATCGTGTAAAGGTGCCGGTACTCGGCCGTGCGACGCAGTCGGACAAGATGAACTGGGCTTCGACCATCGTCTTCACCCTTTTCCATGTCGGCGCCATGGCCGCACTCTTCTTCTTTACCTGGAAAGCACTTTTTCTATCGATCCTGCTGTACGTCATGGCCATCAACATGGGCATTGGCATGTGCTACCACCGGCTGCTTACCCACCGTGGCTACAAGACGCCCAAGTGGGTCGAGTATGTGCTGACGACCTTTGCCTGCCTCGCGCTTGAAGGCGGACCGATGTTTTGGGTAGCGACGCATCGCGTACATCACCAGCTGTCGGACAAGCCCGGCGATCCCCACACCCCGCATGAAGGCGGATGGTGGGCCCATATTGGCTGGATCATGATGGGCGATGCCCTCGGTCATGAAACTGCTCTGCTGTCCCGCTATGCTCCAGACCTCGCAAAGGACAAGTTTCACCGCTTCATCACCAAATACCACTACGTTCCCATGATCGTTGCAGCTGTCATTCTGTATTTCGTTGCAGGATGGTCAGGCGTCCTGTGGGGCATTTTCCTCCGCGTCACCCTTGGCCTGCATGCAACATGGCTGGTCAACTCGGCGACCCACATGTGGGGCACCAAGCGCTTCCCCACCCGCGACGACTCGCGCAACAACTGGTTTGTCGCCCTGCTGACCGGTGGCGAAGGCTGGCACAATAACCATCATGCGCATCCCGTCTCCGCGCGGCACGGCCTCGCCTGGTATGAAATCGATGCCAACTACTATGGCATCTGGCTACTGAAGAAAGTCGGACTGGCGCGCGATGTCAAAATCGCCCAGTACGACAAGCATGATCCTCAACCGGCCGGCACGGCGTAGAGAATGAGAGCGGTAGAGCGGATAACGATAGGGCGGATACTAGGTAGCATGCCGCTCTACTATCCGCTTTGTCACTACCATCCGTCCGCTTCTTAGCTCGCGCAAATTACCTGAAGCTGTAGAGCGAAGATATGAATGAACAGGGGCCTTTTCGCCAGGAAAAGGCCAACCTGTATCCAGCCAGAAACACCATAGCATCTGACAGTTTGCTCTAGCCGCCCGCTAACCGCTTTACCCCTCATCCGCCGTCCGCTACTCTTTCCCCATGCGCATCACGCGACGCAAGAAGTCGATGTTCTTCTTCATCGCCCTCGGTGTCTGCCTTTTCGGCCTGACGGTTGCCCTTAACGTCGGCTGGATCATTCTCAACTGGCGCGAATGGGTCCCTCTCGCCATCGGCATCCCTATTTTTGGCCTGCTGGCTGTCGGTGTGACGCTCAACACCATCTTCCTGGTGCGCGAAGTCCGCAGAAATGAACAACAGGACAGCTTTCTCAACGCCGTGACCCACGAACTGAAAACCCCGCTCGCCTCCATCCGGCTGTACCTTGAAACTCTCAAGTTGCGGGAACTGAGTGAAACCCAGCGACAGGAGTTCTACTCGATCATGCTGGCGGACAACAATCGGCTCCTCGCCATGGTAGAACAGGTGCTCAAAGCGGGAGAGATCCGGCAGCGCCCGGCAAGCAACCGCGTGCGCATCGGCGTTGACCTGGGCGAACTACTGGCTTCCTGCGCCGCTACAACCCTGCAGCGCCATCACCTGGATGCCAATGCCATTCAGTCCATGCGCTTCGATGCAGACGGTACCCCGGCGATGATCCTGGGCAATCCGGAAGACCTGCAGACCGCCATCCTGAATGTGCTCGATAACGCCGTGAAGTATGCCAACGGCAAAGTGGATATCCAGATCCGCCTCAATGCCTCGGACAGTACCTGGATCCGCTTCTCCATTGCCGACCAGGGCATGGGCATTCCGCCGGCACAGCTCAAGCGCGTGTTCCTACGCTTTTACCGCGTTCCAAACCGCAACCTGCTGCACGTAAAAGGCACAGGCCTGGGCCTCTTCCTGGTGCGCAATATTGTGCAGCAGCATGGCGGCGAGGTATATGCCGAGAGTGCCGGCGAAGGCCGCGGCACCACCATCAACTTTCAACTGCCGCGCGCATTCCCGTCGGCGAGTACCGCCCGCGCCGAGCAGGCGAAGCTATCAGCATGACTCCGCCAACTACCCTCGCCCCCGCTCTCACGATCGTTATCGTTGAAGATGAAGAACATCTTGCCCAGGGATTGCGCTTCAACCTGGAAGCCGAGGGCTATCGTGTGTTGATTTTCGGCGACGGTGAGTCGGCGATTAATTTGCTGCTGCAACTGGACGCGCCCGTTGCCGCCGTCGTGCTCGACGTAATGCTTCCCGGTCGTGACGGCTTTTCCGTAGTAAGCGAATTACGAGAGAAGCAGAACTACACGCCCGTCCTGTTACTCACGGCGCGCAGTCGGCCGGAAGACATCCTCGCGGGCTTCGCCGCCGGCGCCGACGATTATCTGGCCAAGCCGTTCGACCTGTCCATTCTTCTTGCACGGCTCAATGGCCTCCTCCGTCGCACCTCCTGGCAGCGCGACCAGACTGCCACGCCCAAAGGCGATGCCGAGAAGCCGGCCGTTTTTGCCTTCGCCGGCAGGACCATCGACTTCGCGGCGCTGCGCCTGAACACACCTCAAAAAATCATCAGCCTCACCGTCATGGAGGCAGAGTTGCTTCGCTACCTCGTTCAGCACCAGGGCGAGATCATCTCCCGCAAGCAACTGCTCGAAGAGGTCTGGCATGTCCGCGAAGACACAGACACACGCGCGATCGACAACTTCATGGTCCGCCTCCGTCGCTACATCGAAGAAGACCCGGCGAAGCCAGTGCACCTCGAAACCGTACGCGGCATCGGCTATCGCTTCCTGCCCTGAGCACACCCGCTCGCTGAAGTCGCCGGTGAACGACGGATCAGCGAGGGCACCCGGCCCTGGCTTTCCGCCTCGATGGGCTACTGCAGGAAACGTAGGGCGGACCAGATCAACTTCCGAAAAACGCGTTTATCGAGAGTTATCACGATCTCAAGCAAGGCCGAACTGCGCGTTTCTCTTTCGTAGCGCTTCCTCAGATCTTGGAACAAACATCTCAAGCCCAAAGTTGACAGCCTGCGCCTGAACGTCCTCGACGAAGGGGCGCAAACTATCGTTATATTCCTGAAATGCCATTGCATGATCTCCGGGGTATTTCGTGAAAGCGTCGGCCAGAGCCGTTGCTCCGATGATTGCCAGTGATCCCCCCATGCCGGCTGCCGGCGAAGCGCAGTAGGCGGCGTCACCCACCAAGGCCACTCGGCCTTTCGTCCAGGAAGGCATTCGAATCTGACACATCTTGTCGAAGTAGAAGTTTCTGCTGTGGGCCGTCTCCTTCAACAGTTCAGTTGTTCTCCAGCCTTCACCTGAAAATTGCTGAAGAATGATATCTCTCTGTTCCGTTTGATCGCGGTAGTCATAAGAAATCTCGGCTTCCGAGTGGAAACAGAAGATGATGTCTGTCTTATTGTTGTATGCGTTCAGCATCACGGCCTTGCTCGGGACGTTGTACATCTGCGCCGTGTCCTCTTCAATCAGCAGCTTGTCAACAATAGCGATTGAGAAGTAGTTCTCGAGAGAGTAAGAGTAGGCAGACTCCTCGCCGAAACACATCCTCCGAACGCTCGAATGATTCCCGTCGCAGCCAAACACAAGCGAGAAGGACTGTTGCTTCCCGCTCTTGAAGTTGACGGTAACCTCGTCTGCGGATTCCTCTATCCGCGCGACACGGTCGTCGAACAGAAACTCTACATCGCGTTCCACCGCTTCAAACAACATCTGTAGCAGGGTGTCTCTTTCAATCTCATATTCGGGCTGCGTATCGGGCTCGTCACATATCTGAGCCGGCAACTTCGCCAGAGGTGTGCCGTCGGCGTCCAGAAAGTCGATAGCCTTCGCCTTTAGGCTGCTGGCCTGGATCCGCTCCAGCAGGCCCATGCGCTTCACGATGTCCACTGTACGGTCCTTGATGTCGACAGGCGATCCGCCCATCTTCAAGCCTTTCGCGATCTCGACCACCGTCACCTTGTATCCAAGACGATTCATCCAAAACGCGGTAGTGAGCCCGGCAAAACTCGCCCCTGAGACGAGGACAGACAAAGTTGGCGTTTTGCTCCCGAAGGCTACGTCGTCGTATGGGGAGGTTGAATCAAGACTCATCGCGATATCACCATAAATATACTCAGTACATTTATATACTCTATACAGTAAAATCGGGCTATGCCAAGCGCGCCCTTAGATCGACAGAGCAGGAAGCGCCTTGCAACGCGACAGAACATTTCAGATGCGGCCTCCCGCCTTTTCATTGAACGTGGCTTCGACAAGGTGACCGTGGATGAGATTGCGGCGGCAGCCGACGTTGCGCGGATGACGGTCTTCAATCACTTCGCCCGCAAGGAAGACATGTTCTTTGATCTTGATGAGCAAGGTCGCGAAGACCTGCGTACAGCGCTGGAGAAGAGGGACGGAGGGACTTCACCTATCGAAGCCTTACGCCTTTTCGCCCACCGAGCGATTGCGGACCAGCTCCCCTATGTTCGTTTTTTTGAAGAAGGCAGTGAGCTATTCATGCGGACGATTTTGGAAAGCGAAGCGCTCAAAGCCCGTTCCAGGGCGATACGCGACGAGTTGACAGAGATGCTGGCAGATGCACTGGCCAAGACTGCGCGGCGACAACAGCCTGATCCTGCTGCGACCCTGGCGGCAACCCTGCTGGTCGCCACGTGGGAGGTCGCCTTCCTTGAAGCGCATCGGGTTTTCAGCCAGAGTCGCAACGTCAGGAAGGCGAACAAGGCCTTTCTCGCAATCGTCGATCAAGGAACCCTGGGTGTGAAAGCTGCTGCGGAAGGGTCCTCCTATTCATGAGGAATGTATCCAATGCCAGTTCCGCAGCAGAGATCGGTAACGGTATGTCGCATTGTCGTCAGCGGCGGCCAGAAAGATACATGAGCCTTGCCCAAAGGAGCGAAGCCGCCGAACCACGTCTGCTATCGTCTACCCAGCTCACACATTCACCCGCTGACCACGGAGACTGGCCATGAACATCCTGTTGTGGGTCTTGCAAATCCTTGCCGCGCTGCTCTTCGGGTCCTCCGGCGTGATGAAAGTCTTCCTCTTCGACAAAGTCAGCAAGGACGTCGCGTCCTTCGGCGCACTCCCGCGTCCCGCATGGACAGCCCTCGGCATCCTGGAACTTCTCGGCACCATCGCGCTCATCCTCCCCGGCGTTCTTCACTCCCACACGAACTTCACCATTGCCGCAGCGACCGTACTCTGCGTTGAAAGCCTGCTCTTCATCTGGGTTCACATGAAGTACACCGAGAAAACGCCGATCATCATGAGCGCCGTTCTCGGCACCATCATGGCCCTGATTGCCTTCGGTCGTCTCGCCCTCGCACCGCTTTAGAACTTAAAATTCTTCCTCACCATTGCCCTGCCGGTCCTGGTTCGACCACACCGCAAGCGACGATAGAAGAGGTTGCGAATTTCACGCTCCGCTGAGACTGCGAACGATTACTCCTGAAGTCGCATTGTCGGAGGTCATGGTGGTGAGCGAAACTGGAAGGCAGCCATCCCGGATTTTCAAACCAACATTAAGCGCAGCGCCTCGTACACTGGAAGAAGCTCGAACCAAAACTTCCGGAGACTGACCCCGCAGTGCGCATCTTTAACCGATACATCCTGAGTGAAGTTCTCTCCCACGCGCTCATTGGTGGTGCGCTCTTCACGTTCATCATCTTCATGCCGGACCTCGGCGGTATCCTTGCGCTCATCGTGCGGGAGAGCGCGACCCTGGCCAGCGTCGGCGAGATCTTCCTCTTCACCGTGCCGAACACCTTTACCGTGACCATCCCCATGGCGGTACTGGTCGGCATACTTCTCGGGTTGAGCCGTCTTGCCGCGGACAGCGAAATCACTGCCATGCGCGCCGCCGGCATCGGTGTGTGGAAGTTCGTCCAAATCGTTTCGCTGGTCGCGTTCCTGGGCTCGGGATTGTGCCTGCTCAACTCTCTCTATCTCGCCCCTAAATCCGCAGAAGCCCTGTTGTCACTCGAAAACTCCATCAAGAGTTCGCAGGCAAGCTTTGAGATTCAGCCCCGCGTTTTCTACGAAGACTTCAAGAACTATGTCTTGTACATCCAGAATGTCCATGCCGGTGCAGGTGCGGCACAGTGGGACAGGGTGTTCCTGGCTGACCTTTCCGATCCTGCCGATCCTAAGATCACCACAGCCGCGCATGCCACCGTAGTCAACGGCGGCGACAACACCCTGCGCATGCGTCTGCGCAACGGCACGCAGCACACCACCTCGACGACAGATCCCAGCCAGTACACGGTGTCGACGTTTGCTGAATCGGATGTACCCCTCGACATCGGCACTCAGGAAGGCGTCCGCATTGGTCATGCTGACAAACCTATTTTGGCCATGGGCAACCGGGAGCTCTACCGGCGCGCGCAACAAGCGCATGGGAAAAACTATTCCATCGAACTGAACAAGCGCTTTGCCTATCCGGCTTCGTGCCTGGTGCTGATGCTGGTCGGCGTACCTCTCGGCATGGCGTCCCGCCGGGGCGGTAAGAGTGCAGGCTTCGTCGTCACCATCCTGCTGGTCTTCCTCTACTACTTCCTGTCTTCGACAGGCGTGGCGCTTGCCCGGCAGGACAAGGTCAGCGCCTTTGTCGGTGTCTGGACGGTCAACCTTCTATTCGCCGGGTTCGGCTTGCTGCTGTTGCGCCAGCTCTCCCGGCGTGGCGGCGTGGCATGGTTCGCGGCCTTCACCGGTCTGTTCAAACTGCGCCGCAAGACTGATGCTGCGCAGGTCGATCATGATGCCGACGAGACCAGGGCAGTTACCGTCGCCGGGCGCCATCGTTCAGGCCGGCGCAGCTTTCCGCTCATCCTCGACAACTACATTCTTAAGCAGTTCCTCTCGACGTTTGCCCTGGTTCTGGTCAGCTTCCTTCTGCTGATGCTCATCTTTACCTTCTTCGAACTGCTCGGCGACATTATCCGTAACCGGACACCACTCGTCACCGTCGGCGCCTATCTCGCCAACCTGATGCCGAACCTGATTTACAACCTGACGCCGCTCTGCACCCTGGTCGCCGTACTGGCAACATTCGGAGGATTGAACCGGACCAGCGAACTGACCGCCATGAAAGCAACTGGGATCAGCCTCTATCGGGTCATGGTCCCGGTGCTGGTCATTGCCGCCATCCTGGGCGCCGCGCTTTTTGCCTTCGATGAAAGCTACCTGCCGGCGGCCAATCGCCGGCAGGAAGCATTGCGTTCTGTGATCAAGGGCAAACCCGCGCAGACATTTCTCCGTCCAGACCAGCAATGGATCTTTGGACGGCAGGACCCCGGCAAACCTTCCCGCATTTACTACTATGAGTTCTTCGATCCGGAACTCAACCAGTTTGCCAATCTCTCCGTGTTCGAGTTTGATCCTGAGACCTTCGCCCTCTCGCGGCGTATTTTTTCAACCAGTGCACACTGGGAGCCGAACCTGCATCAATGGATCTTTGAAGACGGCTGGGACCGGACCTTCCAAGGGGACGCCATGAAGAACTACGCCACCTTCGAAGTGCATACCTTCCCTTCCATCAACGAAGATCCTTCCTACTTCAAAAAGGAAAACCGGCAATCGCAGGAGATGAGTTTTGGCGAGTTGGACCGCTACATCCACGATCTCGGGCAGAGCGGCTTTGACACCATCCGGCTGCGCGTACAACTCAATCGCAAGCTCGCGTACCCGCTCATCACACTGGTCATGTCGATCCTCGCTATTCCCTTTGCCCTGTCCATGGGCCGGCGCGGTTCGCTCACCGGCATTGCTGCGGCCATCGGCCTGGCTGTCGCCTATTGGGTAGTCGATGGCACGTTTGGCGCAATGGGCAACGTGAATATGCTGCCGGCATTTCTCGCTGCCTGGTCACCGGACCTGCTGTTTGGCTTGATTGGCGGCTATTTACTGCTTCGTACGCCAACTTAGTCTTAGCCCGGCCGGCGATAACTCCGGTAACGTGAGAAAAGTCACATACTCTGTGCCTTTCCTAGTGCTTGCCGATAGAAGCAGCAGAGAGGTTCAATCATGACCCTGACAGCAGTTCAACCCGTGGCCTCCGCGCCGGCAGAGTTGCAGAAAACTACGGAGAAGCTTCCGCCGCCGCCGTATGTTGCGGCCCATGGCGACTCCGTCACCATCAGTGCCGCTTCCATCAAAGCCGCAAAAGATGCAGACAGCGATGGCGCGAACCACTAGAGCAAGTTACCTGAAGGTGTAGAGCGAAGATACGATGAACACGGGCCTTTTCGCCAAGAAAAGGCCAACCTGTATCCAGCCAGAAACACATAGCATCAGGTAATTTGCGCTAGTAACTTGCCTGTGGTGTAAGTCGAAGGAATATCTGCCTGTCTCCCTTCACCAGGAAGCACCAGCTTGGGTTGAAGGCAGAATACGACAACAGGAAATAGATTCGAGCATTTTCCGCATGGACCCGCAAGCGAAGTCGCCTGGGTATTGTTAAAGGCCAGCGCTGTCACAGCACTTCGCAGAATCGCGGACTTACGAAAATGCCTTCAATGTCTTCCGACGGCAGGTTGCTGACGTCGTAGACCGAGAGGTACTTGGCACCGCATCGCTCAGCCTGATTCGTAGCGATGCGGCCTTTTTTTGCTCCGGAGTGCTCGCTCCCCACCGAGGCTAGATGCGTGCGAAAACGTCGTCTCCGTCTACCTTGACTTCGAAGACTTCAGCTAGTGCCGCCGCATTATGGTCCGCTTTCCCGGTATGCCGGTCAAAGGCCCAGCCGTGCCAGGGACAAATTACTTTTCCTTCTTCAATCATCCCTTCAGCTAACGGTCCTCCATTATGCGGACATTCATTGTCCATTGCGGTCACTTCGCCGCCTACGCGCGCCACGCAAAGTGGACGGCCATTGGGCGCAGTAAACTCCTTCACCCGGCCCTCTTTCGGCAAATCGGCAGCGCTCCCAATCTTCACAAACTCACTCATACGTCGGTTCTTCCCTTCCACCTTCAGCGATGTCAATTCATGCTAAATCTTTTGCGCTGATCAGCGATCTCAGCAGCGTGATAGCCTAAATTTGCATGTCTGACATCCCGTCTCCAAAGCCTTCCCAGACAGACCTGTTTTGCCCGCAGTGCAATCGACCTGTCGCTGATCCCCTGGTGTGTGGCGATTGTTCATCTGTCATCTGCCGAGTGTGCGGCACACCCCTCGAGGCTGCGGATGAACTGGCTTTCGGTTGAGGCAGCGCAGGTAACGCATGGCCTCTCCCAAATCCGGCAACAAGGCGAGAAGCAGTTCCCCACACGGCGGCCCTGCGCGCCGGACTGCTCATAAGCCGGCAGTCGCCGGTCGCCCCTCGCCATTGGCCCAGCAGCTTCCGCTGGTCTCTGGAAGCTGGCTGCTCTGGTCACTGGTCGGCGTTTTCGGCGGAGGCCTCGCCCTCGTCTATCTAACCATGGTGCTGCTCTTCTGGCAGGGGCAGTGGCAGCTCCTGTTTCATCCCTTGCATACAGAACAGGCAGTACCTGCCACCATAGGATTGCCGCTGCAAGACGTCGCCTTCGATGCGACCCAGACCGGTCAGCCGCAACTGGACGGCTGGTTCGTTCCTGCCACACATGGGGCACGCTACAGCAACACGACCATACTTTATCTGCATAGTCTGAAGACCGGCTCGCTTGCCGATGCCGTGCCTGAACTCACTCGCCTTCACCAGCTGGACATGAACCTGTTTGCGCTCGATTATCGCGGCTATGGCAAGAGCGCGTTTCTCCATCCGTCAGAAGCGACAACGACGGCGGATGTAGAAGCCGCATGGAAATATCTAGTGGAAACGCGGCATCTGCCCGCACATTCCCTTGTGATTTACGGCGTGGGCCTGGCGGCCTCGCTTGCAGCCGAGGCGGTAGCTAACCATCCTGACGCCGCCGCTGTTATCTTTGACACGCCGGAAGCAGACGCTCTGACGCAACTTCGTGCAGATCCTCGAAGCCATTGGATGCCGGTCCGGCTACTGGCGCATGATGTGTTCCGTCCAGACACATCTCTCACCAAAGCTAAACAACCCAAGCTCATTCTTGTTCCTGACTCGTCCATCGCAACAGGCCGGCACTATGCTGAAAGCGCAGCGGACCCAAAACTGGTCGTCTACATGCCCTTTGCAAATCGAACATCCGTGCAAAGTGAAGCTATTCGCCGATTCCTCGATGAGCTGCCTGCGACAACACCTTAGAGCAAATTACCTGAGGCTATGGTGTTTCTGGCTGGATACAGGTTGGCCTTTTCTTGGCGAAAGGCCCGTCATCGTATCTCCGCTACACCTTCAGGTAATCTGCTCTAGCATCGGAGGCAGCAGCTCTGACCGGAAAATGCAGGCGACCATCAAGACGCATCAGCGACGGAGTACCTTCGAGCATGTACGGTCCAGCTAGTATTTAGATCAGGCCGAGGAACTGCTGTTTGTGCAGGCCGGCTCCTGGAAACACGACGTCCAGGTTGCGTACGCCAAGAGTCTTGAAGGCAGCTTCGCCAAGCACCTGGCGGAAGTCCGTGGTGACGACAAGGTCGCGACCTTCGTTGAGCTGTTCAGGCGTCAGACCCGGCCAGCGGCCATAAACCTTGCCACCCTTTACGGGGCCGCCCAGGACGAACATCACGTTGGCATGACCATGGTCAGTACCGCCGGTGCCGTTCTGGTGCGCCGTTCGGCCGAACTCTGACATGGTAACGAGCACGACATCTTCAGCACTGTCGCCCATATCCTGCCAGAAGGCGGCGATGCCCTGGCTGAATTCCGTCAGCCGCCCGGCTAATTGACCTGTGGCCGCGCCCTGGTTCTGATGCGTATCCCAGCCTCCAATATCCGCGAAAGCGGCTTCGACACCGAGGTTAGCTTTCATCAACTGGGCGATCTGCTTCATGCTGCTGCCAAACTGCCCTTTGGGATAATCCGCACCATGCGCGGGTACGTAATGCGCCGGATCGGTAGATTGCAGCATCTTTACGGCTTCGAAAGTCTCATTGCCCGTACCGTGAAGCACAGCGTCAACCGAGCCTGCATACATGGCTTCAAAGCTCTGGCTCACCAGGCTTTGCTGTGAACTTTGCTGCGCTTGTGCAGATTGGGAAGGCATTCCCGGCTGTACCTGCACGGGCTGGCCATTCACCATGACCATGTTCGCCGGAACTGTCGTGGGCTTTGCAGCTGCCGGAAGGCCGCCAACCGAGAAATCCTGCACATTGCCAATAGCCACTGCCGGAATCGCTCCGGCGAGAGTGCGCGGCACCACCGGGCCCAGAGCGATAGCGCGAAAGGCGGTTTCCGGTTTGCGGTGCCGTAAATCTTCTGACCGGAGAGCACGGTTCAGCCAGCCATCCTGCGTCGACTTGACGCC
Organism: uncultured Acetobacteraceae bacterium; assembly: GCA_964658035.1. Lineage (GTDB taxonomy): Bacteria > Acidobacteriota > Terriglobia > Terriglobales > Acidobacteriaceae. Next base: position 28,327 of record CAZZXL010000038.1, read on the forward strand.
GGGAGTGCCGCTTTCCATAAAATCCTGAGCATCGAAATGGGAACGTGAGGGATCGGGGGAACCGGCAGCCTGGATGATGGCCAGATGACCGGATTTGTAAAGCGGCATAAGCGGCTGCATGGCCGGGTGCAGGCCAAAGAACCCATCCAGGTCGAGCACCTCGTTTCGCTGGATCGCGATGGTCGGGCGCATGGCGTAGTACGCCTGCTCGCGGTACGGTACAACGAGGTTCAGTCCGTCAGCGGCTCCACGCTGAAACAGGACCACCAGCTTCTTGCCGCTGGCTTTCGCGGTTGCTGCCTGCGCAAGAACCGAACGCTCGAGGAAGGTCGGGATAACCGCCGTACCCACCAGGGCCATCGCGCCGCCCCGCATAAAGATTCTTCGCGTGATCGCCATCGAACACCCCTGCAGAAAGAAACGCCAAGTGGCGGCAAAAGTTTCGCCGAGTGCCCATCTTAGGGCCGTTCTGGCGCAACAGTGTCATGAATGGATGGTTGAGGCACTCACGATGGCAAGACGACCAAGGCAAATCCGGTGCATCAAGTTCCGACCTGATAGGGGCACATGGGAGGCCCAATATAAGGTAGGCAAAAGTCGCGTCCGTAAGAATTTCCTTAATCCTGATGCTGCCGTCGCGCCGGCACCACCAGCCTGTTGGCGGCACTCGACGCCAGGAACGGCAAGGTCATCGGCCAGAACCAGCAGCGCCGTCGGACCTTGTCGTTGCTTAATATGACTGGCGGTTTTTTACTCAAGGGACCAGAACGAAGTTCTGGATAGCTATCTTTGAGCCTCCCAGGGCGCGTTCAGAAGATGGCTTGATGACCACTGTAATTTCATCAAAGCGCCTGCCACGAGCCTTTGCGGGCATTTGAAAGCGTAGCGATTCCGGAACGGGCGGCCGGTTGATGGAGATGTGTTTAAGCTGGCTTGACGGCATAGGGACACTTCCAAGGAAGAGCGGCGAGCTGGCTTTACTTGACGTGTCCCTGAGCATTAACTCGATACGGATGGCGCCAGGGCGATAGTCTCCGTTGAGAAGGTCGATGCGCATGGCGCTGCAGCAATCCGTTGAGATCGTATTGGGCAGTGTCTGATGCGCCTCCATCTTTAATTCGAGATAATTCGTTGAGCGCACGTCAGCTTTAATGGGATCTCCCCGCTGGATGCGTGCATCGGGTTTGGGACGAGCGTCGGGCTCCTTGAAATACCAGTACGACCCATCGAAGGGAATGATGACTGGCTTGGAAAGAGCTATTGAAAAGTTGGTTCCAGCGGAAGTCGCCGGCACTTTGATGGATTTATGTGGCTTGGCAGGAAGTGTAAGGATGACTCCTGAATACTCGGAACTTGGTGCAATTCGTGGGGTCGCCACCATGAATGGAGCGGGACGGGTAGCCAGTAGAGAAGCCAGCGAGCGCAATCCGTAAGCCTTTTGCAGGTAAGGCGTAAGAGCGGTGGACATGAGGAAGAAGACTGCAGCTGTTTGCAGGATGGACGAGCGCGAGAATGTGCGGCGGCGTTTGGCTAGGTGGTGCACGAATGGATGACGCGCCAGGGTCAAAACCACGCTTGCGGAGATGAGGGCGGCAGCAGACCATGGATGGCCGGAGAAGACAGAGGCCACGCCTGCCTGCATGACGATGATTGTGATGCAGTAGGGCAGCAACGTTCTCCACAACGAAGGTGAAGCCGGGGGCAGAAAGAGGACGTGAGCTGCTTGTGCTTCATACTCATCCCGTTCATCCTGTGGCTCAAGTCCGCTCCACAGGTTGAGGAATGTAATGGCGTTGGCACTGGCCCAGGGGATAATGCAGGAGATCCAGAGAGATCGCTCGGCGCTGAGCATTGTGACCAGTGGCAGCCACATAACGGCAGCCCATATGTGGATAGCGATGGTCCCACAGGATGGCTCGACATACTCGCGGATCAATCGCCAGATAGATAGAACCGTGGCCACGTGAATGCAGGCAGCGATGGTTATATCGAGAGCGCCCTTGAGCAGGAGCTGCTGCAGGCTCAGCGTGGCTCGCGGCGGCGGCAGCATAAAAATGGAAGCGATGACGCCTACGCTGAGGATGCTGGCAAGCATCGGCAGGATAAGCGGAGCAGAAAGCTGTTGCTGGGAGCGCGCCAACATAGTCAACCACCTGTTTACGATCAATTTGAAGACTTATCTTCTCGCAAAAAGAATTGTTAAGACTCGTCTTTTTTAAAGCGTGAGAGATTGCGAGGCCTGAGTTTAAGGAATCAAGTGTTCCTAGTTTGTTGGAAGAGCGTTCAGAAAAGTCCTCATTTCGCGCATAACATCGGCTTCGTTCGTCACGAAAACATCATGACCGGCATGAGCCAGGCGCACCACGCGCGCTGTTGGAACGCCAGCCTCAAATGCGTTGATTTGTTTGTTTTCCCACTCATTTTGCCAAGCCTCAGGAGCCTTCTCGGTGGCAAAAATTGCCAGAACCGGCACAGGGATACTTGTGTACTTCACGGGATTCATCATGATGGCCGTAAACTGCGGCGGCATAGGTGGCATGTTCGGGGGCGGAGGCGGTGCCGAAGAGGGAGCCTTCTCGTCGCTCTCAATACTCTTGCGGAGTTCCTGTTCGTTTTGAAGCATGCTAGCCAGCAGCTTTCGCTTCAGTTCGAGGCTTGGAGTAGGGGTTTTTTCTGCCTCATTCAACAATCGCCGCAACTCGGCTCGATCCTGAAAGGGCTCACCCTCCGCACGATTGTAGAAAGCGTAAGGATAACCTGCATCCAGGTAGACAAGCGCCTTCACTTTAGAGGGGAAACGGCTTCCAACCGAGCTAAGTTCTTCACCACCGACCGACTAGCCCACTAACAATCAGCTGGCTTCACATGGCGGTCAGGTCGCCGGCTGTAGCGGGTGTCGAGCTTTACTCATTTTCACGCATGATAATCCTCAATGGCCGCGATGCGACCGCACCTGAGGATGTGGCGCAAGAGTGTCATGAATGGATTGCCAAACAGAAGTGCCATAGCGAGCGGTCCACGAGGGATCGGCAAAGCTTATTTGAAATGTTCAGATTGAAAGTACGGGGGCATTAAAACTTTGCTGGTTTATGGTAGCGCTATCGGGGCTCGAACCCGAACTCTTCGCCTTGAGAGGGCGACGTGAGAGGTTTGCATAAAGTTGCATCAAGGTGCATCAACGCTTCGAATCTACAGTTAGAGTGCCATTCTGCACAACCATCCTTCGCAAGGGGTCGTACTCGGTCGCAGGATTCGCGGTACACAAGTGCCACCAAAGTGCCACCAAGCTTATAATACCGGTTGAGGCATTCAGGATGGCAAGACCGCCAAGGCAAATCCGGGGCATCAAGTTCCGACCTGATAGGGGCACATGGGAGGCCCAGTTTAAGGTAGGCAAAAGTCGGGTCCGCAAGAACTTTACTAATCGTGATGCTGCCGTCGATTGGCTTGATACGGCCAGGGGATTGTGATCTTGCCCGCGCAAAACGTACCCCTTAGCTGAGTGTTAGAAATCAGCAAGG
>CAZZXL010000039.1:0-31472 GCA_964658035.1 uncultured Acetobacteraceae bacterium
CTGTTTACCCATGACCACGCGAAGCCAATGGGCTACTTAACGACGGGGGAGAAGGGGAAACCAGTGTTGCGTGCGGATGATTAGAGCAAATTGCCCGAAGTTTAGAGCGAAGATACGAATGAACAGGGGCCTTTTCGCCAGGAAAGGCCCCTGTAACCAGCCAGAAACACCATGGCGTCAGATAACTTGCTCTATCCGCTCTGACATTGCGTCCTTTACTGAGGAGGCTTTACTGGGCAGGCTTTGCGTTTACCTGCACCTGTGCCTGCTCGCGCAGCTCCGCTTCATTCGCAATTGTTCCTGTTAGTAATCCATCGAGCAGCGTGTGGACGGCCATGGCACTCGTCTTGCCGTCCACGACCGCCGCCGTCGTCTCTTTCGGATAATGCAGCATCAGGACGGGGCGGTCATCAAATGACCCCTTTCCGGATGCGCGTTCGTCTTCCTGCGACCAGTCCTCAGCGTCTCGCCACAGCGGCACTCTCCACGAGTGGTCCGACGAAACAATCAGCACCGTGTCTTGTCCTTCCGGTGTCTCTGCAATTATCTTGCGCAGCTCTGCCAGCGCACCATCTGCCAGCACCAGGTTGTCGAGGTAGCTGGGTGCATGCAAGGGGTCGGTCCCGGGGCGCTTGTAAATGCCGGGAGGATGAGGAATGGGAAGATGCAGAAAGGCGAAGTCAATCGAAGGGTCGCGAAGCAGCGTTTTTCCCGCGTCCAGCAATTGCTTGTAGTCCTGGTAATGCCCTTCGCTCTCCAGTTTGTCGTTAGATTGCAGCGACCAGGGACTGACCAGCGGCAGCCCATAAAAGGCATTTACCAGGGAGGACTGCCGGGTCGACACGCCCTCGAATAATCCATCAATGAGGCCGCTACCGCCCATCCATACACAACGATCGAGTACCGGTCCAAGCAGCCGGCAATAGGGATTGAACCATCCAGCCAGCCCCGGGCTCCAGCCCAGGTTCTGAGCCTCTCCGAAGATGGTCTGGTGAGGATCGAAAATCTGCCACTTGTCCCCGGGCCCGCTTCGCCACCGCATATTGCCATCTACCGTGACCCGTGTGTCAACGATCTGCTTGCCAAGAAAAAGGGACGGCACCACTTTGTCTGTAAAGTAGCCGACGGGGGACATGTGCGAAAAAGAGATACTCTGCGCTTCCAACTCGTCAAACGCAGGTAGTTGGATTTCCTTGTCGCGATGGTCGAATACCTGGTTGAAGGACAACTCGTCAAAGAGTACCCACACAATCCGCGGGTGATGCCTGGGGAGTCCATTCTGCTGCATGTGAACGAACGACGGCTGCTCTTGCGGTTGTTTCGAGAAGCAGGCAAGAACTACCCGCGGCGCCAGTACCAAGACAGCGGCAAACCCAAAGGCTGCGAGCATCACGTTTGAGCCAGCCGAAAGTCGTCGATAGGTCTTGGGAGAACTGAACATCACAATAACCGACACCACCAGCACCAATCCGGGCAGGTAGGGCAGGGCTGGTTCCAGGAACTGGATGGGAAGGTGCAGCGATGGCAGGCGCGTCATGAACCCTATGTCCCGTGCAAGTACCCAGCTCAGCACGAAAAGTACGGGCAGTTCCAGCAGGTCACGCAGCCGGTGATGCTTGGTCCTCAACCACATAAAGTAACAGGCGATCAGGACAGTCTGTGCAATCAGGTCGATCAGCAGACCGCGCATGACGGTAGTGGCAGGAAGCAGCTGGTGATAGATGCTCATCCTTGAAGGAGAAAGCATCGCCGCTGTCAGGGGCAGAAGATACAGCAGTGAAAGACCGGCCCCTTCGAGCCAGGGCCGTGCCTTATTCATCTCCCTGAGACCCCACAGGATGAGCGAAGCTCGAACAGCCAAAGGCTGCGTCCATTGGGCAGGCGGGCATCCATCCTGATCTCAAAAAAAACACCGGCTGCGGCTAGGAACTGGGCCTCGTCCAGGTGACCGTACAAATTCTGTCGTCCTCGACACAATTGGAGGAACTGGGAATCGCTGGCCGGAACCCACTCAATCAGGGCCCAGCGCGTCGTCAACTGGCTCACCAGTTCGAAGATTGCGGCCATCGGCACCTGGTCCACCAGCAGCAGGTGGTGAATCACGCCAAGCATCAGGATGCCGTCGAAGGCGCCGATGGATCGTTCCAGCAGACTCAAGTTTTCTTGATTCCGCCAGCCCACTGCCGGTGTAGGGCGCGCAATATCGGCGATCAGGGGCAGGATAGGCTCAGCTTTGGCATGCGCTTCCTGCCAGTTCTTTTCAGAAGCTCGTACATCCGTGTCCCACGCCACTACCCGCGCACCACAGGCAACGGCAATCCGGGAGTAGTAGCCGGTGTTTCCGCCGACATCGAGCACGACGCGGGGTTTGGCTTCCGCCAGCGCTTTTTGGACGAAAGCTGCTTTCTGCTCGTGATCGACTGCGGTGTAATGGTTGGCGGTCGTTGTGTAATGGCTCCAGCGCGAGACCCGCGCCGGCGGCTCGAGAGACTCCAGTGTCCGGCCAAGGTTGTGCAGCGTACGGCGAAGCAGTTCGATTGCCACCTCAACCGGCTGGGTCCTGGGAGGCGCAATCGGTTTGGATGAGGCCTTTCCCTCCAGCAGAAAGGGCAGGGTCACCAGTGAGCGCATCGGTGCACTCCATCGCGCTCCTGCTGACAAGTGTGGATAGATGTCCGCAGGTTCATAGCCGTCTCTGCGTTCGATGTTGACAGCCAGCGGCCAACCTAAGGACTTATGGGCAGCCAGCGGAAGCAGAAACGTCCGAACGAACTGCCCGTAGGCCAGCCAGATGGGGTTACCCGGCTGCAGGGGATCGAAGGAAAGTACATCCACAAACACGGGACGGGCATTGTCAAACAGAATGTTATGCGGCGTGGCGTCCTTGAGGATCAGCCCTGCCTGTAACGCTTCTTCGCATAATCCAAGCGTCAGGCGTCCGGCCGCAATCCACTGTGCCGGAGACCACTCCCATGGATAGCTGGGAAAGGCAATCTTCTGATGCTGGAGGGTAAGACCGCCGTCCCCATGGCGTTCGGCGATGCGCGTGGCAACAAGTTGTCCACTCGCTATCCACTTCTGCGCCAGGGGTGAGTTTAAAAATGACTCCGCTGCCGCCGCATACGCTGGGCGAACATGGCGAAACACTGCATCGCCTTCGAAGTAAAGAGAACCCGCCGGATCACGAAAGGTGCTTCTGCCAGGGGCAAGCGCCAGGGTCATACGTGCGTATCTTGCACTTCGTCAGGCTTGTTCTTGCCCATGCGGAAAAGCTTGCGCAGCCGCGCTCGCAAAACAAAAATCCCCCCAGCTACGGTAGAACTCACGATCTGCAGCAGCAACAAGCCCGAGCCGGGATCAGCGTAAGCATAGGCCGGCTTCTCGAAAGCGAAGACCAGCGCGACGAATTGAAGAACTCCTGTAACGATTAAAAGGAGTCGGCATACTCGACCCATCAGGTTGAACCCCCAGGTAGTTGAAAACAGGTCCTTGCAGAAGATTATTCAGGGTTGCAGGGTAGATCGAGTGAATCTCTGTCTTGATCAAGACGACTTCTCGCTTGGAAAAGTTCGCTGGAACAATTGCCACAAATTGGTCACCGTCTTCAGCGTGTCTTAATACTCTAATGTTAACGGAATTGTCATGAAGTCACAAAGTGAATGCCTTAGGCTTTTCAGGCAGCCATGGCCAGGAGCCGGCTCGCCCGCCTTTGGCTGCAACATTCTTGATCAGATGCCGGGCACTGCCACTTCTAAAGCTCGATCGGTACAGGCAGGAACTTCCCGCTGACGCCGGTCTCCATCGAAAAATGCGCTATCGTCACTTTCATGCTGAAGGCAATGAACAGGTGCGGAGCATCCGGTTGTGAGAAATGACAGCTAAGAACTTTCAAGCCGGTGAACTCGCAGGGCGCTGGCTGCAACCCGCGCTGCTGTTCCTGAGCCTCCTGGCTGTCTTCAAGGGTCTCCATCGCCCTGATCGCTGGGGCGCCACGCAGATGGAGACTGACTACAGTGCGGGATTCATCAAGCGTGGCTTGTTTGGAGAGGTCCTGCGTCATCTGCACGTCAGCCACTACAACCAGATCGTCGTCCTGTCGCTGGCTGCAACCCTCCTGCTGATCGTGCAGCTCTCCCTATTCGCGTACCGGCGGCTTGCCCGGTATGCCGGTACGGGCGGTGCCTGGATGGGTGGAGTCTTCATGACCAGCTTCGCCCTCACCTACCTGGTCAGCCTGACAGGCCACCTGGAAATCTTTCTGGCGGTACTTGCTCTGGCAGTGCTGGCGATCCGAAGGAGCAGCCTGTTTCTCATCGCAGCCATCCCTGCCACCGTTGTAGGCCTGCTCATCCACGAATTGTTTCTGATGGTGTTTGTCCCCTTGCTGGCCCTGCGAGCGCTGCTTGATGCCATTCAAGAGAAAGTCCGGCAGGATCGTGACGGTTCTACACCATTCGACGTTGCGTCCTACAAGCCTAAAATCCGCAGCATTCTATCTACGAAGGCAGGCATGGGCTTCCTGCTGCTGCTGGTGGTCTCCGTAGTGACAACGCTCTTTCTTTCGGCGACGCCTTCATTAACGGCGCAAAGGATTGTTCTGCTGCGGCAAGCAATGATCGTCCGCCTGGACTTCCCTCCCCGCGAATGGCTGTTTGCCGTTTTCGCTCGCGGTATCGGAGACAATCTCCACATCATGGGAGCACTTGCCCGGACCCCCCGCTATTGGATCTCCCGCATCGAATCAGTCCTGGTGTTCGGGCCCCCGGCTGCTTTCTTCCTGTGCGCCAGCTTCTGGAAACTCCGCCAGGTGCCGAGAGGAGGGCTTTATCATCTGCTGCGCGTGGCAATCCTCCTTGCCTCCCTGTCACCGCTGGCATTACATCTGTTTGGCTTCGACGTCTTTCGATTTGATGCGCTGGTGGTGCTGACGTCTTTCATAGCCATGGCCCTGGTGTGGCAGTACCCGGTTGCTGCACCTTCTCAAACCGAAACAAACTTGCCCTCAGGCTGGCAAGGGATGGCGGCATTTCTCATCGCCCTGAACCTGGGCAGCGGTACAGGGCTCCTCGACAGCCAGCAGGTCCAGTTGTTCCCGCAGGTGCAATCCATCCGCTACGGCATGGAGGACGTGCGAGCCATCCTGCGCCACCGACCTTTATCCCTGCCCTATGAACCATGGAAAGAGATCCCCTGGGATCCATCCAATCCTGCCTACTCCGGATTGCAGTGCCTGGACGACTGTGGATCAGCTGCCAGGCCAGCAACGGAAGCCGGGCGTTGAAGGAGCCGGCTTCCGTCTTATCGGCGTCAGAAGCGCTTGGCGCAGACGTCAGCCTTTCAGCGCCGTCAGCAGGGCTTGTCCATTCGGCGAACCCAGGCCGGTACATGCGTCCCATCCGGTGCCGGCAGCATAGTCTCCATTGTTTCCGCTCGTCACGTCATAGAACGGCCCTTCGCCAAGTTGATAAATCTGCGGATTCAGGAAGCCGACCTTCTTGCCAAGCTGCTGATTGAGGAGCGCGATCAGTCCGGCCCAGAGAGGCGCCACCGCACTGGTACCGCCGACCACTTCCTGCTGGCCATCCACCAGGATGCTGTAACCGGTTTCCGGGGAAGCATCGCCCGAAACATCTGGAACGCCCCGGCCACCTGTGCCCGCTGCGGCGCCGCTTCCACTGCCCGTGCCGGTCCCTGTGCTGCCGCCTGGTTTGTGCTTTCTGCGGTGCGCATGCGCTGCGAGTTCACTGCTGCCTGCATCCGTGCTCGATCCTGAACTACCCGCCGGCGCAGGTACACCGGCATTTGCCTGCCAGCTGGGCAGCGGAAACACCGCACTGACGCCGCCGCCAGTCGCTCCGCCCCCCGAAGCCTGGTCGTTCCACACCACCTCTGACTGCCGCCGGCCATTGCTCGCGGTCAATGCCGTGCCGCCACAGGCCAGTACGTTGGGACTCGAAGCAGGGAAGTCGACATTGTCTCCCGTCCCACCATCAGACGATCCGCTATCGCCCGCCGCGACCGTAATGGTAATGCCCAGTGCCGCGGCGCCCGCGCACGTAGAATTCATGCTGTTGATCGCCGTCTGCGCCCAGCTCGATTCAGGACCACCCCAGCTGATCGAAATCACGCTCGGGTTGTTTGTCGTGTCATGGATAGCGGTCGAAATCGCATCCTGAAATCCCTGGTCGGTGTTGGTCGTGAAGTAGACAACGATCTTCGCGCCCGGGGCCACACCGCCGGCGACTTCAATGTCGAGTAGCACCTCTCCATCGGCACTGTTGGCATTGGTCGGTGCGTTGGTGCCGCCATCGAGCAGAACGTCTGTCACCGTCGGCGCTGCGATGCCTAGCGAGTTGAAATAATTCGTGATGTCCGCCCGGTTGTAACCGCCGCCGAGTTCAATAATGCCGATGGTCTGGCCTGCTCCGTTGCCCGCAGTGGGAAAGTTATAAACCTGTGCCACCTGCGGGGGCGTAAACGTTCCTGTGCTCGCAGCGGCATTGGGCAGTACACGATATTTTGGAGTGGCAATTGGACGATTGTCCAGGCCCAGCACTGCTTCCACGGCGCTCGACAACTCTTCCGGCACATTCACGGTTCCGGTAATGGCGTGGAATTGCCTGCCCTTGTGTCGCTCGCCCGTCGCTTCGTAATCATTCAGCTCCACGCCGAAAGCTTCGTTGAAGGCAGCGACGGTACCGCGCAACTCCACGCGCCTGCGGCCAATACCGGATTTCTCTTCATCCACCTTCAAACCATGGGCTTGCGCAAAAGCTTTTACCGCGTCGAAGTCCTTCTGCGCCGCACCATAGGTCCCGTCGTATTCGTCATGCGATAACTGCCGGCCGCCCAGTGCTTCGATATCAAGAGGCTGCTTGCGATGCAGGATGACGGAAACGCGGATGTCGCGATTGCCTGTTGCTTTGCCAATTGACCTGGCGTTCGGTACGGGCGGGTGATCACTGTCTGGAAGCAGAACAAGCTTGGGCGAATTGAGGGACATGCGTGTTTCTCCTTACTGAAACAGATGCCGTCTGAGGTATCCCGGCTGACTGCAAAACGAAGTTTACTAGCTCCCACCGCAACGAAAGATGAAAGTCCTCTCTGGAAATTTGCATCCCGGGAGAAGCAGGACGGAATCCAAGCTACGCATCAAAGCGGAATATTGCCATGCTTCTTCGGCGGATTCTTATCTTTTTTCCCCTCCAGCATCGCCAGTGCGCGAATCAGGCGCGGACGCGTTTCTCGCGGGAGAATTACAGCGTCTACATAGCCTCGCTCTGCTGCAACATACGGATTGGAAAAACGACGCCGGAACTCATCCGTCTTCTCTTTACGCGCGGCTGCCAGCAGTTCCTGCCGGCGTTCTTCAGAGAGCGGTCCCTCGCGTTCTTCTGCCTGGCGCAGTCCCTGCTCGAGTTCCCGTCCATACACAATATTCACGGCACCCTCGGGACCCATCACGGCGATCTCCGCTGTCGGCCAGGCAAGGTTCACATCGGTGCGGATCTGCTTTGAACTCATCACGCAATAGGCACCGCCGTACGCCTTCCGCGTGATCACTGTCAGCTTCGGCACGGTCGCTTCCGCGTAGGCATAGAGCAGCTTCGCCCCATGGCGGATGATCCCTCCGTACTCCTGCTGGGTGCCCGGCAGAAATCCCGGAACGTCTTCGAGCGTAATGAGCGGAATGTTGAAAGCATCACAGAAGCGAACGAATCGCGCCGCTTTTACGCTCGCATCTATGTCCAGAACCCCGGCAAGATGCATCGGCTGGTTCGCCACGATTCCCACAGAACGGCCATCCATGCGGGCAAAACCAATGACGATGTTCCGTGCAAAGTGGTCCTGCACTTCGAAGAAGTAGCCATCATCCACCAGGCGCACAATTACGTCCTTGATGTCGTACGGCTGGCTTGGTTCTGTGGGGACCAGCGTATCGAGTTCCGCATCCATTCGCTTTGGTGAATCCGTCGTCGCCCGTCGCGGCGCGTCTTCCAGGTTGTTCGAGGGTAGAAAGCTCAGCAGTTCGCGCAGCATTGCCAGGCACTCGGCATCATCATGCGCCACAAAGTGGGCTACTCCTGAAATCTCGCTGTGGGTGCCTGCGCCGCCCAGTTGTTCCTTGGTCACTTCTTCATGGGTAACCGTCCTGATCACATCAGGGCCGGTAACGAACATGTAGGAAGTTTTGTCCACCATGAAGATGAAGTCGGTAATCGCCGGCGAATAAACGGCTCCGCCGGCACAGGGGCCAAGGATGGCGGAGAGTTGCGGCACGACGCCTGACGCGAGCGTATTCTGCAGGAAAATATCTGCATACCCGGCCAGCGAAACCACGCCTTCCTGGATGCGTGCACCGCCGCTGTCATTGAGGCCGATGATCGGCGCTCCGACACGAAGGGCCATTTCCATCAGCTTGATGATTTTTGCAGCATTGCTCTCGGACAGGGAGCCGCCGAAGACCGTAAAATCCTGCGCGAACACGAAGACTATGCGGCCATCAATCAGGCCGTAGCCGGTAACGATGCCGTCGCCGGGAATCGTCTTCCCGGCCATGCCGAAATCCGTGCAACGATGTGTGACAAAGCGGTCAGTCTCTTCGAACGTGCCGTCGTCGAGCAACAGTTCGACCCGCTCGCGCGCACTCAGTTTACCTTCACGCTGCTGGCGATCGCGGCGCGCCGCCCCACCGGCTTCTTCTACCTGGGTATGGCGGTCCTGCAGTTCCTGGAGCTTGGTGGAAAGTTCTCTGGGAGTTCCAGCAGCGTTGCTAAAATCCGGCTTGGCCATTTGCACGGATTATAGAGCGCCGTCGAAGGCAAGGCTTTCAGAGCCAAAAACAGGCGCGAATATCGCGAGTCACTCGATCGATCCGGCAGCGACAAAAGTGTTCAGATTACTCGCTTGCGAAAGATCTGGTCCTTTTCCTTGCACGGCGAACACGCGCCGCTGACGGCACAGAACACCAGAACCCCGGCGCCAAGGGTAATCGCGACGGCCGGTACATACGATTCAAACTGCGAAAACATATGGGAGATGGAAGAAAAATTGGCGGACAACATGACCCACTACCTCTGTATCAGCTTTGATCAACAACAGGCGCTTCAGGTTTTCTGCACTCTAAGAATTACCTGCTTCGCTACTTGACGCCAGCCCTCAAAAGTGGGAGCGCTCAGTAATTACCCTGTCTGGGCATAACACTAAGCCTTGCGGACACCCTTGCCTAGGGCGAAAATAAAGAGAAGATGAACTTCAGTTCAAACCCTGCCATTGTGGGAACGGTGTCCGCTTCGGGAGATCCCGGCGGCCCGCGGGTGCGATGGCTTTTCCTGGATCTGAATTCCTACTTCGCCTCGGTCGAACAGGAGCTGCAGCCGCTGCTGCGCGGCCGTCCCATAGCCGTGGTTCCGGTCATGGCTGACACCACCTGCTGTATCGCTGCCAGCTACGAAGCGAAAGCCTTCGGCGTTAAGACCGGAACCCAGGTAGGTGAAGCGAAAAAGATGTGCCCCGGGCTGGTGCTGGTGGAAGCCCGCCACGAACTCTACGTCGAGTATCACCACCGCATCGTGCAGGCCGTGGAGCGCTACGTCCCGGTAGCCTCTGTCATGTCAATTGACGAAATGGCCTGTCGATTGATCGGCCGCGAGCAGCCCTTGATGGCCGCGCTCGATCTCGCTCGGCGCATCAAGGCCGGGATCCGCGAGCATGCCGGCGCCACCTTGCGCTGCTCGATAGGTCTCGCTCCCAATCGCTATCTCTCGAAAATCGCGTCCGACATGGACAAGCCCGACGGCATGGTCGCGCTTACCCCTGACATCCTCGAAGCAGCCCTGCTGCAGCTCACACCTCGCGATTTGCCAGGCATCGGCGCTCGCATGGAGAAGCGGTTACAGGATTGCGGCATCCGCACCATGGCGCAGTTATACGCGCTCGATCGGGAAGCGATGAACAGCGTCTGGGGCGGTATCGGCGGGGAAAAGCTCTGGCATTGGCTGCGCGGCGAAGACTTTGAAGATGCGGAACTGGAACATCAGAAGTCGATCGGCAATTCGCACGTGCTACCGCCGGAGATGCGTAATCCCGACGGCGCCTATGCCGTCGTGAGCAAACTGCTGCATAAGACAGCGATGCGCCTGCGCACAGCGCACCTGTGGGCAACAAATATCCGCCTGACCATCAAGTTTGCCGTGTCCGGCTCCTCAAAGAAGCACCTGTCCGGCATTCCCCAGGCAGCGTGGTCGCAGAGCACCAGCCTGATCGAGTGCCAGGACAACCAGACCCTCATCGATGGCTTGAAGAAGCTTTGGGCAGCACGCCCACAGGGCCCGGCCCACCAGAAACCATTCTTCGTCGGCGTCGGACTCAGCAATCTTGTCCCTGACCATCTGCACACGCTCAGCCTGTTTTCCGGCCTCGAAACAGAAGCGCGGCGCACCCGTCTATCAAGCACCATGGACAAAATCAACGCCAAGCATGGTACTTCTACGCTGTGCTTCGCCAGCATGCTGCCTGCCGGTTCCGCGGCTGCGACGCGTATTGCATTCACCAGCATCCCGGATCTGTTCTAAGGAAACGCTGACCTTGTTTCGAAGAGTGCAGGAGTCAGTCCCGTCATAATTTCAACGAGTGTACCGAGTGCGGCCTAAGCAGCTGAGGAATGTTCGGGGGTTCATCAGACCTCAAAGCGGATCTCCTGTTTGCCGCGTCCTTCATGCCGGAGAAACTTCCCGGGCCCTGACCTCCAGCGCCCTGTCCTCTCCGGCCCTCTCCTCGACCCTTTCTTCAATCGTACTGCTCTCGGCCAGCGATGGCAGGAACAGGCTGAAGACCGTGCCACTCTGCCGAGCCCGGGTGCTCGATCGAACCTGCAGTAATCCGCCATGCTTTTCCGCAATCCCTTTCGAGATCCACAAACCGAGGCCCGTGCCATTGTGTCCCTTGGTGGTGTAGAAGGCCTGAAAAATTTTGCCAAGCACTTCCGGCGTCATGCCGTGCCCGGTGTCGGCGATGGTAATCCGAACTCCGGGGGTTCGCGTGCGCCAGCGCTGCGCGTTGCTGGCCCGGATGACCAGCCGTCCGCCGCGACGCATCGCGTCGATCGCATTGCCAACCAGGTTATTCAGCACCTGCCGGATATTGCCTTCATAACAAACAACCGATCTCGCCTGCCTGTCCTGCCTTTCAAGAACAATCCGGAAATTTGAAAGGCGACCCTGGTACAGGGCGAGCGCCGAAGCGATCAATTCTTCCGGCCGCACCGATCGCGGTTTGGTCGACTGCCGATGGAACTGCAGCGTCTGCGTAACAATCTGTGATACCCGGGCCAGTTCGCGATCGGCTTCATCCAGGCGCTGGTGCACTTGCGCCAGGTCGCCGCTGGTCCGCGCAATGTAGAGCAGGTTTGTAATGGCTTCGAGCGGGTTGTTGATCTCGTGCGAGATAGACGCTGCCAGGCGTCCGACCGCCGCGATTTTTTCATTCTGGACCAGTGCCGCTTCTGCCTGTTTCTGGATGGATAGATCAGTGAGGAAGACTGCAACTTCATCTTTCTGCGGGCTCTCCTGTGGCGCAGGAATGCGCGTCGGCCCGAAAAGGAAAGGAACCAGCCGGCCATCTTTAGCGCGAAGTTCTTTCTGGTAGGGCGCAGCTGTTCCGTTTGCCTTCAATTGCTCGATTGCCAGGCTGTCCCTCGGACCGTACTCGGCGGGCGTCAGTACGTCCCACCGCAGCAAGCCGGACTGCACATCTTCCGGCGTGTACCCGAGGACGTCCAGCAGCGCTGGGTTCGCGTAGGTAACGCCGCCAAGATAATCTCCAATCATCACGCCGACGCTGGCACTTTCAATCAGCCGGCGAAAACGGTCCTCACTCCTGCGCACCGCTTCCGTCGCTTGTTTCTGCTGGTCGATATCGGCAATGGCGACTACGCCGCCGGTGATGTTGCCATGGGTGTCGAGGATAGGCGCAGCAATCAGCCTCACCCATCCAACCGTGCCATCACCTCGCTGGTAAAGGTAGTCTTCGGGCGGCACCGACCTGCCACTGCGCAAAGCCCGCACCAGCGGATACTCCTCACTCGTGAGCCTTCGTCCATCCGCATGAAACGCGATCCAGTGACTATGCCCATCCGTGTTTAGAGTTTCCTTGACGGGATGGCGGAGGATGGTCTGCACACTGCGGTTCGCCAGGAAAATTTCTCCTGAAGGTCGGGCGCCCAGTACGCCAACCGGCAGGTTGTCAAGCACTACCTGCAGCAGCTCCCGCTCCTGGCTTAGTGCAGCCAGGGCCTCGTCCCGTTCCGCAAAGGCGTCGCGTACTTCGTACTGGCGTTTGCGCGCACGTACCGCGGCTTTGACGCTGCTTAGTAGAGTAGCGGTCCGGATCGGCCTCTCCAGCAGCACCGGCGAACCCAGCGGGAGACGGGCCCGCTCCAGTTCGAGACTATGCAGGTTTTCCCTTCCGCTGCTGGTCAGCACCAGGATAGGCAGATCGGACCAGGTTGGCTGCTGGCCAAGAATTTCCGCCAGCATGCGAATGCACTCTGCATTCAGGGCTTCTTCGGCGATAATCACCGGCCCCAACGCATGAGCTTTCAGGTCCTCGATCAGCACGGGAAGATGATGGCAGGCCTCTACCGCTACCTGGTTGCTGGCCAGCAGCGCGACGATCAGTTCGGCATCTCGGCCCACAGGCGCGAACACCCTGACGACTAAACTCATAGGTAAAACAATCTCCGGCTTTGGTAAGGCCTCTCGCACGGACTTCCACTTTTCTCAAGCCATGGCGCCAGGAGGCTGCCATGCAGTAGCACAGCCCAGTCCTGTGCATGGGATGACGCCTGCTGTGAAGATGTTTTAATGGTTCGCATCCTCCGCATCAGGAACGCCAGTGAGCACACCACGAAAGCTGCTGAGCGGCTTGCCAATACTTATCCCGTCCGGCCCCGTAGTTAATTCGCGCAGCATCCGTTCATGGTTCCCCACGCGCTGCTTCAAAACTGAAATGACCCGCCGTACCTCACCCTTGACCTCAAAGTAGCGCAACAGCACCACTGTGTCGGATAAGTAGCTCACTTCAACTTCAGAATGCATGGTGCCGACCAGTCCGTGCTGCGTCATGGTAATAAAGGTCACAACCCCTTTCTGATTCAGGAAGGCAAGCAGTTCATGCAGATGCAGCGTCAGGTCACGCTCCCCCGGCATGGCATTCAAATAGCCGTTCAAACTGTCAATCACCACCACGCGTGCATCATTATCCTGTACATCACCGCGGATCTGCCACGCCATCTCCCCTGGCGAGAGTTCGGCCGGGTCTACCTGTGACATGGAAAGCGTGCCCCGCTCTATTTCCGTGATCACCTTCATGCCAAGAGCTTCTGCCCGCTCTACTGCTGTCTTCAATCCTTCGTCAAAGGCATAGATGATGGCCCGGTCGCCGCGTCTGGCCGCCGCATAGGCGTACTGCATGGCGATCGAAGACTTGCCACTCCCAGTTGGCCCAATCAGCAGGGTCGAAGAGCCTCGACTGATGCCGCCTCCGAACATCGCATCAAGCTCCGCAACACCGCTGCTGATCCTGCCTTCTTCAAAGCCCGCGACATGTTCATTTGCGATGAGTCGCGGATAGACGCACAAACCTCCGCGTTCGATATTGTAGTCGTGGAAACCCTCGCGATAGGCACTGCCGCGCATCTTGATGACCTCGATCTGTCGCCGGGTCGAGCCATAAGTGCGCGGAACCTTTTCCATGCGCACAACCCCGTGAGCGATGCTCTGCAACTGGCGGCCGGTGCCGCCGCTGCCGCTGCCGCTAAGATCGTCCAGCAGCAGCACCGTCGTATCCCGTCCCGCAAAAAATTGCTTCAGCGCCAGCAGCTGTCGTCGATAGCGCATCATGTCCGAGGCCAGCAGTCGTAATTCAGAAAGTGAATCAAGCGCCAGTCTTTGGGGCCGCACGTTGTCAATGAGGTCAGTCAGCTTCTGTATGGTGCCGGCCAGTTCAACTTCGCTCGGATGGAAGACCGTGTACTGCTGCTCAGGGCTGAGACTTGCCTCGGCCGGCACAAATTCTGCGATCGGCAACAGTCTTGTATCCCATCCGTGCGAGCGGGCAGATGCCTCCAGCTCGCTCTTCGGCTCAGAAAGTGTCACATAGAGCCCGGACTCACCCTTGCGAACGCCGTCCATGATGAACTGCATCGCCAGTGTCGTTTTACCTGTCCCCGGGTCCCCTTCTACCAGGTACATCTGCCCAGCCGGCAAGCCGCCTAGCAAGATGTCATCAAGCCCCGACACGCCCGAACTGATACGGGCTATTTCTAAAGCGCTCTCCAAGGCTCCACTCCTGTCTGGCGTGTCACGCGCCATATGAGTCGCAACAAAACCGCTTATCTTCGTCACGCAACAATCTTAAAAAGAGATGCTTCTACCGGGCTTGGAGATGTGAACTGCATCCGCAACGTAATAACACTTTGATCGGGCCTTCATCTTGATGAGCCAGAGCATGGCAGCGACACCGGTCGCAGGACTGCCTGAAGCAATCCCGGCGGCGTGTCCCGGGCTGCTGCGTTTCGCAGGGTCCTCAGTTACGCTGCACTCTCCTGGTTCTTCAGGACCACGACGAAGGCCTCACTCGCGACCACGCGGAAGCCGAGTTCGTGCAGCTGCCGTAGCATCTCCTGGTTCCGCTCTTCGCCCACCAGCCGCGCATGGGTTTCGAGGATGATCACATCGGCATGGCGCAATACTTCGGGTTCCTGCTCGACCAGGTCGCACTCGTGGCCTTCAATGTCGCAGATCAGGGTAAAGCGTTTAAAGCTGTTGCGCGCCAGAATATCGCCCAGGCCGGTGGTCTTTACCCGGACAGCTTTCTCGCCACCGCTTTCACGCAGGGAGTTGCTGGCGAAATCCATCGATGGCGCAAATTCAACCACATCGCTGCCATAAGCGATCGCGCGATTCAATACCTGGAACTGGCAGCGATTGCGCCGCCGGTTCGCTGCCAGCAACGGAATGACCTGCGGATTTGCTTCCACGACAACATGCGCCTGCGGATTGGTCAGGCGACGGTTGGTGATGCAGCCAACTACGCCCAAACAGCCTCCCAGTTCGACTACCGGAAGATCAGGCGAGACAAACTCCTGCACGGCATTCCGCTCGAAGCGCTCAAATACGCCGTCCATCAGATCGTTATGCAGTACCTCGTTCTCAATGCCGCGCGACCCGAAAGTACAGCCATTCAGTACCACCGTTTTTTCCGCGATATTCCGGAAGATGTATCGCCACACGCCGGCAAGGCCGCCATCGTTGAGCAGGGTCTGGAAGGTCCGCAATTTCCGCTTCAGCATGAAATCAATGTTCTACACCCAGACCGATGCGTCAAATAAGGCGCGTTCCACGCCGGGATTGTCAGCAACAGAGCAAATTTCCTGTGGGTGCCGAGTAGTGTGAAGGCGCTATGCTGAATAGGCAGCGCCCTGTAATGACCTATCCGCCATGGCCCAGGATTTAGCCCAGACCGTAAAGCAGCAGGCGGACATTGTCCGCGTCATCGGCGAATACGTGCGCCTGAAGAAGGCGGGCGCGCAGAATTACTCCGGGCTGTGCCCCTTCCACGGCGAAAAAACGCCATCCTTCTCCGTCCACGCCACGCGCCAGTTCTACCATTGCTTCGGCTGCGGCGTTTCTGGTGACGTCTTCGCTTTCGTGCAGAAACTGGAGAACGTCAGCTTTCCTGAAGCGATCAAGATCGTCGCTGCAAAGTGCGGCATCGCCCTGCCCAAGCGGGAGTTCAACTCGCCGGAGGAAGCAGCCGAGAGCCGGCAGCGATCGAAACTTCTCGATCTGCATGAACGGGCGACCGCCTGGTTTGAAGAACAATTGAAGTCGCCAGAAGGTGCTGCTGCGCGTGAGTACCTGACGGGCCGAGGACTATCTGCCGAGAGCATCCAGAAATTTCGTATCGGCTATGCGCCAGAGGGCTTTCAAGGGCTGAAAAGCGTACTGGAACGTGCAGAACCAGTCGATATTTTACGCTTTTCGGGCCTTTTTTCGTTCAAAGAGCAGGAAAATGGCATGCCTGGACCGCTCTATGACCGTTTCCGCAAGCGGATTACCTTCCCCATCGCCAACGAGGGTGGCCGCGTCATCGCGTTTACCGCACGTGCTCTCGACACCGGCGTTGCTGCCACACAGAACGAAAAAGCCGGACCCAAATATTTAAATTCGCCGGAGACGCCTCTCTATTCCAAAGGCCAGGTGCTTTTCAATCTCGATAAGGCCAAGACTGCCATTCGTCAGCAGAACTTCGCTTTGCTGGTCGAAGGCCAGATGGACTGCATCTCCGTCTACACGGCCGGCATCACCAATGTTCTTGCGACCAGCGGCACGGCTTTTACTGAGCACCAGGTACGCCTCCTACGTCGCTATGTGACCCGCGTGGTCATCAATTTCGATCCGGATACAGCAGGTGCGAATGCGGCGGAAAAATCCATTTCCATGCTGACCGAGGAAGGGTTTGAAGTCCGCGTCGTGACCCTGGAAGACGGCCTCGACCCTGACCGGTACATCCGCGAACGTGGTATCCGTGCCTATGGCGAAGCCCTCAGCAAAGCCCGCCGCCATTCGGATTACCTGATCGATCGCGCTCGCATCCTCTTCCCGCCCCGCAGCGCGGATGCCAAGGTCGCCGCCCTCAACTACCTGTTGCCGTATATCCGTAAGATGCCCAGCCTGATTGGCCGGGATGAATTCGCTGCTGATGCCGCGCAAAAACTCGGCATCGACTCTGCCGTGATGCGTGAAGAACTGCGACTGGCGGCCGCTAAACGCCGTGATGCGGTGACCCCGATGCGCGCGACCAGCTGCAGCGAGGCCGAGCGTGTTCTGCTGCGCGCCCTGGCCTCGCCACTCGATGACAGCATCTTCGCGCAGGCCGTGACAGCTCTTGAAAGCCATCCGGAATGCTTCGCGTCGATCGGCATCGCGCACATGATCGAACCGTTGCGTCTGCGGCCATCGCACGATGCGCTGGACGCCCTGGAAGCCGGCTCCGGCCGCGCCATGCTGGCCGACATCCTGATGAAGGAGCATGACGCACTTTCGCAGCACGATCTTGAAGCCGCCATTGCGACGCTGAAACACCATCATCTGCAGCAGCAACAGCGCAGCCTGCGGGCGGAGATCGCCGAAGCCGAAAGGCGTGGCGACCAGCAGCAGGTGCTGACGCTTACGTCAGCCAAACTGGCGCTCGATCGCGCGCTGCGCGAAGCCTGACCAACCAAAGTATCAGGTAATCGCGTTGATTTTGAGCTTCATTTCCTTCGCCAGCTTCGCCTGTTGCCGGTCGAACGTGTAGAAGTTTGTCGCCCCTGACTCGAGGGCCGCGGCCACGTGAAGCAGGTCAGACGCGCGTGTACCCAGGTGCGGTGTGGTCTCGCGCGAAAGCTGGCGGGCGCGGACATACACAGCCTCGGTCAATGGCCTGAGTTGGAAGATGCCGTTGCGCAGGTCCTGCTCGAAGGCCCGCAATGACTCCAGGGCAAGCGACGTCGACAGGACTTTGCGAAAAACACACAGACCAAGAGCATTTACCACTTCCAACTCAGTGAAGGTGGTCAGCCACAATCCATTCGCGGAGGGAGGCATGACGCGAGCTGCCACAACCGAGTTCGAATCAGCCGCGTACAGAGAGACAACGAAGCTGGTATCGAAATAGAAACTCAATAGCGGTCGCGGTCCATGCGTATGATTTCCGCTGCAGAGATCTCCATCATTTTATCGCCGTAGATAGCCTTTAATCGTGCCAGGAAATCGGGCATGGGTGGCCGGTCAGCGGGTTTTTCCGGCACCAGGCGTGCGATTACATGCCGCCGCTTGGTGACCTGGATCTCCTCGCCCTGGCTCAGCAGGTGCTCCACTTTCTTGAAGTCATAACGTAGATCACGAACTGATACGTTCTTCATGTGATACATCTTAGCATCACATGGTTCACGGTAGACAGCCGAGAGCGCGGGCAAACGAAGCTACGTGCCCAGCTGCTTCCTACGGCCGCGGAAAAGCGTAGTAACCGGAACGGGTCGCAATGCGGCATCCCTGCGTCAGGCAGCGAAGCTGGATGGGATGGAAAGATCCATCTGCCACAAAAGCCGCGGGTCGATAGACCAGGCGAAACTGGTTCCGCTGTTCGGCTTCGATCCTCTGGAGATCGTCCGGGATATCCTTTGCCTTGGGGTGTCTGAAGACCCGTCCGCCCGTCTGCGTGGCGAGATCAGCCAAGTTTTTCGGCCCATCCGAGAAGTGCGACGAAGGCTTCGCTTCAATGACATAGATGGCAATATGGCGGCGCTGGCACATATCCACGGCTTCGCTTAGATAGACATGGCTGGCATTGTCTTCTCCGTCACTGAACAGGAGGATGAAATTGCCGGTGGAGTCGGATTCCTTCCCGTTCCACTGATCGCGGCACGTTGTGTAAAGCGAATCAAAGATGGCGGTGAGCGGATCGATGCGATTTGACCGAGGGCCGATCGCCGCCGATCCCTTCGCAATGGCGGAGTCGTCCCCCGTCCATCCGCGGGTCAGCTGCGTGTGGGTATCGAACTGCATCACGAAGGCCTGATCGACACCCTTGCGGAGCAGACTTGAGGCGTACATCTGGACGATCGCTCTATTGAAATTGAGATCCTTCAGCATGGACGCGCTGATATCGAACAGAAAACCAGAGCGAATGGAAAGATCCTGCAGGGGCTGGAGGATCAGGATATGGTCCTGACTCTTGCCATTGTCGGATAGCTCGATATCGCGCTCGGTCAGCCGGGTCAGCGGCTTGCCATGCGCATCTGAGGCGTGAAAGGTGAGAGCAATCTCATTGACGGGAACGCGGAGGCGATAGGGTGACTGGGTGGCAGGGGCAAGCGGCGTTGCCGGGGTCTGTCCGCTCGTCGTGTGCGGAAGAATAAAGGCGCCAAGCCAGGCTATGAGAAAGAACAGCCGCATAGGTATTCCATCATAGCGTTCCGTTTATTCCGTCCGTCAGGTCAAGACACAGTGCCTATAGCCTTTTGGTAAACGCTTTGCCGGATGACTCGTTGGCCGGCACGGGAAAGAAACGCAGTCCTTCGGCTCGCTCGGGATGACACCGCTGTTGGAGGGTGGAGAGACAAACCCCTCTTCTTCGTTGCGGCCGCCCTCGGCTGTGGCCGCCTGTTGGTGCTGTTTTCGGCCCGGACGAGCGGTTGGTGAGCCAATCTGCTCAGTGATGACCCGTCCAGGATGAACGCTATGCGCAGTGAAACAAAAACGCGCTTCATACATCTAACAAATTGAGGATGACTGTCATTAAGACGGGGCCGCGGAGTGGCTGTTTCTCTCCAAAAAGCGGAGGAGTGACCAGTTGATTCGTGATATTCTAGGAGCTTAGGCGGAGTGCGTCTACCTTCCCTTCCAAATAAGGATTCGGGACATGCCCATTCAAGGGCCACACAGGTGCGCCGTCAACCCTATCGCGAACTATAGCTTGTACACGCACCACCACGGCCAACCTGGTTGCCGGGTAGCTGGCAGAAAGCTGGCGTTATGAAAATTTCCGCGGGAGATGAAACTCGCTTGGCATTAGACGAAGAAAAAGAAGATAAATACGAAGACGATATCCAGAAGCTCATCGATACGGGCAAGGAAAAGGGATACCTCACCTATGGGGAGGTGAACGACCTTATCCCTGGCGATATGCATTCGCCGGAGGACCTTGACGACCTTCTGACCACGATCGGCACGCAGGGTATCGATGTACTCGAAGGTGGCCCCAAGTTCGGCGGCGACAAGTTCGAGAGCGAGAGTGAAGACGGGGAAGACGTAGAGCTCGACCTGACCCCGGGGACACTTGAAAAAACCAATGATCCTGTCCGCATGTACCTGCGCGAGATGGGTACCGTACCGCTGTTGACACGCGAAGGCGAAGTTGAAATTGCCAAGCGCATCGAGCGCGGGCAACTGCGTGTTCTAAAGGCGATCTCACGGTCGCCCATCGTGATTCGCGAAGTGGTCGCTCTCGGCGATGACCTGAAGCGTGGTGTGCGCAACATCAAGGAAGTTGTGATCTTCGATGAAGAAGAAGTCACGGAAGAAATCCTGCATGCGCGCATTAAGCAAACCGTCGGCCGCGTTGATGCGCTGATCAAGCACCAGAAGAAGGGCGCCGTTCACCAGGAAAAGCTGGACACGCTGAACCCCAAGACCAAGGCCAAGGAATATCGCAAAACCAAGTGGGCAATCAATCGCGAAAAGATCCTGGTTTCGCGCATTGTCCGTGAACTGAAGTACACCAATGCCGAGCGCAAGCGCCTTCTCGACAAGGTGAACAAGACAGTCGACTCCATGCGCGTGCTCGAGCGGCAGATCAAGTCGCTTGACGTGAAGCATGACCAGTCCAAGAGCGAAGAGCTGAAGAAGGAATATCGTCGGCAGCAGAAAAACTGTAAGACGGACCTCGAAAAGCTCGAAGTTGAAATTGGTATCCCCATCGCCGACCTGAAGCGCACCCAGCGCGAGATGGTCCAGGGCGATATGGATGCCGAGCAGGCGAAGCGTGAACTGATTGAAGCCAACCTGCGACTGGTAGTCTCGATTGCAAAGAAGTACACCAATCGCGGCCTGCAGTTCCTTGACCTCATCCAGGAAGGCAACATCGGCCTGATGAAGGCTGTCGACAAGTTCGAATACCGGCGTGGTTACAAGTTTTCAACGTACGCCACCTGGTGGATCCGGCAGGCGATTACCCGCGCGATTGCTGACCAGGCCCGCACCATCCGTATCCCGGTGCACATGATCGAGACCATCAACAAGCTCATCCGCACTTCGCGTCAGCTGGTGCAGGAGCTTGGGCGCGAACCTACTTCGGAAGAAATAGCCAGGCGTATGGATATTCCGGTGGCTAAGGTCCGCAAGGTACTGAAGATTGCCCAGGAGCCGATCTCGCTCGAAACACCGATCGGCGAAGAAGAAGATTCGCATCTTGGCGACTTCATCGAAGATCGAATGGCGGTTTCGCCGTCCGAGGCGGTCATCAGCGTCAACCTCAAGGAATATACGTCGCAAGTCCTGCGTACGCTGACGCCGCGGGAAGAGCGCGTGATCAAGATGCGTTTTGGTCTTGAAGACGGATCAGAGCACACGCTGGAAGAAGTCGGCCAGAGCTTCCAGGTAACACGTGAGCGCATTCGGCAGATAGAAGCCAAGGCCCTGCGCAAGCTGCGTCATCCTTCACGTTCGCGCAAGCTGAAGGCGTTTGTGGACGGCGTTCGCGAAGCTTAACCTTAATAGCACCCAGCAAAGCAAAGGCCGCGAGCAATCGCGGCCTTCTCTTTGCGCTCCGAGCCAGAGTGGCGGGGAGCTTACATTGGCGGTCTGATTCGTTGCTCCTGTTGATCTTTCGCGGGCAAATTCTCCATATTGTCAAAAGTTGCAATTTCCTGCAATAAAACAGCTCGACCGCACAAGAATGCTGCTAATTTCTGCGTCCTAACGATAGAAATGGATGGAGACATAATCCCATGGCAGAAGAGCAGAAACAGACCGCGGCGACGCCGATTCCTGTCGACCCCGACGTCGTTGAGCACCTGATTGAAGACACCAAGATTGGCGCGCGCATCAAGCGCCTGCGCCTGCGTAAATCCATGGGCCTGGTAGAGCTGGGAAAGCAGACCGGTCTCTCCGCCAGCTTTCTATCGCAGCTGGAAACTGGTCGCGTTGTGCCCACGCTGCGGAACCTCGCGCGCATTTCCATGATCTTCGGCAAGGATCTGTCCTACTTCTTCCAGGCGGATTCGGACGCGCTCTTCCGTATCTCGCGTAATAAGAACCGGGCACGGCTGCCGCAGGGGGAGCGTGATACGCCGACGCATATTGCTGAGAGCTTCGGCATCCTGGTTCCCCATGACGGCCTTCGTCCATGCCTGGCGGAGTTTCTGCCCGCAAGCCGCGAAGAAAAGTTTCGGCCGCAGGTATTTGTCGGCTCGGAGATCATCATCGTGATGGGGGGAACACTGGAAGTGCAGTATGGCGAAGCCTTGCACGTCCTGGAAGACGGCGACGCCGCTTACCTGGACGCCCGCACCACGCGGACCATCTGCTGCTCGGCGGACGGCCCGGCGCGTGCGCTCATCATAACCTCGCAACATCGTCAGCCACTCCGTACAGAGGGTGCCGACCTGCCTGCCCGCGGTAAACTGCGCAGCGCCCTGATCGCGGATTTCGCCAAGGCGCAGCAACAGTCCAACATGGAAGGGCAGCCGGACGTACGCGAGGACAAAGCTTCCTAACTTGGCCTGTCTATCAACCAAAAGCCCGGCACCAGGTGCCGGGCTTTTGGTTTGCAATTTGACTACTTGCCGATCTTACCCGCTTCCTGCTCAATTTCCTGCCAAGTACCGGCATCGATTTTCACGTCAGACGCTGCAACGTTTTCTTCCAGATGCTCGACCGAGGACGTACCTGGAATCGGTAGAATGACCGGCGAGCGCTGTAACAACCATGCCAGTGAAAGTTGAGACACGCTGACACTGTTCTTTTTGGCGACAGCATCCAACGCGCCGCCCGGACGAGCCAGCTTCCCCGCTGCTACCGGAAACCAGGGAATAAAGGCGAGATGGTTCTCTTCGCAATACTTCAGCGTGTCTTCGTGACGGCGATCGCCAATGTTGTACTGGTTCTGGACGCTGACGATGTCGACCACCTTGCGCGCCTGCTCGATTTCCTCCGGCTTCACTTCTGATAAGCCAACATGGCGAATCTTGCCCTGTTCCTGCAGTTGCTTGATGATGCCGAGCGACTCCTCGACCGGCACCTTAGGGTCGATGCGGTGCAGCTGCCAGAGGTCTATCCGCTCCACTTTCAGACGGCGCAGAGACATCTCGACTTCCTGCTGCAGGTACTCCGGGCGGCCAACGGGCAGCCACTGGTTTGGCCCCGTCCGCACCAGGCCCGCCTTGGTTGCGATCACCAGGTCTTTGGCATACGGATGCAGTGCTTCGGCAATTAATTCTTCGCTGACATAGGGACCGTAGGAGTCAGCTGTGTCAATAAAATTGACACCGAGATCGAGCAGGTGCTTCAAGACCCTGATTGCCTCATCCTTGCTTTTAGGGGGACCCCAGATACCTTCGCCCGTGAGACGCATCGCGCCATAACCAAGACGGTTTACCTGCAGATCTCCGCCAATCTTGAACGTGCCGCTTGCTTTCGCGTTAACCGTAGTAGTTGTCATCACGTTCTTTGAGATGCATAAAGACGTTGTCTGGACTCTAAGTCACTACTGGCGGAAGCGCAGTTGAAAGCTATGCTGAAGCTCAATGCCCGTATCTGCGCCCGTATCTGCCGTTACCAACAAACCTGCGACTACCAGGCTGCACGGCCTCGACACACTGCGGGCACTGGCTATTGTGCTGGTGATGATCTTCCACCTGGGTAGCGATCTTCCGGAGATGTTCGCTCCCCTAGCCAAGATCGGCTGGATGGGCGTAGACATGTTCTTCGTGCTCAGCGGCTTCCTGATTGGTTCGCAATTGTTCAAGCCGTACCTAGCAGGCAGGCAGCTGTCCGTGGCAGAGTTTTATCGCCGCCGCGCCTTTCGCATCCTTCCCGCCTACCTGGTCGTCCTGCTGCTGTACTTCACTGTTCCGGCATGGAGGGAGTCGCCGGGCATCTCGCCCCTCTGGCTGTTTCTCACCTTTACCCAGAACTTCTTTATCGATTACTCCATCCACCAGGCATTTTCGTTCGCGTGGTCGCTGTGTGTCGAAGAACACTTCTACCTGGTACTGCCGCTGCTCGTCCTGCTTTTCATGAAGCGGCCATCCGTCCGCAGAACAGTGACTCTGCTGCTGGCGGTGGTGCTCGCTGGTATCGCCTGGCGCACGTATGTTCTCTGCCGGGTGTTGCGCCCACTTGGCAGTGGGAACAGTGCCATGGCTTACCTGGAGCAGATTTACTACCCTACCTACACGCGATTGGATGGACTGCTCGTCGGCGTGACCCTGGCACTCCTCAGGAATTTTCGCCCGGCATGGTGGGCGAAGATGACGGCGCACGGATACTCGACATTGCTCGCCGGACTGTCGCTTTTCGGAATTTCCGTCTGGCTCTTCAAGGACCGCTTCGACTCCGTGAGTGGTGTTGCTGCCTGGGGAACTGCCGTTGGCTTCCCTGTTCTCGCCGGTGGCTTCGGACTGCTGCTGCTTTCCAGTGTCAGTCGCAATGGCGTTTTGGGCCGCTTTCGTTTCCCCGGTGTAAAGCTGGTCGCGACACTGGCTTTCAGTCTTTACCTGACGCATAAGGAAGTCGTCCACCTGGACAGGCTATGGCTTCCCGAGTGGACGGATGAACCCCGCGTCTCAACCACCGCCTTTTACGCGGCCACCTGTCTCTTCGCCGCTGCCATCCTGTACCTGTGCGTAGAGGGCCCTTTTCTTCGCCTGCGCGATCGTTCGCATCATTCGTAGTTGCGATTTCCTGCGACAGCCGTAAAAAGTACTCACCACTGAAGAGAATGTCGATCGCCTTTTGCGCAGTCGACCTGTTTTTTCCATGGCTACAGCCGGAAAATTTGATCGCCAGGGAAAATAAACGTATCCCACATGTAAAAACTTCCCAGGGGATACGCCCTTTGATTTACCGTCTCAATAGACAGAATCACTGTGACACAGAATCACTGTGATGGGAATTTTGAGGAAGCGTCCTGCATGTTCGGGCAAGCAGCAAAATCACTTTTCCATAGAGCAACGGCGACGGCGCGCGATCTCCGGAACGAACGGCGTTTCCACCGGCATGACGACGAACCGGTATACAGCGGCATCTATCCCACGTATGAAGCTGCGCTCCAGGCCATTCCCAAGGGCGAGGCAGTCGGGTTTGATGACGCTTCCATCCCTGACTTTTACCTGAACCATCATTTTGTTCTGAACCAGCACGACTATCCCGTTTTGTTCTGGATAGGAAGAATCCTTCGGCCGGGCGTGACTATCTTTGACCTTGGCGGGGGACTTGGGCAATGCTGGTATTCCTATACCCCCTACCTGCCGACGCTGGCCGGGTGCCGGTGGATCGTCTGCGATCTCCCCGCCTTCGTCAAACAGGGGACGGACCTGGCACTCCAGCATTCTGCCAGCGGATTGTCATTCACGAGCGAACTCCAGCCAGCGGCCGAGGCCGCAATTTTTGTCACGAATGGCGCCCTGCAGTACATGCGCTCTGACCTCCCGGAACTGTTGGCGACACTGGCGCACATGCCGGAGCATATCCTGATCAACCGCGTGCCGATGTACGACGGAGAGAGCTACTACACGATTCAGCGCACGCGGCATAGCACGTACACGCCCTATCGTGTTCCGAATCGCGAAGCGTTTTGCCAGGGCATGCGTCTCCTCGGTTATCGCGAGCAGGACAGATGGGAAGTACCACGAAACCTGCATGTCAACTTCCAGCCCAAATATGACGTTGCTAAATACCAGGGTTTCTACTTTCAGAAGAGCAAGGAAAGAAGCAGCGACAAGTCTTCTGCGGGGCGAACTGCCCAACCCGCCCTATTGCACTAAGATCAGTCCATCCGGTCCAGGTTTCAAAGCATGGCCTTACCTATCGGTTCTACTTCCTGGTAGACCCTTCCACTATGATGAGCTTGCGGAGACTCTCATCCCTGGAACCTAACCATGCTGCCCGTTCTTGATCCTGTTGAAACCCGCGTTCTCGGCGCCCTGCTGGAGAAAAGTATCACCACGCCGGAGTACTACCCGCTTTCGCTGAATGCCCTGGTCAACGCGTGCAACCAGAAGTCAAATCGCGATCCGGTAATGGTGCTTGATGAAGAATTGGTGCGCAATGCCGGTAGTGCGCTTGGCCACAAAGGGATGGTCGCGTTCCTGCGCGATTCTCGCGCGACCAAGTATGAACATCGACTGGCCGAGGTGCTGAACCTGGGACGCCGCGAAGAAGCCATCCTTTGCGAACTGCTCCTGCGCGGCCCACAGACGCCGGGCGAGCTGCGCGGCCGTACCGAACGCCTGCACCCCATTGAAGAGACCGCTGATGTGCAATCGACGCTCCAGCGCATGATGGATCGACAGCCTGCACTTGTCATCGCCTTACCCCGGCAGCCCGGCACCAAGGAAGTTCGTTACGCCCACCTGCTTTGCGGCGAGCCGGGGTTGACCGAATCGTCAGCGGTAACCGCTGCCCCATCCCACTCTTCAAGTACGCCCGGTTTGAAAGATCAAGTGGCCGCCCTGGAACAAACCGTTGCAACGCTCCGCCTGCAGGTAGAAGAATTGAACGTGAAAGTCGACAACCTGTTGCAGCAACTGGCTTAGCCGAAATTTCAAATGCACAAGAGTGCGGCTTTAGGATCGAGAGCCCGCCTTGGCCATCGTGACAACAGGCAAGCGGCATGCAAAGCGCGCGGAACCGTTCCGGGCCACAACGCGTACATCCTGGCAGTAGAGCAATTACCTGAAGGTGTAGAGCGAAGATACGATGAGCACGGGTCTTTTCGCCAAGAAAAGGCCAACCTGGATTTAGCCAGAAACACCGTAGCATCAGGTAATTTGCTCTAGTTGTAGCGACAGGACGCCGACGCGGCGAGGAGTGAACATGACACAACCGATCGTTTTGAATTTTCCGCCGATGGACGATCAGCAGCGCGCGGCCTATTTTGCCAGCTACCAGGTCTCGGCCAAGAGCGAAGTGGTCGGCGTTCTGCTGGCAATTTTTCTCGGGGGTTTTGGCGCTCACCACTTCTACATGCGCCGTACCGGCCTGGGCATTCTCTATGCCATCTTTTCCGTTACGGGCATACCGTTTTTGATTGCCTTTGTTGAGGCTTTCTTCATGCCCGGCCGTGTGCGACAGTTCAATGCAGAGTTGTCGGCATACATTGCATCGACCATCACTGGCACGCAGCCTGTTGCAACGGTTTCCGGGAGCTATGGCTCGTTGCCGCTGCCAGCTCTTTACTGTCCAAGCTGTGGTGCAGAGACGGTCAGTGGCGTTCGCTTCTGCAGTCGCTGCGGGACGAGCATGACAGCTCCCCTGCCGGTCGCTGGAAAGCCGGGTTGAAGCGGCCTCCTTTGGGCCTTGAGCGGGCTATCGCTTGTAGCCGCCTGGGAAACCAAGGATACTGGCGTGCATGGATGCAGAACAGGCGCGCAGCTTTCTACGAATGCTTCCCCACGTGGAAGAGACGATGCAGTGGGGAGCGAACCTGGTCTACTGGGTCGGCGACAAGGCTATTGGCGGCAAGATGTTCGCGCTGCTCAATCTTGATGAAGACAGGGACCCAGCCAAACCAACGCCTGTCGCCATGTTTTATGTCGGGCCTGAACGCTATGCCGAACTTCTGGAAACCGAGGGCGTTGTTCCCGCGCCGTACATGGCCCGCATTTATTGGGTTGCGCTGACCCACTGGAACGTCTTTCGCCGATCGGAACTGCAGGAGTTTTTGCGTGCTGCAAACCAGGGCGTCCACAATCGCCTGCCTGCCCGGGTAAAGACGTTGCTCTTACTGCCTGCTTTCGAACGAGAGCAACTGGTAGTTGCTCGCCGGAAGCTGCTGGCCTCGCGCGCCGCCGCGAAGAAGGGCGCTCCTTCGAAGAAGAAGGTCGCTGCTCCTAAAAAGAAGACGGTGAATCCGTTATCGAAGCTGAGTGCGAAGGCGGCTACAGTGAAGAAGAGTATGGCGAAGAAGAAAGCTGCATCGCCGAAGTTCACTGCCAGCAAGAACGCTTCAGCCACTGGGGGCTCGGGCAGAGTTTAACGACCTGCCAGCCGCTGCTGCGGCTGACAGGTCTGCGCATTAAACCTCGCGGAAACAAGAGCTTACATATTGGTATGCCCGGCGCGCATATCTTCATTGAAAGCGGGCTTAGTGGCAGCGATGGCTTCGTCGAGTTTGTGACGATACATCTCTGCATGTTCGAGCAGTTTCTGGGTAGCCGAGGCAAACTCAGGATCAGTTGCCATCTGCAACAGCCCGGCAGCAGCCTGCTGCTGGACATCCTTCTTCATCTCGTCAATGGTGGTATTCAAGTACTGTGCGTCGCGCGGATCGGCCATCCACACCGGCTCATTGTCGCCAAGCACGGCTGAAAGCCAGTAGGCTTTGAGCGCGATAAACTCGCGCCTCTGGGCTTCGTTCGTGTCAGCAAAGACAAACTTTTTCTGCCAGCGGCTGTAGTAGCGCGTGGTTACCGGTACAGGCTGACGGTTGCCGGACTTCAATAATTCCAGCTGGCCCTGGTCCAGCGTCTTGCGGATCGCGTTATAGATAAAGCCTTCCGCAAATGGCTGTTCCGGAGCCACAACAATTTCATTAAAGGTGACTGTCAGGGCCGCGGAGATTTTGGCGTGCAGCGGCGAATCTGTACCGTCTTCAAGGCCAACCGTGCCATGCACCAGCATGGTATCGGCACCCGAGGTCGAAAGGTGCAGCGGCCACTTAAAATCCCTGATGGAAATCGGCAGCCCGGCCAGCGTCACGTAGGCGTCCGGCCGAGGATTGCGCAAACGCTTCGCTGCCTCGGCGAGATGGCTTACCAGCCCTTCCTGCATTTGGGGCGCGGCAATCTGAAAGCTCTCGCTCAATTCCATGGTCAGGGTATGCTGCTGCGTCGCATCGCTCGATGTGCCAAAGCGATAGATGTAGGTCGGCCGTCCCTGCGAGTCAGCACCCTGTTCTTCGTTGAGGATAATCAAGCCCGCCGTGTTGGCCGCCTGCGTAAAAAATGGTGTCGTTGAGTCAGTGATCGTCATTGCTGTGGTTTCCAGCACTTATTGTAGCGGCATCAACGCTGGCCCGCCGGCGCCTCGTCTTGAGAGAGAGTGCTGAATTGAACCGTTAAGCCTCCCGAGCGCACCTGACCTGGGTTGCACGGCCCAGCTTCAGGCCGTCCGTTCGATTTCATCTTCTGCAACGAAGGCGTCTGTTGCAGACGAACGCGCCGGCAAATGCGGCGGCAGCATCGCCTCCCGGCCAGGCCCATGACTCTCGTGAGTCCGGTCTTTCCACGGGCGCAGGTTTGTCAATGCCGCAGTCAATGCCGCGGGCAACACCGTCCTTGATTCGCTGGATCTCGCTGTCCTGCAAAGCAGCGCATTGGCGCGCAAATGGCATGCCTCGGCACGTGCATGCTGGCCGAGGTGAAGAAGCGCGTCGCCGAGCCGTCGCAGCATCGTGGGTGAATTTGGTTTCAGCTGGATCGCTCGCCGGTAGGCATCGGCCGCCGGCGCATACTGCTGTCCGGCGTAGAGAACATCCGCAAGTGCGCCATGAAAGCTCGACGTTCGTTCTTCAGAAGCAAGCGCCGCACGGTACTCGCGTTCCGCCCCTGCCAGGTCGCCAGCCTGCCAGTATGTGTTGCCCAGACCAAAATGCGCCTGGGCGCAGACCGCATCGATATCCAGCGCACGCCGGTAGCAGGAGGCGGCCAGCACATCGTTACCACCTTTGGGCTTGATCAAACGCAGAACATCCCCCACCTGGACGTAGGCCAGAGGGTTCTCCGGCTCGAGCGAGAGGATGCGCCAATAGCTTTGCAGTGCTGCTGATATCCGTTCAGCCCCGAGGAGTGCCTCGGCTAACGCAGAGTGCATGTGAGCGGCTTTCGGACGATTGCGTATTGCGGCACGCAGCAGCTGCACCGCCGCCTGGCGGTCGCCATCTGCAATGGCAATCATGCCGAGCAGGAAAAGGGAATCGGCATGATTGGGGTCCATCCCCAGGATTTCCCGGTAGAGCGCTGAAGCTTCCTGCAGCTCACTGCGATGGTGATGCTCGAGCGCTACGTGCAGAGTGACCGCAATGGTCTCCTTGGCGCTGATGCTGCGAGGGCGGGTGGTCGACATCGGTGCAATCTCCTGCACCCAACGTAAGTCAGGGGAGCCTGTGCCTGACCAGATTCGGCAAACAGTTTTGGTCAATTTCCTGTTGTGGCACCAGCTCCCCAAAATGAACCTGACCCGCGGTGCGTGCATAATTCCTCTATTGCGTTTCATCGGTGCAGCGCAGAACGCAACGACGAAGAAAGTCGAGGTCCGAGCAAAAGGCATGGCCAATTCCGATTCGAAGACGGTCCGCGGCAGCAAGCCCGGCACCAGAGCGAGTGAAGGTGCGACCCATAAGGCGCAGCAGGCGGCCAAGCGTGGCATCGTGCCTTTCCTGCTGGCTGGTGTGCCGCGCAACTCGGAGCACACAATCGAGCTTCGTGCGCCTTTCGATCAATACCTGATCGCCTCTGTCTGCCAGGCGACGGAAGCGGACGTCGAAGAAGCCCTGGCAGCGGCCGCGAAGGCGTTTCAACAGACCCGTATCCTGACCTCGGCGCGGCGGTCGCAGATTTGTCTGTCCGTAGCCGAGCGCATCGCGGAAGAGCGCGAAGACATCGCCCGTGGCATCGTCCTCGAAGCAGGCAAGCCGCTGCTTGATGCAGGGCGTGAAGTGTCGCGTGCGATTGATACTTTCCGCATCGCATCTGAAGAAGCAAAGCGCATCGGTGGCAGCGTTCTGCCGCTTGACTGGCCTTCTACAGCCGATTCTTCGAATACCCAGCGCACGGCTATCGGCCGCCGTTTTCCCATTGGCCCGATCGTCGGCATCACGCCGTTTAACTTCCCGCTGAACCTGGTTGCGCATAAGGTCGCGCCTGCTGTCGCTTCCGGCAATCCCATCCTGATCAAACCAGCGCCGCAGACGCCGCTCACAGCTCTTCGCCTGGGTCAGATCGTGGTCGAAGCAGGCTGGCCGGCCGGCGCCATCAGTGTGCTGCCGTGCTCGAATGCAGTCGCCGCCAAGCTGGTCGCTGACGAGCGGCCCCGCATGCTTTCGTTTACCGGGAGTGCGGCTGTTGGTTGGCAGCTCAAAACGCAGGCGGGCAAGAAGCGGGTCACGCTGGAGCTAGGCGGCAATGCTGCCGTGCTTGTGCACGAAGATGCGGACCTTGACCTGGCTGCATTGCGCATAGTTGCCGGCGGCTTCAGCTATGCCGGCCAAAGCTGCATCTCGGTGCAACGCGTCTTCATCCACAAGACTCGCTGGCAGACCCTCGCCCAGAAAATCACGGCAGCCGTTGAAACCCTGGTGACCGGCGATCCGATGGACGAGGAAACGCAGGTTGGGCCGATGATCTCGGAAGCCGCCGCACAACGCGCCGAAACATGGATCAACGAAGCCCTCGCAGAAGGCGCCCATTTGCTCACAGGCGGCAGCCGCGAGGGGGCTGTGCTGCAGCCGTCTGTGATCGCGAAGCCGCCCGCTACTTCAATGATCTACCGCGAAGAGGCATTTGCGCCGCTGATTACGATCACGCCTTATGAGACTTTTGAAGATGGCATCGCAATGGTGAATGCCTCGCGGTACGGCCTGCAGGCGGCCGTTTTCACGAGGGATTTCGGCCGCATCATGCAGGCTTGGCGTGACCTGGAAGTGGG